>NZ_CP029797.1:527586-847672 GCF_003268595.1 Paraliobacillus zengyii | reverse complement strand
TATTGGACCTAATCCCGCAATATTAAGCAATTGAATCAAGTTTCCCTTCCACCAACTCATTGGAATAAAGTCTAAATTATCACGCTTACTATATGCAGGTGTAACTGTTTCATCGTTTACTACAAAAACTTTCTCGACAAATTTAGAATAAAAAATATAACCAAGTATAAGTGCAAATAATGCAAGTAAAAATGTTACCATATCCATTTCCCCCTGTTAAAATCGTAAAGTATACATATAGTAACACTTTCTGACAAAAAGTAAATACAATATTCTGAAAAAACTATCTTTTAAATAAATATACTATTGGCAGTTAAGGGATTTTTAAGAAATGAATCTTATAATCGGTAATGTAGAGGATATCATCTCACCTAAGAAAGGAACATTTTATGAATAAAATTTTTAGTGTCTTTTTGGCACTTTCCATCCTGTTAAATGTCTATTTCATCTTTGATAACAATACAAATGAAATAGATGCAAATGGAAGCAAAATCTCCTATTCTCTCAGTAATTTGGAGGGAGATCCCGAACAACAATTGCTAGATATCATTAACAATTCAACCGAAAGCCTTGATATAGCTATTTATAATCTTGATGATACAGTTATTTCAGAGGCTATACTTGAGGCAAATCAGCGTGGTGTAGCTATTCAGATAATAACAGATCAAGAAAAGATAACGAATGAAGATAGTGAGGAGATTTTTACCTCACTTTCGGAAGCTGGTATTCCAATCAAGATAAATACCGAAACTAAAATGCATTTAAAATTAACAATTGCAGATCAAACAACAGTAGTGGCTGGTTCATTTAATTATACAGACAACTCTAGTGAAGAAAATCAAGAACTTCTTTTTTCCATTGAAAATACTACATTAGCAACAGAATGGAATGATTTATTCCTTACTTTATGGGAAAGCGATGATTACACATATTGGACACCTTAAAAACTAGAAAAACGCTCAACACACTTGGAATTCTTCAAGTACGTTGAGCGTTTTTATTTTTTAAACATGGATTTTTTCTATTTCTTCCGCCAAAAGTCCATAAATAACGTGGTCTACATAATGGTCATACAGCCATTCTGCTTGTCTTAATTCAGCTTCTACTTTAAAACCAAAACGTTCAGGAAGAGCTCTACTTTTTTTGTTATCAGTAGCGACGCTTATCTCAATTCTATTAAGTCCAAGTTCGTTAAATCCATAATCAATTATAGACATAAAAGCCCTTGTCATAATACCATTACCTTGAAAATCTTTACCTAACCAATAACCAATGTCACCCATTTTATCGTTTTTATTAAGAGTATTAAATCCAATTGTTCCTGCAATATCTCCCTTATAAATTATCGCAAAAGATTTTGGGTAGCCACCATTTTCTGCAAAAGCCTTTAATCTCGTTTTGATATTTTGAGTAGTATCTTCTATACTTTCAATATAGTCAAGCCATCCAAGCCATTCTCTTAGATAGTCTTTTGAACTAATCGTTAAATTGTAAAATTCTTCAGCGTCACTTTCATTAAACATTCTCAATGAGACTTCTCCATCAATCCTATGTATTAACATTTTTCGCTCTCCCTTGTTTTCTTTTAAATTTATTTTAGCATATATATATAGGAAACTTATCTATTTATTATCAATCAATAAAAGACCAAATCAATGTTCGATTTGGTCTTTTAAATTGATATATTATTACAAATCTATTATGCATATACTTCCTTTTTATCATTTTTAAAGAAGTGTTGCATCGCATAATAAACATCTTCTTTTTTTCGCAAAATAAAATGATCAAGATTTGGTTGATCAAATTCTTTAAATACTTGCATTAATGTAGAATGACGCTGATATTGATTTACTTCCGCATAACCGAATAAACTTGCGTATGATAACAGTTCTTTTACCAATGCTACACAACGTCTGTTATCTGAGGTAAGGTTATCACCATCAGATAAATGAAAAGGATAAATATTATATTGCGCAGGATCATATTTTGATTCAATCAATTCTAATGCCTTTTTATAAGCTGATGAACAGATGGTTCCTCCACTTTCACCTCTAGAAAAAAATGCTTCTTCATCTACTACTTTAGCCTCCGTATGATGCGCTATAAATTCAATATCTACTGTTGCATAGTTAGTCCGAAGAAAACGTGTCATCCAAAAAAAGAAGCTACGTGCCATATATTTCTCGAATTGCCCCATACTTCCACTCGTATCCATCATTGCTAAGACAACTGCTTTAGATTGCGGCTTTTCAATTTCATTCCACGTTTTAAATCGTAAATCATCGGGATAAATTGGATGAAATACAGCACTTCCTTGCCTTGCATTTCGTTTGTAGGCTTCTAATAAAGTACGTTTCTTATCAATATTACCTTCTAAACCTTTTTTTCGAATATCATTAAAGGTTACATCAGTTAGTACGATATTATCTTTCTCTTTTTCTTGTAAATTAGGTAACTCTAGTTGACTAAAAAAAGCTTCTTGTAACTCTTCCATAGATATTTCAGCCTCATAATAATCCGTTCCAGGTTGATCACCGGCTCCTTCACCTGTTCCATTACCTTGTTTAGGCTTTCCACCCTTTGCAACAGTGTCACCAACCTTACTTTCACCATCACCTTGCCCTGCTTGTTTATTTTTCTCCTGACTGTAGCGGATTTTATATTCATCTAATGAACGAATTGGAATTCGAATAATATTTTTCCCTCTAGACATAACAATACTTTCTTCACTTACGAGGTCGGGGAGCTTCTGCTTAAGAACATCTTTAATCTTATCTTGATGACGCTTTTGATCATCATATCCCTTGCGATGAAGTGACCAGTCATCTTCTGAAATCAAGAAACTTTTAGACATGTGTAAATCCCCTCCTTATTGTGTGTGTTTTCTTATTATATGCAGTAGATATTGTTTTGATTAAGATTTTAGAAAAATCAATTAATTTAATTAACATAAAAATAAAGAGTCACATCTAATGTGACTCTTGGAATTAACTTTCTAATAAAAGATCATATGGTGTTTCAAGTAATCGTTTTACATACATCAGAAATTGAACAGCATCTTTTCCATCAATAATACGATGGTCATATGAAAGTGCAACATACATCATTGGTCTAACTGTAATGGTATCGTCTTCTAATACAACCGGCCTTTTCTGAATGGTGTGCATTCCCAAAATCCCGACCTGGGGTGCATTTAGAATAGGTGTTGAAAATAATGAACCAAATACCCCACCATTTGTTATAGTAAACGTTCCACCCTGTAAATCGCTTAGTTCTAACTTCCTTGCCTTTGCTTTCTCACCTAATCGGCTTATTTCTGTTTCAATTTGAGCAAATCCAAGTTTATCTGCTTCGCGAAGTACTGGTACAACTAAACCATCATTAGTAGATACTGCTATTCCAATATCATAAAACTTCTTCAATAAAATTTCATCACTTTGTAGCTCTGCATTTAAAATCGGAAATTCCTTAAGTGCCATAACAACTGCTTTCGTAAAAAATGACATCAAACCTAGCTTAACACCATGTTTCTTTAAAAATGCATCCTTTCGTTTGGCACGAATCTCCATCACAACTGATAAGTCAATTTCATTAAATGTTGTTAGCATCGCTGCCTCTTGTTGTGCTTCCACTAATCGTTTGGCAATCGTACGACGACGAGGACTCATTTTAACTCTTTCGATCTGTTTAGTAGGTTCTTTTATGAATGTATTCGTTACTTGTTTTTCTACTTCTTCAGAAGCGTTTGTTAGAGATTTATTTCCTACTATTAAATCTTTTTGTTTAGCAAACGCTTCTATGTCGCTATGCTGAATCCTCTTAATGTGATCTTGTCCATTTAATTCTCTTAGATCGATAGCTAACTGTCGCGCCTTTTTCCTAACTGAAGGCGTTGCTACAATGTAATCCTCAGCCTTTTTAAATTCGCCAGTATGAATGGCACGCTCTCGTAATCTAGATTCTTTTTCATCTTTACCTGGTTTATTACCAGTTAATTCTTCCTTATCATTGATGATAGCAACAATGTCACCGACTAGTACTTCTTCTTCCACTTGCTTATGAATAGATGTTATGACACCACTAGCATTTGCGGGTATTTCTACATTAATTTTATCCGTTTCTATTTCTAAAACAGGATCTCCTTTTTTTACTGTATCTCCTGTTTCTACAAGCCATTCTACAACTGTTCCACCTGTAATAGATTCAGCCAACTCTGGAATTTTCAATTCGATCATCAGGACACCCTCCCGCCTAAGATTATTTAACAAAATATGCAGGTTTCTGAAAAGCACTTGTTCTGTCTTCTAGAGCAGTTTCAATAATATGCTTTTGTTCGTTTTTATGAATAGACAAGTCACCTACAGCAGGTGCTGATCTTTCCCATCTACCAACAAATCGTAGTCTGACTGTTTCTGGCAATAGACGGTATAACCTATCTTTCACAAAATTCCATGCCCCCATATTTTCTGGTTCTTCCTGAATCCAAATCACTTCCTCTAAACCTTCACAAGCAGCGAAAATATAATCAATTTCACTCTTTGGGAATGGATAGATTTGCTCTAGACGAATGACATGTACCCAATCTGTATTGTCTAATTTGATTAACGCTTCATTCAAATCAATCATAACTTTACCACTACCAATTATAATACGTTTAACGCTACTATAATCCCCGTCTACTTTACTAGTTGACATACAAGTTTCAAATCTACCCTCTGACAATAGATCGATGTGCGAAACAACAGCAGCATGTCGTAACAAGCTTTTAGGCGTCATCACAATGAGCGGACGAGCTGCGTCACTGTCGACCAGGGCTGCTTGCCTTCGTAATAGATGGAAGTATTGTGCGCTTGTTGTGACGTTTGCAATAATCCAATTGTTTTCTGCAGCTGAAGATAAAAAACGTTCCAGTCGAGCACTCGAATGTTCAGGCCCCTGCCCTTCATAACCATGTGGTAATAAAAATACCATATTTGATTTTTCTCCCCATTTCGCTCGGCCTGACGAAATAAACTGGTCGAACATAACTTGACCCACATTTGCAAAATCGCCAAACTGGGCTTCCCATATAACCAGTGTTTTTGGTGCTTCAACACTATAACCATATTCAAATCCTAATACTGCAACTTCTGATAATGGACTATTATGAATAGAAAATGATGCTGTGCTATTACCTAAACCATGCAATGGACAATAACGATCGCCAGTATGCACATCGTGTAACATGAGATGACGATGCGCAAATGTTCCACGTTCTGTATCCTGACCTGTCAAACGAATTGGAATACCATCTGTCAAAATCGAAGCATAGGCTAAAACCTCTGCACTTGCCCAATCAACTGTTTGATTCTCATCAAATGCTCTGGCCCGCTTCTTTAAAATTGTTTCCAACTTTTGAAATGTAGTAAAACCTTCTGGACGATTTAGTAACTTACTATTTAATTGATCTAGTAATTGAAATGGCACTGCAGTATTAAATTGTTCCAATCCATAAGCTAACGCTGTTGGTGCAGCCTTTGGTTCATACGTATCATTATTATTTTCTTTCATGTTTTCATATATCTCTTGCAGATCATTCCATACTTTTTGTTGGATAGAATGGAATGCACCAGCATCTATAATCGATTCTTTTATTAACTTATTAGCATAAAGTGCTGTGACTGTTGGATGCTGATCAATTTCTTGATAAAGTGCTGGTTGCGTTGCTCTAGGCTCATCCATTTCATTGTGGCCGTAGCGACGATAACCAACAAGATCAATCAAGAAATCTTTATGGAATTTCTTACGGTAAGCACATGCCAATTTCATTGCCGAAAGACACGCTTCTGGATCATCCGCATTAACATGTACAATTGGAATCTCAAATCCCTTGGCTAAGTCACTAGCATAACGCGTCGATCTACTCTGTTCATGATTTGTTGTAAAGCCGATTTGGTTATTAGCAATTAAGTGAATGGTTCCGCCGGTTTGATAACCCGGTAAAGCACTTAAATTAAGTGTCTCGGCGACTACACCTTGCCCAATAAACGCAGCATCACCATGGATTAGAATACTAAACGCTTTATCTTGGTCCTGTTTTGGGTACCCCGATTGAAAACGATAATCTTGACAAGCACGTGTAAAACCTTCTACCACTGGATTTACAAATTCCAAATGTGATGGATTATGCGCTAACGTAATTCGAGTTGGAGAAGGTTTCTCTTTACCAATATCACGCTTTGCCCCAAAGTGGTATTTAACATCTCCAGTCCAACCATACGTAATAGAATGCGTATTAGAAATTGGAAGTAATGCTTTGTTCTGTGCATGATGAAACTCAGAGAATAATAAATCAAATGGTTTACCTAAAATATGTGTTAAGACACTTAATCGGCCACGATGGGCCATACCAATCATGACATTTTCTGTCTCATCATATAAAGATTGTTGAACAAGTAAATTTAACATCGGGACCATAACATCTAAACCTTCAATAGAGAATCTTTTTTGTGCAACAAATGTTTTCCCAAGAAACTTTTCAAATCCCTCTACTTCAATTAAATTTGTTAATAAATTCTTTTTCTTACTTTCTGAAAAAGGAACCCTATAATCTCCTAATTCAATCTGGTCCTGTAACCATTTCCGCTCTTCATGTTGATTTACATGATCATATTCAAAAGATATCGTATTAGAATAACAGCTTTTTAACATCTCAATAATATCATGTGCTGTCTCAAGCCCAAGTTGAGGTGTTTCCCAAATTAGTGTTGCAGGAATAGCCATTAAATCTTCTTCAGTCAAACCATAGCTCACAGGTAATATTAATGTCGAATGTCGATTTTTCTTTCTCCCTACAGGATAGATCTTAGCTGCTAGATGTCCATATCGCCGAATGGCTTCAACAAGTTGTATGGTGGCAGTTACCTTTTTTATCATATCAAACGATATATCGTTTCTATTTTCTTCATTTATAGACTGGTCAGCCCAATTAGGGGCACCATATTGCTCAAACATGTCACGAAAGGATGTAGGAACGCTAGTAGCGTTTTGTAAAAACATGCGATATTGTTCTTCGATGTAGCTTCTGTTAGCAGCATGAATATTGCGCCAGAATCGCTCCTTTGATTCTCTTTTCGTCACGTGAAATCCCTCCATGTCTTCTAAGTAACTCTTATTTCTTAATATAACCTATTCTTTTCATGGAAACAATGTGATATTCGTCCAAATTTTTGTGTTTTTTGTAAACAATAAAAAAAATCCCCCCATATGGAGGATTAACGATTTAAAAGACTTCCAACATAACGTAACAAATCATTTGCAGACGTTGAATTATATCCATATTCATCAATCAATGTTGCAACAACTTCATTCATTTTTTTCAATTGTTGTTCATCTGGTGTTTTCGATGAAGTGGTAATTTTCACTACGTCTTTTAGATCCGCAAAAAGTTTTTTCTGAATTGCTTCACGTAAGCGTTCATGTGATTGATAATCAAATTTCTTTCCTTTTCTCGCATAGGCAGAAATCCGAATTAAAATTTCCTCACGAAACGCCTTTTTTGCATTTTCAGAGATACCAATTTGCTCTTCAATAGATCGCATTAGCTTTTCATCTGGTTGCATTTCCTCGCCCGTTAAAGGATCTTCTAACTTTGATTTATTACAAAATGCTTCCACGTTATCTAAATAATTATCCATAAGCGTCTTAGCTGATTCTTCGTATGAATAAACAAATGCTTTTTGTACTTCTTTTTTCGCTAATTCGTCATATTCTTTGCGCGCAATAGAAATAAAGTTTAAATAGCTTTCCCTTTGTTCTTTTGAAATAGAAGCATGGGCATCTAAACCATCTTTTAATGAACGCAACACATCTAAGGCATTAATGGAATTCATCTCTTTTTTTATAATAGTAGATGAAATACGATTAATAACATACCTTGGATCAATTCCACTCATTCCTTCATCATTAAATTCCTTTTTCAACTCTGGTACATCTGTATCACTAAAACCTTCAACGGTTTGACCATCATATAGATACATTTTTTTAAGTAAACTTATGCTACCTTTTGCTGATTCCTTTAAACGCGTTAGGGTAGTAAACATAGCTGCCACTTTCAAAGTATGCGGTGCGATATGCACATCTTTGATATCACTTTCTTGAATCATTTTCTGATAAATTTGTTCTTCCTTACTCATTTTTAAATTATATGGAATTGGCATTACAATCATCCGTGAGTGTAATGCTTCATTTTTTTTGTTAGAAATAAAGGAGCGATACTCTGATTCATTTGTGTGAGCAACAATCAATTCATCTGCAGAAATCAGTGCGAATCTTCCCGCTTTAAAGTTTCCTTCTTGTGTTAAAGATAATAAGTGCCAAAGGAATTTTTCATCAGATTTTAACATCTCCTGAAACTCCATCATCCCTCTATTTGCTTTATTTAATTCACCATCGAAGCGATAAGCACGCGGATCAGACTCTGAACCATACTCTGCGATTGTAGAGAAGTCGATTGAACCAGTTAAATCAGCAATATCTTGTGATTTAGGATCTGATGGACTAAAAGTACCAATCCCGGTACGTTTATCTTCTGAAAAGAAGACTCGTTCCACTAAGACATCTTCAATCCTACCTTTATACTCTTCTTCTAAACGCATCACATTAAGCGGTGATAGATTACCTTCTATCCTAATTCCATAATCTTGTTCGAATTCGGCTCGTAGATGATGTGGAATTAGATGAAGCGGATCTTCATGCATTGGGCAACCTTTGATAGCATACACTGCCCCCTTATCTGTAAAGGTATATTCCTCTAGTCCCCTTTTCAACAAAGTAACCAATGTTGATTTACCACCACTAACAGGGCCCATCAATAATAGTATTCGCTTTCTTACATCAAGTCTTTTTGCAGCTGGATGAAAGTATTCTTCAATTAACCGTTCCAATGACTCTTCTAAACCAAAAATTTGATCTTTAAAAAAGTTATATTGTTTGTGGCCATCTATTTCTTCTATTCCTTGATCCTGAATCATCTGATATACCCGTGAATGTGCCGATTGAGCCAAATAAGGCCGTTCCTTTAGAAGTTCTAAATAATCTTCCAATGTGCCTTCCCATTTTAATGTTTCCTGTTCTTCACGATGTTCTCTAACTTTACGCAATATGTCCATCCAATTGCCTCCCTAAGTATCCCTTTCACTAGATACTTTTATTCTATGTCGGGTGACGAAAGAAAATGAATGCTTGTTAGCATAAAATAAGTGCGATTCATTTAGTCTGTCACTAAATGAATCGCACTTATTTTATTAATGCATATTTGGAAACCCTTGTTGTTTTAAAACATCATAGACAATTATTGCTGCAGTATTAGAGAGATTTAGTGAGCGAACCTTATCATTTTGCGCCATCTGAATTCGTAAACAGCGATCTTCTTTTCCTTCTAATAAAGATTTCGGTATGCCATTTGTTTCTCTACCGAATACAAAGAAAAGTTCTTTTTCTGCATCACTAAAATCAAAATCACTGTAATACTTCTTACCAAAATTCTCAATATAGTAAAATTCACTTACAGGGAATTTCTCATATAACTCTTCAATTGAATCATGATACATAATTTTAACATCTTGCCAGTAATCGAGCCCAGCACGACGAAGCATTTTATCATCCGTGGAAAATCCTAATGGATGAATAAGATGTAATGTTGCATTTGTTGCTAAACAAGTCCGTGCAATATTTCCTGTATTGGCAGGGATCTCTGGTTGATATAATACGACATGCAAGCCCATTTTTTTCACCTCTAGAACAATAATAACTAGCTTATTATAGCATAAAATTCATTTAATCTTCACCAATTCGAAAAAACTTATATTTGCATTCTGGTGTCCATGCATAAGAGTCTTGATAATCCCAATACCGATGTCTACTATTGTTTGTATGGGCATTTACTAAAGGCATTCCACTTTCATCTTTACTAACAACGATCGTGTTATGGTCCCATTTCCCATCACCTTCAAAGTCATAGCAAATAACATCACCTGGAAGTAGTTGATTTGCCTCTTCAATGGTTTTTCCTTTCAAACCTTGTGACGATCCACTTAAATACCACCTAAGTGAATGGGCAACAGCCCAACTGTAGCTCCAATTTTCATTTTGATACCACCAACCATTGGAACGATTAGAATACCCCCTCATTGGAGCCCCCCCTGCATGTAAGCATTGGGAAACATAATTGGTACAATCTACATCAAATTTTTTGTATGCTGGATTATAATCGTTCCACCAACGTTCAGCATATTGAACAGCTTTACGTCGATCATAAGAAAACCGCTGTTCTCTTATCTTTAGCAACGGTTCATCTGCACCTGTCTTAACTACTTCCTTTGATGGCGTCGTTTCTACAATTTTAGGTTTATCCTCTACTAGCGTTCCTTTATAGAAGGAACATTGATGTTCACATTGTTCCTCTTCTTGATAGAAATCTGATTCTTGTTTAATTAAGAACGTGACACTTAACAAATAGTCAATTTGTACTTCTTTTTGATTTATTGATCTACTTCTAATAACTTTACCTTGCCCATACATGTGCGGTACTTTATTACCTCTTTGTTCATGTAACTTTTTCTTTGATACAATCCAATTATCGGCTACTGAAGCACGATCTACGGCTAATTGTTCTTGCCAATAGTGTTGAAGTTTTTTTGTCCATGGCATTTATATCAACTCCTCTACACTATCTATATGAACTTAGTGAGAAGAGCATGAACATTGAGGTTATACATTCACTTTTGTTTGTTCAAATCTTAATCCTTTTTCCATTTCTTCTAAAACTTCCCCATCCACTTCGTTTAATTGAGCAGCACGAATTGCATCATAACCTGAAGTTACACCAATTTTCCCAATAGCCCATGCGGCAGTTCCTCGTATTACCGGACGTGGATCTTCTTTCATTAAGCGTGTTAACTCATCTAGTGCTGTTTCATCTTTATAATGAGCTAATGCAATAATAGCATTACGCTGAATTGGCTTTTTCCCTCTCCAACTTCCTGCCATTGAACCAAATTTCTCCTTAAATTCACGATTTGACATGGAGAGTAATGGAAGTAATTTAGGCTTTACAAGTTCTGGATCAGGTTCTAATTCAGGATGTAGGTGGGTATCCACTTGCTTATTTTTCGGACAAACTAACTGGCATGTATCAAAGCCATATAATTGATTGCCCATCAATTCACGATATTTATCTGGCAAGAATCCTTTTGTTTGTGTAACAAATGCAATACAATTTTGTGCATTTAACCTTCCAGGTGCAACTAGTGCACCTGTTGGACAAGCATCTAAACATTTTGTACACTCACCACAACTATCATCAACTGGTTGATCGGGAGGAAACGGAATATTTGTTATCATCTCACCCAAATAGACATAAGATCCAAACTCGGGTGTAATAATCATTGAATTTTTTCCACTAAAACCAATACCTGCTCGCTCTGCTACCGCTCGATCTGATAATTCACCCGTATCTACCATTGATCGAAATTGGAATCCTGTTATTTTTGTCGCAATAAAGGCACTCAATTTATCTAACTTTTCATTTAGAACTGTATGATAATCCGTTCCCCATGAAGCTCGACAAAAATTACCACGGCGATCTCCTTTTTTACTATTTGGCGGGTTCTTTAATCTGGAGGGGTAAGCTACTGCAATTGCTACTATTGACTGCGCATTAGCTAACAAAAGTTCTGGCTCTGTTCGCTCTTCTATCGTTCCTTTTTCGAAACCAGACTGATAGCCATCTTCTTGTTGTAACTTCAAACGGGATTTCATTTCTGAAAATTCATTTGAAGCAGCAAATCCTATCTTATCAATACCAATCTCTTTACTATACGCAATGATTTCTGCTTTTAATTGTTCATAAGCCATCATATTACCTCCTTTCTTTATCCTTGATAAACGCTATTTTACTATTGCAGTTCTCATTCTATTTAAAGCACCAGCTATTTCAAACCGACGTGGTCTAGCTAATTCACCTGGATGTTTATCAGCAAAAGGAGCAAATGAAGCAAGACCTTCTGTTTCAAATTGCATTTCTATTTCATCTAATAAGTTGGCTATTGTCATTTCACTTTTTAAAATTTGATTTTTATCCAAATAATGAATAAGCATAGCAATCATATTCGTTTGAGAACTATCAACAAGCTGTTCAAGATAATCCAATTGAATAGCTGTGTTTCCAACAATAATTGTTGACAGCCCTTTTGCTTGTACTCTTGATTTCTTGCCTTTATACGTTTGTATACTATTTTGTAAGAGAATGCGATTTGGTATGTCGCCAAAATCTGTTTCTTTTGTCTCTAAACGATTTGCAGGATACTTACTAGCTATTTCTTTCGCTAATTTCGTTACGTTTTTCGGTCTATATTCATCCATCATAATCACTTGATCAGCAATGTCAAAATAATCACCAGATCCACCCATAACAAATATTGTTGATATTCCTAGTTGATCTTTTAATTGATTAATTTTATCTATAAAGGGTGTAATTGGTTCCTTTTCTTTCGCAACCAATTCTTGCATCCGTCTGTCTCTGATCATGAAATTTGTTGCGCTCGTATCTTCATCAATTAACAACGTACCTACTCCCGCTTCAAGAGCCTCCATAATGTTTGTTGCCTGTGAAGTACTTCCACTTGCATTATCTGTTGTAAACTTCGTTGTATGTTGCTGATGTGGTAACTGCTTAATAAAAGCAGAGATATTCACACCACTAACTTTTCGGCCGTCTTCAGCGCGTACTTTTACAGCAGTAGGATCAGTTAGAACATATTCACGTCCGTCGCCTTTTATATGATGATAAACACCACGCTCCATCGCTTGTAATAGTGTGCTTTTACCATGATATCCTCCGCCAACGATAAGTGTAATTCCCTCCGATATCGCCAATCCAGAAATTGCTTCCTCCTGATTTGGCAGGTCTATCTTCACCTGATTAGCAATTGGACTCTTAAACGGTACAGCGTTCTTTAATGGGCGGTTACTAATACCACTTTCCCGCGGCAGAATTGCATTATCTGCAACAAAGGTAATCCACTTATTCTTCTTCATTTCAGCTCTGATAGCTTGGTGTTGATCAGATAATTCTACTACTTCTTGAAACGATTCATCTTTAATAGCAAAAATCGATCCTGTTAATACATTGGGCATCATTTCAAAGAAAAGATATTTTGCTTCTTTTCCATTAATTCGACGACCGTTTGCTGGCAGGTTAACAGTTAAGCAAATCGTTACATGTTCGGCATCAACTGACACTGCAGTACGTTCTAAAATTTCTTGTCCTGGTTCATCAATAGTAATTAAACCTTTTTCTCTATTATTTAAGGTGTTTTCAGTAATAGACTTCGCTAAACTTCGCGCAATCAAATCTTCTACATATATTTTCCGATTACGGTCTTCCTTCCAGTCCGATCTGATTTTCCGGTAAGCTGTTGGTATAATTATTCGTACTTTTGATGGAGTAGCATATGGATCTCCTTGAACATAATCCACACATAATTCAAATCGATGAAATGAATATCTCCCGTAAATTGATTTATATGCTTTATAACCTTTACCATCTATTTGTTGTAACTTTTCTTGTAATTGTTTCATTTTCAAACCACCTTCTCATACATTGTGCCCTCTTAGAATACAACCTTTCTTAAGCATGTATCAAGTAATATATCTAATTAACTATATATGCGAAAGCCTTTATTGACGTAGCAGGTGTCTAGCAAGTTACGTCGCGGTTTATTTTCTGTGAAAAAGTTGAGGCACTTGGTAACACCAAATTAAAAAACGCAATACTTCGTTGTAAATCAACGAAACACTGCGTTGTACACATATGTATGGAGCGGGTGAAGGGAATTGAACCCTCGACATCAGCTTGGAAGGCTGAGGTTTTACCACTAAACTACACCCGCATTATAAATTGTTCTTTTTCTTTAATCTATACCCACAAATCATGTCCCTGTATCTTCTAGCTTATTCAGTGATGATTCATGCTTCGGGACAACTCGATGTTAATTCATGAAGCTTATGCTCGTGGCTGAGGTTTTACCACTAAACTACACCCGCATTTTTAAATGGGACTCCAAAAATTCATTGTCACATAATCTGTCGCTGTTTGAAATGATGTTTTCTATTATACCTACCTAAATTTATGAATGCAACCCCTTCTTGCTAACTTTGACTATTTTCTTTGTAAAATAACAATTATTATCATTTGTTTATTTACATGCTTAACTTTAAACAATTAATTCTTTGTAAAATTCCAGAATACCTCTTGACTTTATTTCCTTAAAGAATATAATTTGCCTTAAGGAAACTTTTTTAGTTTAACACATAAAATTTAAGCAAAGCTAATTTATAAGGAGGAGTTTAAATGAAAAAACGCTTAATTGTTAGTATAGGATTCCTTTTAGTTGGACTATTTGGATGCTCTACTCAAGATGAGGAAACAATTAATAAATCAGAAGAACCACTAAAAGTAGTCACCACCATCGCACAAATTGCAGATGCAGTTGAAAATATTGGAGGAGAACATGTAGATGTAACAAGCCTTATGGGTCCTGGTGTTGACCCCCATTTATACAATGCAGTTCAAGGAGACATCCAAACACTGGATCAAGCTGATATCATCTTTTATAACGGACTTCATTTGGAAGGCCAAATGGGGGAAATCTTTGAACAAATGGAACAAGATAAAACAACTACACCAGTGTCAGAAAACATTCCCGAAAGTAAATTATTAAGTGATCCAGAGAGCCCTACTATCACTGATCCTCACGTCTGGTTCGACATATCGATGTGGTCATATAGTGTGGAGGCAGTACGTGATGATTTAATCAATATCGATCCAGACAACGAAGAAAGCTATAGTCAAAATGCCGCTGACTACTTAGCTGAGTTAGAAGCGTTAGATATCTACGCAAAAGAACGTTTTGAAGAAATCCCTGAAGAAAGTAGAGTTTTAGTAACAGCTCATGATGCTTTTAATTATTTTGGCAAAGCTTACGGATTTGAAGTGGTCGGTTTACAAGGTTTAAGCACCGAATCCGATTATAGTGTGAATGATGTCCAAAAAATTATTGATCTATTAATTGATAGAAATGTAAAAGGTGTTTTTGTTGAGAGTAGTGTCTCTGACCGTTCTATCAACGCAGTCGTTGAAGGCGCAAAAGAAGCAGGTCATGATGTCTCCATTGGTGGAGAATTATATTCTGATGCTATGGGTGAAGCTGGAACTGAAGAAGGTACGTATGCAGGAATGTTTAAACATAACGTTGATACGATTGTAGAGGCACTAAAATAAAGGAGGTATATGAAAAATGGATGCTTTAACAATAAATGGCCTGAAAGTCTTGTATGATAAACAACCCGCACTTGAACATGTTTCTTTTCGTGTACCAGTTGGATCACTTACAGGTATTATCGGTCCAAATGGGGCAGGTAAATCAACATTAATTAAATCAATATTACGCCTCATTCCTATGCAAGCAGGCGATGTACAAGTTTTTGGGAAATCTTATGCACAACAAAAGCAACTAATCGGTTACGTTCCACAACGAAGTGAAGTTGATTGGGATTTCCCGACAAATGCACTGGATGTTGTCTTAATGGGCAGATATCGTGAAATTGGATTCTTCAAAAGAGCAAAAAAGAAAGAAATAGATTGGGCACGAACATGTCTAGATAAAGTTGGTATGTTAGATTATGCACAGAGACAAATCAGTCAACTTTCAGGTGGACAACAGCAACGGGTTTTCTTAGCACGGGCACTTGCTCAAGATGCGACAATTTACTTTATGGATGAACCTTTTGCTGGAGTCGATGCTGCAACAGAAAAGGCAATTATAAAATTAATGAAGGAATGGAAAGATCAAGGAAAAACAGTTCTAGTTGTCCATCATGATTTACAAACAGTTGAAGATTACTTTGATCACGTATTGTTGCTTAATAAAACTCCAATCGCATACGGTGAGACACAATCAGTTTTTACCTTAGATAACTTAGAACAAACATATGGCGGGAAAATATCATTCTTACAAAAGACTCCAATCGTACTTCAGGGAGGATTGTAAGATGTGGACTGAAGTTGTCTCGTTGTTTTCAAGTGCAAATGTTCAATGGGTTTTAATGGGCAGTTTATTATTGGGATTTGCAAGTGGCATGATAGGAAGTTTTGTTTTGTTAAAAAAACAAAGTCTTATCAGTGACGCTATGGCACATGCTGCACTTCCCGGTGTCTGTATTGCTTTCATTATATTTCAAGAAAAATCGATGCCATTGTTATTAATAGGTGCTGCTATTACAAGTTTGCTAGCTACACAAGCTATTCAGGTTATTATCAAGCACTCTAGAATAAAGACAGATGCAGCAATAGGTATCATTATTTCGGTATTCTTTGGCTTTGGAATTGTTTTATTAACATATATTCAACAAAACTCTAGTGGGAATCAAGCAGGATTAAATTCATTTATCTTTGGGCAAGCTGCCTCTTTAATTAAAAGCGACGTTCAATTAATTGCTGTTAGTTCCCTTTTATTAATGATTGTTACCACTTTTTGTTTTAAAGAGTTTAAGATAAGTATTTTTGACCCATCATTCGCACGTGGGATAGGTATACCTGTAAGCTTCTTTAATGGCGTTTTACTTTTTCTTATTGTCGGGATTGTTGTGATTGGAATTCAAATGGTAGGTGTCGTATTAATTGCGGCCTTATTAATTACTCCTCCATTAGCTGCTCGATATTGGACTGAAAATCTGAGTGTTATGGCTTGGTTAGCAGGAATATTTGGGGGTATCTCCGGGATGGTTGGTGCAAGTATGAGTACAGTTATAAGTGACTTACCAACTGGACCTATGATCGTTTTAAGTGCCTCCTTTATTTTTTTCATTAGTTTGTTATTTGGTAAGCGTAAAGGCATTTTACTAAAGGGGTTGAGAATAGTATGACCTATACATTTTGGATTGTTCTTACAGGCTGCCTTGTAGGACTAACTTGTGGGGTAACTGGTTCCTTATTAGTCTTACGAAAAATGTCTATGATTGCAGATGCAATTAGTCATACTGTCCTTTTAGGAATTGTCGGTGCATTCTTTATTACACAATCCTTAAATGGCATTCCAATGCTGATTGGTGCAGCTATTGTTGGTTTGGTAACCGCATTTTTAGTAGAAGCATTGGATAACTCAGGCGTTCAGTCCGATGCAGCAATCGGCGTTGTCTTCACCACATTATTCGCTTTAGCTGTTGTATTTATTTCCTTTATTGGTGATCAAGTGCACCTTGATACACAACATGCTTTAATGGGAGAAATAGCTTTTGTACCGTGGGATACTGTTCAAATTAACGGTAATGATTATGGGCCCAAAGCAGTTTGGATGCTAGGCAGTGTTTTAGTGATAAACTTCATATTAATCGGTTTATTCTATAAACAGATTAAAACTTCTACATTTGATCCACAGTTTGCCACGTTAATCGGGGTACCCGTTGTCTTTATGCACTATTTACTAATGACAATGGTTTCTTTATCGACTGTTGCTTCATTTGATAGTGTAGGTGCAATACTTGTCGTTGCCATGTTAATTGTACCTGGTGCAACTGCTTATCTGTTAACAGACCGCTTCTTAAATATCTTAATACTAAGCGGAGTAATTGGTGTTGTATCTGCATTATTAGGATATCTAGGAGCTGTCTATTGGAATGTTTCGATTGCGGGTTCAATGGCAACAGCAGTTGGTATCTTATTCGCTCTTGCTTTTTTCTTTAGTCCGAAGCATGGTATTTTATTTAAAACTTGGCATAATCGTTCGAAACGTAAAGAAACGACAATACAAAACCATTGAAACTATCGTAAAGCGTGAGAGTTAGTAAACTCTCACGCTATTATTATAAATTTTTGTTATAATAAACTTTACTAAATTAATGAATAAGGGAGTTGATAATAATGATTGATAATCCGATGATCCTGACCCAGACTGGATTAATAAATAGTACACAATTGCATTATCCATTCGAAGAACGCGGCTTACAATTCGGGGATGGCATTTATGAAGTAATTCGCGTTTATAATGGAGATTGTTATTTGCTTTCAAAGCACATCGATCGTTTATTTCGTTCAGCAGAAGCAATTAAGCTAACTTTACCTTTCACCAAAGAGCAAGTACGAATTGAGTTAAAACAACTAGTAAAGGTTAATCAATTAACTACTAACGGGAAAATTTATTTGCAAGTAACACGCGGATCGGCAAAACGTGATCATATTTTCCCAGCAGTTGAAGCGAATTTCTATGCCTATGTGGAGGAATTAGAACGTCCCGTTGAAAAGCTTCAATTTGGTGTGAAGGCAATTACATTACCTGATATCCGTTGGCAAAACTGTTATATTAAAAGTTTGAATTTATTACCAAATGTTATGGCTAAACAAGAAGCGTTTGAACAAGGATGTTTTGAAGCGATATTACATCGCGATGGAATCGTAACAGAATGTAGCTCTTCGAACGTATACTTAGTAAAAGACAATATAATTTATACACATCCAGAAACAAATCAAATATTGCATGGATGTGTGCGAGATCGAATAAAGACATTCATTCACGCTTTAGATATGGAATTAGCTGAAACTGCGTTCGTAACGGATGATTTAGCCTATGCAGATGAAGTTTTTTTAACGAGTAGTACAGCTGAAGTGATGCCAATTGTTGAGGTAGATCAAACAGAGATTGGAAATGGACAACCTGGATCGATAACACGAGCATTACAAGCAGCCTACCAACTAGATGCTGGCCTTATTTCTTCTCTACTTAAGTAAAAAGGAGCAGACTATGCGAAAAATAATGATAATTGGAAGTGGTGGTTCTGGTAAATCTACACTCGCTAAAACTTTAGGAGAAATTCTAGATATACCAGTTTACCATTTGGATGCTTATTTTTGGAAACCTGGTTGGAACCCGATTGAAAGATCCGAGCTAGCTAGATTACAAGAAGGGTTTATAACGCAAGATAGATGGATTATTGACGGAAACTATAGTGCGACAATGGATATACGGCTACAAGCTTGCGACACGGTTATCTTTCTCAACTATTCTACATTACGGTGTCTTTATGGTATTACTAAAAGAAGAATTCAATATCAAGGTAAAACAAGACCCGACATGGGTAAAGATTGTCCAGAGAAAATAGACTTAGAATTTTTTCTCTGGGTTGCTAGATTTAAAAAAGATAAACTACCATCAATTCGAGAACGCTTGAATAGTGCTCAGCATGCCCAATTATTAGAATTCACTTCTCCAAAACAAACAAAAACTTTTCTCACTAAAATATCCAAATAGTTTACTTTTAGTATATACGGGTAAGTTATGAAGTATAAAGGAGTGTGAAAATAAATGATTTGGACTATTATAGGAATTTTATTACTAGCATGGATACTTGGGTTTGCATTTGAAGTTGCAGGTGGCCTTGTCCACATTCTACTAGTAATTGCTTTGGTTGTATTTATTGCCAAAATGTTGCGTAGATAGTGAATTTAATAAAGGAAAGTCTTGAGCGATCAAAGTTTAATCTTTTATGCCTTGATCGCTCACTTTCTTTTGTTAAGCATTTAATTTATTATATGTTTCTAACCATGTTTTTGCCATTAATAGATTACCAACATCATTCATATGCACTCCATCTATTGTGAGCTCATGCTCATTGTTAGCTTGTAAATAAGTAAGAAAAGCTTGATGTGTTGGGACAACTATAAGATTAAATTCAGTTGCAAGTTTAGCAATAATTTGTACATACGCTTGTAGTTTTTTATTACCTTCAGATTTTATTTCTTCTCCAATAACTGTTGGCTCCATAATAATAATCGTTGCATTTGTTTCTTTTAATGTTTTTAGCAAAAGCTCTCGATAAATCAATTCAAATTTCTCTGGCATAACTTGTTCTATTTCTGGTTCATCAAGTTGTCTCCAAACATCATTTATTCCAACAGAAATAGATAATATGTCTGGCTGAAGATCAACTACATCTTGTTGCCAACGGTTAGCTAAATCTGTAATTCGATCTCCACCAATTCCGCAATTAATTATTTCAGGGAAATCTTGTGGATCGCTTACTAACAAATAGTCATAAATATATTTTACGTAACCAGTTCCTATATTGTCTAGACCCTGTTCTTTCCCCCATTCTGTAATACTGTCACCTATAAATACAATCCTTTTATTCATCATTTTCTTCCTCCAAGTTAATTTATATTACAAGTAAGCGTTACCATATATTATGACACATTATATGGTAAAAAGGATACCATATAATTTCAATCACTTTTACTTACTATTACAAACAGTGATTATTGACTTATTTTTTCCAGTGTTTTTGGCTTGATATAACGCTAGGTCAGCTTGTTTAATTAACCCCTCTACTGTAAAGCCTTTACACTTTGGAATGACCACCCCAATACTTGAACTCATGTGAAACATCCGCCCTGCTATTTCCCAAGGTTTTGAAATTTCTGATTCGATTCGTTCAACTACATGTACTACATTTTTATCCGCTTCTATTTCTGTTAATAAAATGAGAAATTCATCCCCGCCCATCCGAGCTACTATGTCCATCTCTCGAGTGGAAAATTGCAAACGACGTCCAAATTCAACTATCACTTCATCTCCAGCATCATGACCCATTTCATCATTTATCTTTTTAAAATCATCTAAATCAAGTATCATAACAGCAAATTCTTTTTCATTTCTCTCATAAGAAGCAAGTAGTTTATATAAATGATCTTGAAACAAACGTCGATTCGGTAAATTTGTTAAAAAGTCACGATATGCTAATCTTTTTAAACTATCTTCATATCGTTTTCTAACTGTAATATCTCGGCCAACAGCAACCATATGCTTTAGTTCACCATTTTGTGAGAATACTGGTTGTCCATTTAGTTCAAACCAAAGCCATTCCTTTTCACTATTCATTACTCTAAATTCAATAGAAAATGAAAATTTATCCTTAATAGATTCTGCTAATGCCTTTTCAACTAGAGGCTCATCAGCTTTATGAACTAAATGTAATAATGACTTACCAATAAAAGCTTGTGAAGGGAAACCGAGAACAAATGTATGTGAGGGTGACGCATAAATTATCTTCCCACACTTATTTACTAGCGTAATTAAATCATAAGAATTCTCCGTAATAAGACGAAACTTTTCTTCGCTTTCAATTAAATTCTCTTTCGCCCTATGCTCTGTTGTCATATCCTTTATAATCGCATAGACGCCGTTAATTGTATCTTTTAAAATAATAGGTGCTAATTTAACCTGTAAAAACGCCTCTTTCACATAAGCTGTAGATAGGATCGTTTCAAAATAAGTTGGTTTTCCTCTAATTGCCTCAGCAAATGCTTGTTTAACTTTATCTTTATCCTTTTCAGCAATAAGTTTAAGCATCGAAATACCTTTTAAACTTCCTGGTTTCTTTCCAGTAAGGTGTTTAAACACATGATTTTCTCGCATTAATTTACCATTCAAATCTAAATGGAGAATGGCATCTGGATTGTGTTCAAATAATGATTTATAGCGTTGCCGACTAATCTTTAATTTTTCATCTGATCTTTCTCTATTCAGTTCTGCCCGTTTTAGTTGCGTAATATCACGTGTTACAGTAACAACTCTTACAACCTTATCGTCAACAATTAATGGGGTTAAGGTATTTTCACTAATTTTTTCTTCTCTATTATTCGAATGGAAATTGTCTTCATATGTAAGTGGTTTTCTTCCTTTGACTACTTCTCTATATTTTTCGTATAAGAATTTTGTAAGATTATGTGAGTTAACATTAGCTATTTCCTGTCCAATTACGTCTGATTTATAACCAGTCATTAACATCGCTCGCTTATTAACAAACTCATAGTAAAAATATTCTAGATCGTCACTGACACGCATTACAAACACCATATCCTGTATTCCATTTAAAACATCCTGGTAACATAGTTGATCGTAGTTCAAGTAGCTAACCCCTTTATAAAAAAATATTCAAATAGTAATTTTTACCTATATCAATTATAACACTAATAATCAGATAACTACATTATAGTATATTGAAAATACCAAAAAAAATCCTTGGCTTTTAACCAAGGATTTTTTTGATATTATTTTTTGAATTTATGAAAGATAACTTTCACAACTTCCATCATAATTACTGCACCAATAGCTAGTCCAGTTGCAATAATCCAATCATTCCAACCAAATGTTGTTGGAATAGCGAAAATATCACGCGTGAACGGTAAGATTGTTAGGCTATACAAAGCGAAACAAAGAGCTACAGCACCAAGTACATATTTATTCGTTAATAGACCAACACCAAAAATTGTTTGTGTATTTGATCTAGCGGCAAACGTTTGTAGGGTACGAGATAAAATCAACGTCGTAAATGCCATCGCTACACCCATTTCATCGGAATGTTGTAAACCAATAAAGTGAGAAATTATTACCGCAATACCAATCAAGGTTCCACGTGTCACAACCGACCGCATTGTTCCACCTGCAAAAATCCCTTCATCAACACGACGCGGTTTTCGTTTCATTACATCTGGTTCTGATTTTTCCATACCTAGCGCGATTGCTGGTAATGAATCATTTACAAGATTAATGAATAAAAGTTGTAACGCTGTAAATGGATTTGCCCATCCGAATATAACAGCAAATAATATAGCAATAATCGCACCTAAGTTTCCAGCAAATAAATAACCTATTGCTTTTTTGATGTTATCAAAGACAGTACGACCTACACCAACTGCACTAACAATTGATACAAAATTATCATCTGTTAGTATCATTGCAGCAGAGTCTTTTGCTACATCTGTTCCACTTCCCATTGCAATACCAATATCGGCTTGTTTTAGAGCTGGTGCGTCATTTACCCCGTCACCTGTCATCGCACTAATTTGGTCTTTATTCTGCCATGCGCGAACAATCCGAATCTTATTTTCAGGAGATACACGAGCATAAACAGAAATTTTTTCTAATTTTTCATTCAGTTCTTCTTCTGATAAAGCATCTAGTTCCTGTCCAGTTAAGGCAATGTCATCCTCATCCATCAGACCAATTTGTCTTCCAATTGCTTCTGCTGTCGTCTTATGATCGCCAGTAATCATAACCGTTTTAATACCAGCTTTTTTCGTTTGTTCAATTGATCCAAAGACAGCATCCCGTGGCGGATCCATCATTGCCGTAAGACCGACTAAAACTAAATCATATTCATCATCAAGTTCTACTGTATCTTTATCTTGATTAAATCGTTTATAACCGTAAGCTAATACACGCAATGCTTGTTTAGAATAATCTTCATTCGCTATATGCAGTTTTTCTTTCCATTCGTCTGTTAGTGGTTGTTCTTCGCCGTTAACTAAGATATAGCTTGCACGGTTGAAGACAACATCAGGTCCACCTTTTGTTAGCATCAATTTCTCGCCTTTAATCGTATGAAGTGTAGACATCAGTTTACGATCAGAGTCAAAAGGTAATTCTGCTTCCCTCTTATACGTATCACGCAATTCTTGATAATCTTGATTATTCTTATTAGCAAAGTTTATTAACGCAACCTCTGTTGGATCGCCAACTTCTTTTCCATCATTATTGATGTATGAATCATTACAAAGAACTGCAATATCAACTAATAGACGTTCTGATTCATTCCAATTAGTTGGACTTTCAGGAAGATGTTCTTTTTCACCATCTCCAGGAATAAAGTAATCTGTAATCGTCATCTTGTTCTGTGTTAATGTTCCTGTTTTATCTGTACAAATAACACTTGTAGAACCGAGTGTTTCAACGGCAGGAAGCTTTCTGATAATCGCATGTTGCTTTGCCATTTTATTCGTTCCTACAGATAAAACGATTGTTACAATCGAGCTAAGCGCTTCTGGAATTGCAGCAACAGCTACTGCTACTGCAAACATCAAAGCATTTAATATTTCTGTTGTTACATCAACATTTTCATCACCTAACCAAATACGTGCTGCTTGTATAGCAAAAATGGCAACGGATAATAGTAAGATTCCAATTCCTAATTTTTTACTAAATACGTCTAATTTACGCTGAAGTGGTGTTTGTTTTTGTTCGGCTGTAGATAGTAAAGTTGCTATTTTACCGATCTCAGTTTTCTCGCCTGTACCTGTTACAACAAAAGTTGCACGTCCGTATACCACAAGGGAGCTACTAAATACCATATTTGTTCGATCACCTAATGCGGATTCTTCCTCAATTACGCCTACCGTTTTTTCGACAGCTTCTGATTCACCAGTAAGCATTCCTTCATTTACTTTTAAGGAACCATTATCTAAAATGCGGCCATCTGCTGGAATGAAATCACCAGCTTCTAAGTATACAATATCTCCTTGAACTAATTCCCTAGCTGGAACAGTTTGTTTCGTTCCATTTCGCATAACTTTTGCTTCCGGTGCAGACATATCCCTTAAAGCATCGAGTGAACTTTCTGCTTTCTTAGTTTGCACAACACTAATTATTGCATTCATTATTAAAACAAATACAATGACGATTGTTTCAACAACCTCACCTAGTAACAGCTGCACACCTGCTGCAACCAATAAGACAATTACCATGGCATCTTTAAATGTTTCTAAGAATAATTTCCAAGTCGGTACTTTTTCTTTATCTTCAAATTCGTTATAACCATCTCGTTCCACCCGCTGTGTTACTTCTGCTGATGAGAGTCCTTCTTCCGTTGCTTCAACTTCTTTTAGAACAGTATCTTTATCTGCACGATAAAATTCCATTTGTTTTATCATCTCCTCTTAAATCTACTAGCTTTTAGTTAAGTGCTATTAATAAATTGCTATTTCTAATATCCTTTTCCAAAATACTGCTATTTCCATCATTAGCCCTATTAGATATAGTTTAAACCAAAACTGCAGATTAAAACCAATAAAAAAAAGACCTTTACCGTTTGTAAACACAAACGATAAAGGTCTTGCTAACAACGTCGGTTGCCAACTATGCCGGAGATTCTTCTCGTAATGACGACATAATTGTAGCAGCTACTCCCCTTTAATATTAAATTCATCATACGATTAATAGAAATACTTGTCAAGTTATATTTTCACTATAAAGCTTGTTACATAAACAGCAGTCCCCTGAATACTGACAGCAAGTTCTGCCTGCTTTTTCTTGACATATACATGAACACGCCCGTCTTTATTCATTTCTAATCCTTGCTCGACGATTAAATTAAATTCAGAGCTAGCTGGTGCGACATAGGTAGCATAGTATGCACCCATTACACCTGATGCAGTACCTGTAACAGCATCTTCTTTTGTTCCTGAAAAAGGTGATGAAAAATGACGTGCATGCATTGTAGCTTTTGCATCATGTGTTTCGAAACAAAACGGATGAACAGAGACACGTGGCATCTCATTTAAAATCGCTGGGAAACGATTATTATCCGGATTCATCTCTACAAAACTAGCTAACTTTTTGATTGGAACCAGAAGTGTCCATGTTCCCGTATTGCCATATACAATTGGTAAGTCGTGATCAATATCTTCTACTAATAGTCCCATTGACTCTGCTAATTCTTGTTTTGAACCATTGAAGTCTTTAAACTTCGGTGCTATCTGTTCCATCTTTATATATATTCTTTTAGCCGATGGATCATCTACTATATAAATCGGTAAAATACCTGCTTTTGTTTCAATTGTAATGTCTACTTTGTCTTTCAAGATGCCTTTTGTTTGTAAAGCATAGATGGACGCAATCGTCGCATGACCACATAAAGGCATCTCATGACCTGGTGTAAAAAAACGCAAATGATAATCCGCTACTGAAGATGGCCCTACAAACACAGTTTCATTAAAACCTACTTCAAGAGCAATTTTTTGCATATCCACTTCTTTTAGACCTTCTGTATCTAACACCACTCCTGCAGGATTTCCCTTATTCTTTTCAGAACTAAATGCATCATAATGATAAACTGTTACAGGTTTCATCTCTTTCCTCCTTGATCATTAATATTATATACCGAAAGAAGTATATATTTCCCTAGATATGAACCTTTACTAATAAGATTCATCCCACTTGTTTTCCTTTGTATTTAATCCGTAATTCCAATCCTTTCATTGCTTCTTCTACCATATGATGTTCCACTTCAAGCTTCAATTCATTTAAATCAAACGTATCGAATAGAGAAATATCTCTTTCTATTGTCGCAAGCTCTTTACTAATAAAAACAGATTCTTTCCCGTCAGTTAATTTCTTCTTATACCGATTGAATTTTGGATCTAAACCATCTAATTGCTCAAATAATTGCTCGACATTTAAATATTGCTGAATTAACGGAAGTGCTGATTTCGCTCCGACTCCTGGACATCCTGGAATATTATCACTTGCATCGCCTAATAATGCCTTGACATCAATCCACTGACTTGAATCAATTCCATATTCCGTTTGAAAATGATCGATAGTATAGAGTGTTTCTTGCCGTTTTTGTGCAATGATTTGCGTTGTTTGTTTATCTAATAACTGTAACAGGTCCTTATCGTTACTATAAATAAGACAGTGATTATCCGTATCATTGGACCATTTTGTTGATAACGTCCCAATAACATCATCCGCTTCATACGGTGGGACGACCAGTTGTGTTATGCCAATAGCCTCCAGAACACGTGTTAATGTTTCATATTGCTGGATAAGTGGCTCAGGTAATGCATTACGACTAGCCTTATAAAAGTCGTATTTTACTCTTCTACTTGTTTCTTCACGCTTTACATCCCAAGCAATCGCGAGGTGACTAATATCATGTTGATCAATCAAGTTAAACAACTTTTGAAAAAATACACGTAGTGCGTTTGTATAGATACCGTCACTTGTTTTAGTTAGATCTTCTTCTGATTTGTTATATGCTGTAGCGAAATAGCCTCTACTTAATAGATTAAATCCATCAACTAATAATAACTTCTCTTTTAACATCCTTATCTCCCCTTGTACGCTTAACATCTATACTATTGTAACATTTGAACTTATCTTTGAATAAGGAAAATAGCAATATTCAAGCATCTTGCGTCAATTTTTGATATAATATGTAAGATTTGAATTAGATAAGGAGTTACATACATGATAAAACAATTTTTCTCTTATTATAAACCGCACAAACGCTTATTTATCATCGATTTCAGCAGTGCAGTAATCGTCGCACTATTGGAACTTGCATTCCCTCTGGCTGTCCAATGGTTTATCGATGATTTATTAGACGAAGGTAAATGGCATGTTATTGTGACCGTTAGTATTCTATTACTCGTCATCTACTTATTTAGTACGTTGTTACAATACATCGTTAGCTACCTTGGTCATAAGTTAGGTATTAATATTGAAACCGACATGCGTGAGGAATTATTTGGTCATGTTCAACGACAGTCCTTTCGTTTTTTTGATAATACCAAAACAGGTAATATCATGAGTAGAATTACGAATGATTTGTTCGATATTGGTGAACTTGCCCATCACGGACCAGAGGACTTGTTTATTTCTATTATGACTTTTACTGGTGCGTTTTGGATCATGTTCACGATTAATCCCACTCTTGCCTTAATAGCGCTTGTAATGGTGCCATTTCTTATTGCGTTGGTTACTTATTGCAATATAGCAATGAACAAAGCGTGGCATAATATGTACGGGAAAATTGCCGATGTGAATAGTCGCGTAGAAGATGCAGTTTCTGGTGTGCGCGTTGTCCAATCTTTTACAAACGAGGATTTTGAAATTGAACGTTTTAAAAAAGATAACGGACTATTTCGTACCGCAAAAATAAAAGCATACCGTGTCATGGCTGGTACCCATTCTAGTATTTATATGATGACACGACTTTTAACATTGCTCGTATTAGTTGTTGGGGCATGGCTTAGCTTTAATGATAATCTATCGTACGGTGAATTAGTTAGTTTCATCCTTTATACGAATGTATTAATTAAACCAATTGATAAAGTAAGTGCACTGTTAGAACTTTATCCAAAAGGAATGGCTGGATTTAAACGTTTCCAAGAACTAATCGCACAAGAGCCAGACATTCAAGATCGTCCTGATGCAATAGATGTTGAAACTTTTGAAGGGAATATTAAATTTAACAAGGTTGGTTTTTCTTATGACCAACATAAAAATGTTTTGAAAGATATTAATATAGCGATTCAGCCTGGAGAAACCGTTGCGTTCGTTGGTCCATCCGGTGCAGGGAAAACAACTATTTGTTCCTTAATTCCGCGCTTTTATGATATTGATCAAGGCGAAATCACCATCGATGGGACAGATATACGCGATATGACTAAAAAATCGCTTCGCTCACAAATAGGTATCGTGCAGCAAGACGTATTTTTATTTGCTGGAACAGTAAGTGAAAACATCGCATATGGAAAAAGAGACGCAACAATCGAAGAAATACAATTAGCTGCCCATCAAGCACACTTAGATGATGTAATCGCAGACCTACCAAATGGCTATGATACACAAATCGGTGAGCGTGGCCTTAAACTATCTGGTGGACAAAAACAGCGCCTAGCTATCGCTCGAACATTCTTGAAAAATCCACCAATTTTAATATTGGATGAAGCAACATCGGCACTTGACACACAGACGGAAAAAATAATTCAAAAATCATTAGATCAACTAGCTCTAAACCGTACAACACTAGTTATTGCTCACCGCCTAGCTACTATTCGTGATGCTGATCGTGTTGTCGTAGTAACCAATGACGGGATTGCAGAACAAGGTACGTATCAAGAACTATTAAACAAAGATGGTATCTTCGCCAACTTACATCGGATACAATTTGCAGATCGTTAATCATAAAAAGAGGCTGGGACATAACTAGCCAAAATAACGAAAAAGATTCCGATCATCTTAGGAAGATGGTCGGAATCTTTTTTTGTTGGATTATTTTCAGGATTTGTTGGACCATGCGCATGCTTAGCCGTGTACTTTCTCAAGTTCACCGCCATGAATGCAAATCCTAATTCATTTTCCACTTTCTTCTTGCCTCTTACTGACATACGAGTGAAACGCAAATTAGCCTTCAAAAATCCGAAGACTGGTTCTACATCTATTTTTCGTTTGCCATAGATTTTACCGGTTTCTTTTTCTGAAAGCTGCTGTTTTGTGTATGCTTTTTGTTGTTCCCATTTTTCATTATAATAAATTTTTCGATTATTTCCTTCCTTTGCTTTTGTACAGTGGGAACGCAACGGACAATCCGAACAGTCTTCACATTCATAGACTTTAAAGGATCGGGTGAAGTTATCTTTACCTGTTCGATTAGATAGATACTGGAAAGCCACTTTTTTATCATTTGGACAACGGAAAGAATCACTCGCTTCATCATACGCCCAGTTCATTGTGTTAAAAGGGTCTTGCTTATATTTCTTTGTCTTCTCTTTTCGATACATATTGTAGGTAATCAGCGGGATGCGCTCCCGATTAATGCGGACATCTTCATAATTCTGTTCACTTCCATACCCTGCATCAGCTACGATATATGTGGGAAGTTCAAAGAAGCTTTCCTCGATTTTATCTAGAAAAGGAGTGAATGTGCGTACATCAGTTGGATTGGGAAATACGTCATATGCGAGTGTATATTGTCCTTCGGTCGCAATTTGTACATTGTAACCTGCTTTTAATTGGCCATTATTCATATAATCGTCTTTCATGCGCATAAAGGTGGCATCATGGTCTGTCTTTGAATAACTATTGCGCGCTTCAAATATAAGCCTATCCTTTTCGTATTTTTGTTTGCGTGCTACGTAATCTTTAAACTGTTTGCGGTATTTTTTTGGTGTTTTCCTTGCAGAGCGAAGCTGCTTCCGTTTGCTGACATCTTTACTTTCTTCGATCTGTTTGTCGTATCCTTCAACGGTCTTCTCTAGTTTCTCAACTACTTTTTCGAGTTCTTTAGTGGATAGTTCTTCCGTACTTTCGCGTTCTATTTCTGGAATAATTTCGTTTGCCAATAATTCATCGTACAGTTGATTTGATTTCTCCACCAAATTCGCACTGTATTTTTCAATCGCTTTTCGCCAAACAAACGTAAATTTATTGGCATTTGCTTCTATTTTGGTGCCATCAATAAAGATCGCTTCCTGGTCAATCAGCTCTTCTTTCACCAGTTGGCATCGAAATTGTACAAAACATTGGCGTAACAGTTCTTGTACTTCTTCATTGACTCGAAAACGGTTAATCGTGCGATAGCTTGGCTCATAGCCTTGCGCTAACCACATCATACGGACACTATCTTTCAGCAATCCTTCAATTTTTCTCCCAGAGAAAACAGATTGCGTGTAAGCACATAAAATAACCTTCATCATCATTCGCGGATGATAAGCAGGACAACCTGTTTCATGTAAGAAAAAAGAAAATGCTTTATCTGGTATTTGGTCTACTAAGTCATGGATCGTATAGGCAATATCATTTTCTTGCAATTTCATTTCAAAATCTAACGGCAAAATTACTTGATTCATGTTATAATCTTTAAACATAAGGATACCTCCGATTGTTATTGTGTGGTACTTTAATTTTATCAGAAGGTATCCTTTTTTACTTACTAAAATTTTCGATTTTATAAAAAAGTTGCATCTTCCAACTACCGTTGGAAGATGCAACTTTTTATTGTTTATCTGAGTTTTGTCCCAGCCTCTTTTTTTTAATTTAAATACTTACCATAATCAGGAATTGCAACTGTTTCAAAATTATCAACTAATTTTTTCAACCCTTTTGTTAGTTCTTCCCCAGAAACTGGCTGTCCATGACCTGTAACCACAATTGATGGTTTTAGTTTCGCTAATTGCTCAACCGATCTTCTTGCTGCTTCCCAGTCTGGTGTCAAATACCTCGGCGGACCGCTTATTTCTATTTCTTGTGTGAAGACTTTATATAATGCATCTTGTTTAACAGTTACAAACGCATCTCCAGCAATAAGCACCCTATCTTTTTCCCTAAAAAACGAGACGTGCCCTGCTGTATGTCCCGGCGTGTGTACCCAACGAAAGCCTGGCATATGAGGAACACTGTTATTTTCTGGTAGTGCTTTTACGTGGCCCGTTATATTTATCGGTTCATTTGGAAAAAGTCCAGAAAACTTCGCAATCAGACCACCTTCAACACTCGGATCCGGCTTAGGATAGCTCTTTTTCCCAGTTAAATACGGTATTTCTAGTTCATGAGCATAAACTGGAACATCCCAATAGTTAATCAATTCCAAAATAGCTCCTACATGATCAAAATGGCCATGCGTCAAAATGATAGCTCTTGGTCGACTATTAACACCATAGCGATCTTCAGTCATCTTAATAATTTCTTCAGCAGAGTTTGGCATACCTGCATCAATTAAAACAAAATCATTTGATTCTTCATCACCAAATAAACAGACATTCACAATCTGTACCGTATAACAAAATAAATCCGGTAAAACAGAAACTCCAACACCACTACCTATTGATGTAGCAGGAATTGCTTTATAATCTTCTCCGTATGACATTTCATTATCCATTTCGGTAGTCCTCCTCTTTTGTATAGGAATATCTATACTATGAGGATTTTTTTAAAACTTATGTATAGTATTTAATAAAAGAAATAGTGTTAGAACTGATAGATAATCCAAATATAAAGTATACATACAAAGAAAAATAAAACTATCGTATTAACCAATGTCACAATATAATCTTTTCGTCCAGGATAGTATTTCCACTCCATAAACGTTCTTAGCAAGCCGTCTAAAATAAAATATACCATGAGAATAATGAATGGTAGCCCAGCGTATTCATTCGTTTCAACAGTAAAAGGTATAAAATAACTAATTGGTAAAACAAACACCATTACGAGTCGTAATGACCAATCAAGCCATTTATGTAGCTTATTTACATGATTATAAGAGAACCAATCTTTCTTTCTAACTTCTAATTTTTTGCGCAACCATATATTAAGAAAAATTTGTATTAATATAAAAATACCAAATAAAATAAATAGCGTTTGCATACTATGCTCTCCCTTTTTATACCATATACTACTATAGTATCAAAAACTTGAGTTAAATAGGTGCAAATTTCAAAATTTTAAACTAGTTCTTTTACCGTGCCACTATCAATTGATTAAACATACCATGGGATCAAAGTACTTGAAGATAGGAAGGAGGAGATAATATGTTACAGCTAGGACCCACACCACAACGTCGTCCTTATCGTAATCAGCGACAAGGTAGAAGAGCTTTACCACCAAATGCTTTTCCATTCCAAAATAATAGCCCGTTTGGGCAGGTCAATAGTCCATTTCGAGGAGATTTCATGACCCCACAAAGACAACAACTTCAAGGTCAAAACAATTTTACACAAGGATTAGGATCATTAATAACAGATGAAAATGGGAAATTAGATATGGGCAAAGTAGGGAAAGGTTTTAGAAATGTTATGGGCGTAGCAAGCCAAGCAGGGCCCGTAATTAAAATGGTAAGAGGCCTTTTTTAAATAGTTAGAAGTAAAACGCAGCTATTTAAACCATAATTAAAAGTATAGATAATAAACACAACGCTATAAGTAAACGTTGTGTTTTTATAACAGCTTATTAAACCACTGCTTTTTTATAAAACCCTGTCAAATTATTAAGAGACACAGTAGATAGAAACTGTGACGTAACAGAAGAGTCTTACCCGCTTCGTCAGCAAATGGTTTCGCTTTCCGTGGGCACAACCTTAGCTATCTATAGAAGCAAAGATCGCTTCTATAGAGGATCTTCGGTTTGTGCTGTTCCCACAGGAGTCTCAACCATTTGCTTCCTTCGCTAGAAAGAATTTAAAGTCCGAAAAGGTCTGTAATTGTTGATATTGTAACTTCATCAATAAACTTATTACCGACCAGCGATGAAAATCCACTACGACTCCTGCAGGAACAGTGCGATCTGAAGATCCACTTCATAAAGCGTTTTTTGCTTTATGAAGTTAGCTGAAGACGTGCCTGCGGAAAGCATAGTGGATTTTCAGAGCGTAGTAACTGTATAAGTTGTGTCGCTGTTGAAGGTTATTCCGACGCAAGGTAAGTTACTCTCCAAAATCAACGATCTTTTAGAATAAAGTTTATTAATTAATCTGCTCCTTGTAACTCGAGAAATAGTGAATTTGCCTGATCACTAATTTCAAGAGTATCTTGGGGATCCTTGTTCTTAGTTACTTCAACCTGTTCCTCTGTATTTGCTTTTAAACGTTGTATTTTAGTTTCTATTTGTTGCATTTTTTGTTGCAATTGCTTAAGGCTTTCTTGTTTTGTTTCAGCATCTTGAGATGAGGCATTAATTTCATTTATTTCTTTTTGAAGCTGTGTTTTTTGCTTTTCTAAGTCACTAACTGAAGTAATCGAAGTACTTTGTGATGTACTATTATTTATACCAACTGATGAAATATTCAACGTTTTCAACTCCTATGATTATTATTCCTATAATCATAGCCTAAGCGCAAAACCTTAAAATACCCTTAACTACTGTTAAGGTTATTTATTTATTCTATTAAAAATCATATGCAGCCTCTTGGGCTTCGCGGATTTTTTTATATGTTTCTGTAAGTACTACTGTATCTTCTACTAAACGATCAATTCGAAAGAACACATCCTCATTGATAATTTCTTTTCGTTGGAAGTCCTTTTCTTCAATAAATACATAGGACTGAACAATTTGAGCTTTCATATAGCTTACTATCGGCTTTAATTGTTGTTCTATGATTAAATAATGTTTTTGTGAACCAGCCGTTGCATACATACTAACTACTTTATCACGAAAAGCATTAACAGGTAATAAATCAAAAATGTTTTTCAGTGTAGCAGGAATAGAGGCCTGAAAGATAGGTGTACCAATGATAATGGCATCTGCCTCCATTATCGTTTGTACAACATATCCTGTATCTCCTTTATATTCTAAATAATTACGACCATCGCTAAATTGCAAATCATAGTCCGCTAAATCGATTAGTGTCACTTCAACTTCTGAATGATTTTCTTTAATTGATTTAACTGTATAATCCATAGCGGTTCGCGTTTTAGACCCTACATTTGATCCTGACAATCCTACAATCTTCATTATCTCAACCTCCTACTTTTTTGCAGTGTGTTTCTTAATTGCTGGTAAAATTTCCGTACCAATAATTTCAATGTTTTTCATTAATTTATCATAAGGCATGCCACCAAAATCTATTTGAGCAATATAACGCTGATGTCCAAATTGTTCATGTTGATAGAGCATCTTTTCGATAATTTCTTGTGGGCTACCGATATTCATAACGTTTTGTGGATCTACACCCTGTGCAAAGTGTTGCTTAGGAAATCCTTGTCCATTTGTTCGTTTCATACCTTCGTTAATATGAGGATACATATCTTTTAACGCTTGCTGAGATGTTTCTGCCGCATAGAAAAAACCTGCAGTTGAAACAGGTAGTTCTGTTGGATCAAAACCACCACGTTCAGCAGCACCACGATAGGCATCAATTGTTTGTTTGAAAACACTAACCGGTCCACCTAAATGCGCCATAAACATTGGAACACCAGCATAACCCGCTTTCATTGCACTTGCAGGTGAGCCACCAACCGCACGCCAAATTGGCATTGATCCACTTTGCGGACGTGGAAGAACTTGTGCGTCTCTTAAAGGGGCACGAAATTCTCCACTCCAATTAACAATATTTTCTTCATTAATCTGTCGTAATAAGTCAAATTTTTCTTCAAACAGCTCTTCGTAATCTCTAATGTTATAACCCAATAAGTCAAACAGCCCTACTCTTGATGCACGTCCTGCAATAATTTCCGCTCGACCTTTTGAAATTAAATCTAACGTTGCAAAATTTTCATATACACGTACTGGATCTGACGTACTAATGATCGTTGATGAACTTGCAATTTTAATTTTTTCTGTTGCTTGAGCAATAGCAGATAACACAACAGCATGTGCTTGTGTTGCGAAATATTCTTGATGACTTTCACCTACACTAAAGAAATCAATGCCTGCTTGATCTGCCAGCTTCGCATAATCAATTATTTCATGAATCCGTTGTTCCGCAGAAATTCGTTCTCCTGTTAATGGATTAGGCAAATGATCACCTAACGTATATATCCCAAACTCTAACCCTTTACTTTGATCAATCCGATATTTTTCCATATATATATCAATCCTTTTTTATGTTATGTTACTATTATAGAATATATAATACATTTTAGTAAGTAAGCACTTTATAGTGGTATAGTATACAAAAAGATACTATTGGAGGAGTTAACGTGGACAAGGCACCAGAATATTGTCGTGTAGAAGATGCATTAGGAATTTTAGTTGGAAAATGGAAACCAGTTATCTTATTACACTTATTACAGAATGGCACAAAACGTTTCAATGAATTAAAACGTAGTATGCCAGGAATTACGCAAAAAATGTTAACAAAACAATTACGTGAATTAGAAAATGAAGATATTATCGAGCGTGTTGTTTATGCACAAGTTCCACCTAAAGTTGAATATTCTATTACAAATTATGGTCGGAGTTTGGAGCCTATTTTAGAAGCCATGCATGAATGGGGTACGAAACATACCTTACACAAAAAGCAAAAACTAAATTAGCAGCATGACTTTCTCATAGTCTGTCCTATTCACTCATAGAATTATTAAGAGGAGGGATTAGTATGGGACTCTTGCGCGAATTCCGGCAATTTACAATGAAAGGAAATGCGGTCGATATGGGAGTTGGGGTAGTATTAGGTGCTGCATTTAGTGGTTTTATTGATTCGTTGGTTAAAGATATCCTACTCCCACCTATTGGTCTTATATATAGAAGAATGAATTTCGAGAATATGTACATTAGTCTAAGTGGTACGCGCTATTCTTCCTTGGCTGACGCAAAGGAAGCTGGTATTGCAACAGTTAATTATGGCTTATTTATCACCGCGTCAGTTCGTTTTGTCATTGTGTTATTTGTTGTTTTCCTTGTAATCCGTCAAATTAATCGATGGAAAAAACCACACCAAAGTCCATTAGATGCCATGACTAAAAAAGAGTGTACATATTGTTGTACAATGATACCTAACCAAGCTATTATTTGTCCAAATTGTTCATCTACGCTTGACGTGCTACCAAATAAGAAACGAACGAAGAAACCCTATGTGAGAGTTAAATAGTAACTCTCTAGAGATTTAATAATTCTAACATTACGCGGATGTGTGTTTTAAGTAACGTTTGCTGTATAGTTACTATTTTTTTTAGATACGTGGCTGAAGATCGATGGCGCATACAAATTTTAATTCAGCTTTAATGATGAAGAATGAAAATGTTAAACATGTTCATTATAATATGGCTGTTCAACAGGCTACCTACATGAATTACATTAGTAACTTTATAAAAGAGAAAGATTGGGCACCTTCTGCTAAAGCAACACAAGCAACTCAAAGAAAAATTATTGAACACTTTAATTCATTAGTTTAAATAAAAAAGAGGCTGGGACATAACTAGCCAAAAATAACGAAAAAGGTTCCAATCATCATAGAAAGATGGTCGGAACCTTTTTTTGTTAGATTATATTCAGGCGTTGTTGTACCATTCGCATGTTTAGCGGTGTACTTTCTCAAGTTCACCGCCATGAACGCGAATCCTAATTCATTTTCTACTTTCTTTTTGCCTCTTACCGACATGCGAGTAAAACGCAAATTAGCCTTCAAAAATCCGAAGACTGGTTCCACATCTATTTTTCGTTTACCATAGATTTTACCGGTTTCTTTTTCTGAAAGTTGTTGTTTTGTGTATGCTTTTTGTTGTTCCCATTTTTCGTTGTAATATATCTTTCGATTATTTCCTTCCTTTGCTTTTGTACATTGTGAGCGTAATGGACAATCCGAACAATCTTCACATTCATAGACTCTAAACGCTCGAGTGAAGTTGTCTTTACCTGTCCGGTTGGACAGATACTGGAACATTACTTTTTTGTCATTTGGACAGAGGAAGGAATCAGTCGCTTCATCATACTCCCAGTTCTTTGTGTTAAAAGGATCTTGCTTATATTTCTTTGTCTTCTCTTTTCGATACATATTGTATGTAATTAGTGGAATGCGCTCCCGATTAATTAGGACATCATCGTAATTTTGTTCACTTCCATAACCTGCATCAGCGACGATATATTTGGGAAGCTCAAAGAAGCTTTCCTCGATTTTATCTAGAAAAGGAATGAATGTGCGTACATCGGTTGGATTAGGAAATACATCATAAGCGAGTGCATATTGTCCTTCTGTCGCAATTTGGACATTATAACCAGCTTTCAATTGGCCATTCTTCATATAATCGTCTTTCATTCGCATAAATGTGGCATCATGATCTGTCTTTGAATAACTGTTACGCTCTTCAAATATGGCCATATCATTTTCGTATTTTTGTTTGCGTGTTGCATAATCCTTAAACCGTTTGCGATATTGTTTTGGTGTTTTGCGTTCAGAACGAAGTTGCTTACGTTCGCTTACATCTTCACTTTCTTCGATCTTTTTGTCGTATGCTTCAACCGTCTTCTCTAGTTTCTCCAAAACTTTTTCGAGTTCCTGGGTGGTTAGTTCTTCCATACTTTCACGTTCGATTTTTGGGATAATTTCGTTTGCTAGCAATTCATCATACATTTGATTTGATTTTTCCACCAAATTGGCACTGTATTTTTCAATCGCTTTTCGCCAAACAAACGTAAATTTGTTGGCATTTGCTTCAATCTTGGTACCATCAATAAAGATCGCTTCTTCATCAATCAGTTCTTCTTTCACCAGCTGGCATCGAAATTGCACAAAACATTGGCGTAACAGGTCTTGTACTTCTTGATTGACTCGAAAACGGTTAATTGTACGATAGCTTGGCTCATAACCTTGCGCTAACCACATCATACGTATACTATCTTTCAGTAATGCTTCAATTTTTCTCCCAGAGAAAACAGATTGCGTATAAGCACATAAAATAACCTTCATCATCATTCGTGGATGATAAGCAGGACAACCTGTTTCATGTAAGAAAACAGAAAAAGCTTTATCTGGTATTTGTTCAACTAAGTCATGGATTGTATAGGCAATATCATTTTTTTGCAATTTCATTTCTAAATCTAACGGCAAAATTACTTGATTCATGTTATAATCTTTAAACATAAGGATACCTCCGATAGTTATTGTTTCGTCACTTTAATTTTATCAGAAGGTATCCTTTTTTACTTACTTAAATTGTTTCAATTTTATAAAAAAGTTGCACCCTCCAACCATAAATTTGGAAAGGTGCAACTTTTTATTGTTTATCTGGGTTTTGTCCCAGCCTCATTTTTATTTATCATAATCTTGAAAACGTATGGATCCCCTCAAAACATACTCAAGCTATATTTCTTTGATAACATCTCTAATAACTGTATGCCTGCAATGCTATTACCTTTTTCATCTAAAGACGGTCCAAAGATTCCAATACCAAATCTTCCAGGTGTCGCACCCATAATACCACCTGCCACACCACTTTTTGCTGGGATACCTATTTTCATTGCGAACTCACCCGAAGCATTATACATGCCACAGGTTACCATAAAGTTTTTGCAAATACGTGCTACATTCTGAGGTATAATTTGTTTATTGGTTTGTGGATCAAATCCGTTCATTGCAAATACTAGACCAATGTGAGCCAAATCCAAACAGTTCATTTCAACTGCACACTGTTTTGTATACAGTTTAATGAGATCATCCACACTCCCATCCAATCGATTATGTTGTTTTAAAAAGTAACATAATGCTCGGTTTAAATCAGCTGTTTCAAACTCAGACTGTGCTATCCCCTCACTATAACTAATCGTCGCATCGTTTGCTAACTCCTGAATAAAGGATAAAAGCCGTTTAAATCTATCTTCTACTGAATTTCCTTTTATCATGTGGGTCACAACAAGCGCCCCTGCATTTATCATCGGATTAAGCGGTTTAGCCGGAATCATTTTCTCTAGTTTAGCGATAGAGTTAAATGGATCTCCAGTTGGTTCCATTCCAACATGCTCAAATACTTCGCTTGATCCCCTATCCATCAGGACGAAAGCCAAACTAATCACTTTTGAGATACTTTGAAGCGTAAACTTCTTCTGAACATCTCCAGCTGATACACAACGACCATCAGGATAATTTATAGAAATTGATAAATCAGTTGGATTTGCCTTTCCTAGTGCCGGAATATAATCTGCAACTTTTCCATATTGTGTGTAACTCCTTGCTTCCTCCACTAATGCTTCTAACTCCTTATTTGTTTGACAAAACATATACATCACCCATTGATAGTATGAACCAATATCTTTAATAAATTAAAATGCACTTTTATAAGACAGAACACTAATATAAAATTGGATATTAATGTACTGACATAAATATATTCACCTGTCTATTTTGTCTGTAAGAATATTTGTTTCACTCTGGTTGATAGCCTAGTTCTGCTACCGCATTCGAAATATCCCATGGCTTATCTGGATTATCGGATACGCCATAATAGGTTCCAAACCTAACTTTTGCTGTAATAGCTGCCGAAAATAAGTCAATCAAATCCCCCTTGTGTAGGATTGTCTTTTCTAAGCGGCTATTTTCCTCAATAGCCTTTTGCTCACTTTCAGCAGGTACAGAACCAATCCGAATATTAATAATTGACATGTCATTATTTAAATAATAAATAAATCCAAGCTGTTCAGAAGCTAGCTTTAGAACACCGTATAACCCTTTTGGATACGGGTAATCCTTGACATTAATTTCTCGATTTAATAACGAATTCCCGTCTTCTTCATAATAATCCGATACATGATTACTACTAGCAAAAATGACCTTAGAGATGTTTAATTGATTTGCAGCCTGTAAAATATAATAGCTCGCTTGAAAGAAGACAGCTGTCATTTTATCAAATGCTTCGATATTCTCAATTGCATGATCTGTTTCCATCCGGAGTAGATTTATAATCACATCTGTTTGTGAGGGAATCTTCTCTAAGAGTTGCTGATAGTCAGTAGCATCAACATAAATAAAATGAGCATGATCCATTTCAATACGATTATCTAACACATAACAATCATGTATTTCACTTAAACCTTTGTATAAAATCTGGCCTACGGTTCCAGAACCACCTATAATTGCGATTTTTTTCATTTAACGGTTAATTCCCTTCTCTTGTTCACTTGTTTTTATCATTGCCCGTTGATTTGTAATTATCACAAAAAAACTAAGAAGAGTTAACATCTAGTGTTTTACTTTTTAAGCAATCAACATGATCATGGCGAAGGAAATACACGGAGACTCCTTGGGAACAGCAAATGTTTTCGATGGGATGAGTAATCGCAATCCCACGAACCGAAGATCCATTTTCAGAAGCGATCTTCTTCTGAAAATTAGCTGAGGTTATGTCCCAGGAACGCTTAGTGTATTTCCGTAGCCAGACCTACGGATAAAATAACTACATAATGGCACTAAGATTATATTCTTTCTTTTCTTTCAAAGACAAAAAAAGACCCTTGCTTTTATTAAACAAGAGTCTTAAAAAATATTAATTGTGGCATTACTCAAATTGAAAATAATTCTTTGCATTATAGTAAGAAATACCTTTAACAATTTTTCCTAAGGATTCCTCGTCTTCTGGCACTTCTCCATTTTCTACCCACTTTGCAATTAACGAGCATACTAGTCTTCTAAAATACTCGTGTCTTGGATAGGATAATAAACTTCTGGAGTCCGTTAACATACCAATAAAACGGCTGAATACACCAATACTCGCTAAGGTTTCCATCTGACTTAACATTCCAGCTTTTGTATCGTTGTACCACCATGCAGTTCCCAATTGAATTTTGCCTGGAATTCCACCACTTTGAAAACTACCACTAATTGTTGCTATGGTGCTATTATCTTTTGGATTTAGTGAATATAGAATTGTCCTTGGAAGAGCATTTTCTCTTTCTAACGAATCGAGTAACTTAACTAATGGTCTGGCAATTAAACCATCATTCATTGCATCGTAACCTGTATCAGGACCTAATTGATTAAACATTCTTGTATTGTTATTTCGAAACGCATTGATATGAAATTGCATCGCCCAGTTAAACTTGGTATACAGTTTTCCCAAGAATAAAAGTGTTTGCGCTTTAAATTTACCTTCATCTATTTCGGAAACTTTTTCTCCATTAATAGCACGTTTGAAAACTGCCTCTACTTCTTCTTTCGTAGACTCGCTATACATCACTGCGTCAAGTGCATGATCGGAAACTCGACCACCAATAGCATGAAAAAACTCCACTCTTGATTCTAGCGCTTTTAAAAAATCATCGTAAGACGCAATCGCAACGCCAGATACTTCTTCTAATGATTTCGTCCAATTTTGAAAACCGTCTCGATTTATTTCCAATCCTTTATCTGGACGGAAACTTGGTAAAACTTTAACCGAAAAGCTATCATCTTGTTGTAGTCTTTGGTGATATTGCAAATCATCAATCGGGTCATCCGTTGTACAAATCACTTCTACATTCGACATTTCAATTAAATTACGGGCACCGAACTTACCACTCGTTAACTTTTTATTAACCGCTCCCCAAATATCTGGAGCTGTTTCTTCATTAAATACAGTATCAATATCAAAAAAACGTTGGAGCTCTAAGTGCGTCCAATTATATAATGGATTACCAATCAGCATTGGAATTGTTTTTGCCCAGGCAATAAACTTATCATAGTCATTCGCATCACCTGTTATATATGCTTCATCAACACCGTTTGCTCGCATTGCTCGCCATTTATAGTGGTCCCCGTACAACCATATTTCCGTAATATTTTTGAACATCTTATTTTCATATATTTCTTTCGGACTCAAATGACAGTGATAATCAATGATTGGCAGATCCTTCGCATAATCATTAAATAGCGTTTTAGCTAAATCACTTTCCAATAGGAAATCTTCATCCATAAACTGCTTCATTCCACATTTCCTTTCTGTCGCTAAGATTATAATCCCAATAATTCAAGATGTTTTCCGATATGTTTAACAAGCGCTTGACGATAAGCGTCTTCATTTCCATTTAATGTTTGAAAGAAGGCGTCTTTAAATAGAAATTTACCTTGATCATTTTTTTCCGTTAACAAAATACCATATGTGACATGAAATAACTGGCGAGCAGCATCATGATTCATGTATGCAGGTAACAATTCATCCGTTTGCTCTTCCAACGGCGCAATTGTATCTAGGTTTGGCGTGATATGATAGTATTGTAGTGTTTCTTCAAAATGTTCTAGGGCATGAACATGCATTCTTCGATATAATTCAGGATTAATAGCAGCAATAACTCTGACTGCTTCAAGCCAGTTCGTTCCTGCCGTTTTAATATGAAGTAATCCATTTGTATGTTCGCCAATACTAGGGAACACACTAAATTTATCGCTTCCTGAGTGGATGCTTAATTTATAACCGAAGTATTGGGAAATTATCGCATGTGCTTTTAATTCCTTTTCAAATTGAGTAATATCACCAATATAATCAATTCCCTTTTGAAACTCCCCACAAAACCTTGGGGCCAAGCTAGTGACATTAACGCCTCTTCTTATTAACTCATTAGCAACAAAAAAATGAGCTGCAGGTGAGGTTATCGTTTCGGTTTCATCAATTGATATCTCGAAGTCTATTTGTTTCTCAGCATTTTGAATATAAGTTTTATAGACGTGCTCTGTATAATCTAAAGCTTCGCCATATAATAATGCATTCTTAATTACATCTACTTTATCATAGTCAATTTCTAACCCATTCACATCGAATTGTTTATTAAAATAGGTTTCATAGTAATAATCCCTTGTTGCTGCAGGCAACTTCTCGTATTCTCCTTCTATATCGCTAACAGATATAGTTTCTAGGTCGTTTCTAATCTGATCAGAACAATCTAATGTAAGAAACGATATACCTAAAGATAGTGCATATTCAATATCTTTCTCGAGCTTAATATGATCTCCATCTGCACCATACCCATCTTTATAACCTTCTTGAAAAACGGCAAAGGCAGCTGCATCGAGAATATCTATCATGGATCGATTAGTAAGCGTTAATTCACGAATACTTTGTTGAGCTAAAATCGGTTTAACGCGGTACGGTTTAATTGTTTCAATATGCCCAGGTGAGGCTAATCCAAGACGATCCCCTAATCCCATTGTTGCTATTTCAGTTCCAAAAGCCTGTGGCACTGTGTATGGAAAATACTGATTTAAGACTAGACGATTTTCATGAGATAAGGCACATCTTTTTCCATATCCCTTTAGCGTTTCACCTGTTAGTGATTCATAGAGTACACCATCTCCTACAGCTAAGATCCATTTCGCTTCTAAATCTTTGACCATGATCAACTTATCTTTTTTATATTCTGTAAAAGAGTCGCGATAAACTTTAACCTGTTCATTCGAGATGGCAACTTTTCCTTCTGCTAATGTTTGAAGTACTGTAACTAAAGAATCCATTTCTCCACTTCTCCCTTTAATTATGATTTTTACTCCCCCAATTGATACCGTTTTCAAATAATTGATTTTCCTTTTTATAATTTAAAATAACAACGTTGTTATTTTAATAATAACCTATTTAAAATGATTCAACAACAGTTTTTATTAGTAAATTTAAGATTATATTTTTTTAAGTGAAAACGCATTAAAGTTATGGTACATTATAGGTATAACTCGATATAAAAGAATATAAGTCGATAGGTGATGTAAAATGACAGTAACAATTAAAGACATAGCAAGTGTTGCAGGTGTTAGCTATTCAACAGTTTCCAAAGCTCTTAATGATAGCCCGCTTGTTAAAAAAGTAACAAAAGAAAAAATTGTTACTCTAGCAAATAAAATGGGGTATGAGCCCAACTTTGCCGCCCAACAGCTTGTAAGTAAGAAAACAAAAATAATTGGTTTAATATGGCCTACAATAGAAAGAACCGTTTTATCAACGCTTGTCACGAACATTAGTAATGAAATCGATAAAACCGATTATTCAATGATTCTATCAGTAGATCCTGTTCCTAAAGCTCTTGAAACATTTAGAAAGTTTCAGGTTGATGGCATTATATTATTTGAAGAAAATAACAACGTTGCGATTAGTGAACAGAATATCCCACTCATTTCTTATGGTGTATCAAGTAAAAAAAAGGCTACCTACCCAATAATTGATGCTAATCATGAACAAGCAATGAAAAGAGCCATTGCTTATTTATATCGATTAGGACATCGAAAAATAACTTATATCGGGAATATTTCTCCCACTGATCCACTACAAATGGAAAAGTATCGAGGTTTTGAAACTGCGATAAAGCAGCATCAACTATTCTTTGATAATAGTCATGTAATAAATACAAATGGGCTGAATTGGTATGATGGTTATACAGCAATTAAAAAACTAATCAACATAAATCCATTACCTACCGCTATTGTGAGTGGCAGTTATGATATAAGTGGCGGTGTTATCCGTTGCTTAAGAGAGAACAATATTAGTATTCCTAAGGATATGTCAGTGATTAGCTATGACAATATCCCACAAATGGAAACACTGGAAATACCTTTAACAGCAATTGGTGTGTCACTCGAAGAACTAGCTAAAGAAATTGTTGAAGCAATGATCGCTTTGATAGACACAGAACAGGTAAATCCAATTACAAAAAAAATGAATCCAACCCTAGTAGAGAGATCTTCATGCGCATATGTAAAAAATTGATTCTATCCTAACATATAATAAGAGGCGCTACTCGATAATTACTAGAGACGCCTCTTGTTAGTTTTTATTATAAAGACCTCGTCTAACTAACTTCAGAATGTTTCTGTTTCTCATCTAAAACTTCATTCATACTTCCTACACGATAGCCAAATAGATCAACAGAAACATACGTAAATCCTAACAATTGTAATTTCTGTCCTATCCTTTCTTTACACGCAAGTAAAGCCTCTATATCTTCTGGTAAAGCTTCAATTCTTGCAACATCCCCATGATGACGTACACGTACAACACTAAACCCTAGCGACTGAATATATTGTTCTGCCTGATTGACTTGATCAATTTTTTCTTTCGTTATTACTGTTCCATAAGGTATCCGAGAAGCTAAGCTACAAGATGCTGGTTTATCCCAAACAGGGACTTCTAGTTCTTTTGCTAAGATACGAATTTCTCGCTTATAAAGGCCAGCTTCCTGAAGTATACTTCTAACGCCCGCTTCGGTTCGCGCTTTTAATCCAGGACGGAAATCATCTAAATCATCCACAATCATGCCATCCAGTACATAGTGAAAACCTTTTTGTTTCGCTAATTTATTGAGGTGATTATATAGCATTTTTTTACTGTAATACCAACTATCTGGTGAATTTGCTACGATAGAATCGTCTTCCAGTTCTTTTATTTCTGTTTCTAAAACAGGAATATTCATTTGTTTTGCTAGATTAACTGCCCCTTTAAATTCTTCTTTACGAAATAATTCAGATGCTACAACAACTGCTAAAACATTATCAGAACCTAATTCTTGATGCGCTCTCTTTAATAAGAATGTGCTGTCCACTCCTCCAGAAAAAGCAACAAGCACACGTCTCATCTCACAAAGTGTTTCTCCTAATTTTCGGTTTTTTTCTAGCATTTTTATTCTCCTCACTCTCATTTATTCTTCTCGAACTTTGGTATTCTCCCAAACAGCTTGATAGACTTGTTTTAGTGGTACTTGGTGTTTTATAGCAATTGCTTTACATTCCTCATATTCTGGTGCACTTTGCCAAACTACTCCGTTTCTTATTCCTTGTTTTATTGTTATCTCTCCCCACTCAGTAGCTACTTTAATAAATCTCCGCGCCATACGATGGACAGTTAAAGGATAATAACGGATTCCTAGAGTAGTAGTCTCTCTCCATAAAATCTCTTTCATCTGTTCAACCTGATCACTTGCACAAAGAAGCTGTACTTGAATTCCAGGTCTGTTTTTTTTCATATAGATGGGGGTATAGTAAACGTCATTAGCTCCCGCTTCAAATAGCAGTTCCATAACATAACCAAGCCATTCACTCGGTGTATCGTCTAAGTTAATCTCCATTTTCATCATTTTGTCATCAACGTGTTCATGATCAGGGGGATGTCTTTTCACCATTTAGCTACCTCCAAGTTTGATATTTTATTTAGCATAATCATGTGAATATGCTAAGCGATCTATCATAACCGCATTATAAGCAGCCCCAAAACCATTATCGATATTAACAACACTGATCCCAGAAGAACACGAATTTAACATCGCCAATAGCGCTGATAATCCTTGAAAATTAGCCCCATAACCGACACTAGTTGGAACGGCAAGTACCGGATGTGCCACAAGACCTCCTACAACACTAGCAAGTGCCCCTTCCATTCCTGCAACGACAACCGAAACGGTAGCCCCTTGAATTTCTTCTAAATTATCTAGTAATCGATGTAAACCTGCGACACCTACATCATATATTCGATGAACTTGACTACCTAATACCTCAGCTGTGATCGCCGCTTCTTCCGCTACTTTCAAATCAGAAGTACCAGCACAAATAATAGCAATATAACCATCTTTTGTTTTTTTCTCTTCTTTCTCTTCTTTCCAAAATAGAATTTGTGAACATGCATCATAGACACAAGACGGAAAACGCTCTAAAATCGCTGTAGCTTTTTGTTCCGAAATACGTGTAGCTAAAACGGTATTTTTTTTTTGTTTAATTGCTTCAATGATCGTACTAAGTTGTTCAATTGTTTTACCTTCTCCATAAATAATTTCTGGAAATCCTGTACGCTGTTGTCTTTGATGATCAATTTTCGCAAAACCAAGATTCTCATAAGACCCTAGCTTTTTACTTGCTTCTTTAACAGTTAACGTTCCTGCTTTTACTTGTTGTAAAATATCCTCTAGCATATTCAACACCTCAGTTAAACTACAATTTTAAACTCACGATAAAAGTTTTGTTAAGTCTCGATATTTTTGATAAATTTGACGATATTGTTGATGGTTTTCTCGTATTGTTTGCACCACCTTTTGTGGACCACTTTTCTCCTTAATCGCTGCAAATGATGCAACTTCTTTTATACCAAATAATGCGGTCCAAGCCGCTCCCCACGCAACACTATGATGTGTCTCAGATAGATGAATTTCTTTTCCGAATACATCAGCAAGAATTTGCACCCATTTTTCTGATTGGGTTAAGCCACCATTTGCACAAATCTGTTTTGGTACGCCTGCAACTCTTTCTAATGACTCACCGATATGATATAAATTAAAGCAAATACCTTCCAATACCGCCTTGACTAAATGTTCTTTTTTATGTCTAATTGTTAATCCAACAAAACTTCCTGTTGCATCTTGATTCCAAAACGGTGCACGTTCCCCGTTTATATATGGTAAAAAGAACAAACCATCAGCACCTGGTTTCACTCCATCTGACAATGCAATCAATTGCTGGTCGCTACCTTCAAATTCTAATAAATTTTTTAACCATTGAAGAACAATTCCACCATTGTTCGTCGGACCACCAACAATTGATGTCTCCTTTGTAAAAGCATAGGTAAAAGTCTCCTCAAACGGATCAACCTCTGTACCGTCGATAAACTGTCTAATAGCACCACTAGTCCCGACTGAGATTGCAACTTCACCAGGTAAAATCATGCCGTCACCAAGATTTGCCAACTGGCCATCAGCAGACCCAATTATAAATGGTATATCTACTCCTATTCCAAGTTCTTTAGCGATCTGGACGGAAGTTAAAACTGTATCTGGCGAAACTATTTTGGATAATTGTGCTTCTGTTATGCCCGCTAACTGTAAAGCATCACGATCCCAAGCATGTTTCTTTAGATTGTATAATCCTGTTGATGAGGCCATCGCTTCATCAATCCATCTTTCATCAAACCATTTCCATACCAGATAATCCTTGATTGTCATGAAATAGGAAGCCTCTTGATAGGCATAATACTCTGTTTCCTTCATCCAAATTAGATTCAGAAATGGAGACATTGGATGAATTGGTGTGCCCGTTTTACAATAGAACTCCTTCCCTTCATCGTTATTCAGTTCCGAAGCTTGCTTACTACTTCTACTGTCAGACCAGATAATTGCGTTAGATAGTGCTTGTTTCTTCTCATCGACACAAATTAAAGAGTGCATTGCTGTTGCTAATCCAATCGCTAGTAGTTTTTCATTTCTAGAGACAACTTGCTCAATTACCTGTCGCAAAACTTGTTTTGTTTTATGCTCAATTTCTTCAGGTCCTTGCTCGGCATAACCTTGTTCAGGATAAAGTGTTGTTACCTTCTCTTCTGCTTGAAAAATGAAACCTCCATTGCAATCAAATAATACTGCTTTCGTACTCGTTGTACCAATATCTACACCAATAACAACGTTTCTTCTTTTAAACGCTTTCAATTCAACCATTATATCGTCATACTTCCAAATCCACCGTCCACGCGTAAGAATGTACCTGTTACAAATCCTGAAGCCTTATCTGAAGCTAAATAAATTGCAGCTCCTTTTAATTCTTCAGGAACACCAAAACGATTTAACGGCGTGTGATTCATAATTGAATTGACCCGATCCTCGCTTAAAATTTTACGGTTTTGCTCCGCTGGGAAAAAGCCTGGAATAATCGCGTTGACACGAATTCCATTTGCGGCAAATTCTTTCGCTAAAAATTGGGTGATGTTGTTCACACCAGCTTTAGAGGCTGAATACGTAAAGACCTTAGATAAAGGAGTCGTAGATGAAACAGATGATATATTAATGATGCTACCTTTTCTTTTTTGATTGATCATTCGTTTAGCAAATATTTGCGTTGAAAATACAAGTCCTCTTAAATTCACGTCCATAATGCTATCCCATTCATCTGGTTCTAATTCCATAAATGGTGTAGCGCTGTTTTGCCCTGGTGCATTAAGGATGATATCCCAACCTCCACTCCAATCCTCTATTTCTTCTGCCACTTGTTCGACGGTTTTTAAATCACTTACATCTGCTTGAAATGCTTTTGCATCACCACCACTTGCGATAATCTCTTTCACTATCAATTCAGCTTTCTCTAAATCCCTCCCCACTATCGCTACTTTTGCACCATGTTCAGCAAAACCTTTGGCTATTGCGCCACCTAAAACGCTATTTCCACCAATTGCAACCGCTACTTTACCACTTAAATTAAATAAATCACTCATTATACCCCTCCATTTATGGTTCATCACAGTAAATCATCTAAACTATTAAACTTCATATCCTTCAAATCAGTTAGTTTTTCTAAATTATCATGTTGTTCCACTTCATTTAATAACGCTGCAGATACTTCTATTGTTCCTATATCCAACGTATTTTTAATTCGTACAAGCTTTACTTTTGTAAAATCTAAAATATTGCACGTTTTGATCGCTGCTTGAATTGCCTGCTTATCATTTGGAAGTGTTGTTGATATATTTGTCGGTCCTACAACTGTCGACGTTAAGCCATTAGCATAAGTTGTATCCCGATCCATTTTATCTACTAGTTTTTGAGTTGTGAAATCAGCCGTACCAACACCATTGGCGTTTCCTTCAGTTTGCTTAGTCAAATCTAGTACGACCATTTTCGTTACTTCTGGTCCTCCATATGCATAAGGTGTAGGGTAACGTCCCGTAATATTTGGATCCATACCATCACCACTAATGTTCTTTCCAATTTGGTCAATTACGAGTACATCAATTTTTTCAAAGAACAGTTTTGGTAACAACTGTTTCGATAATTCTTGCATACCTGCTTCTTTTTCTTCAATTTCATCTGGTTTCCAAACTTCAACCCTAGCAATTTTATCAAATGCATTTTCCACGGTTGCAACAGCAAATAGAATCGGCATACTTGCTAAGGTTAACTTTGCCATCGCTGGTACATGTTCGGCCATGTGTTTAAACCCTAGTTGATGACAGGCTTCAGCACCCTTTTGTTTACCCAAACCAATACTAATCATCTTCATAATGCCACTTTCCACTGGTCCGCGAAAGGCAGTATGAGGTTTGACTCGATTGATCACAACAATACCGTCTGCTTCTGCTGCTAGTTTGTCGATATAAACTGGTAATCCATTAGGTAACTTTCCCACTTCTATTACTTCCATCGATGAACGGATTTCAGCGTTGACGCTCTCTTGTGTTATCCCTAAATGTTCAAGTACTGCCTTTTGTCCCTCTCCAGTTGCACCGCCATGACTACCCATGCTTGGCACAATGAATGGTTTTGCTCCTAAGCTTTGTAAAAAAAGAATCGTCTCTTTCGTTAATTCAACAAGTCGATCAAGACCACGACTACCGACAGCCACCGCTATTTCCATTCCTGGTTTTATCTGCTCCTTTAATCCGTCTTGATCGAGACGACTACGTAGTTCCTCAGACAAATTATCAATTTGCTGATTTGCAAATGTTTGCTTTACTGCTGCCATTTGCGGAATTGGAATATCTTTTAGTAAGTCTTGTAAAATTCCCATTACTCCTCCACACCCCTTTCTTTTATTTACTTGCTGATCTCAAATGTTTGTTTTAAATAACTAATACTTGCTTCAATATATGGTTCTTTAGTATTCTCTAATAAAACATGAATAGCTGGTTTGGTTTTTTTTACCCAAGAGAAAATCTGGTGATAATCTAGTAGCCCTTCTCCAACAGGCACCATCTTAATTTGATTCGATTCAACTATAAAATCTTTAGCATGAATAATTACGATTCGATCTCCAAACAAATCTACTGCTGTTTGAAATAACTTTTCCTGTTGTTTATAATTATCAATCGTAATATAATTCGCAGGATCAAAGATTACTTGTAGATTATTTGAGTCAACACGGTCTACTAGTTCTTTCATTAATTCGGGAGTATGGACTGGATGATTAACACCACCTTCAATCCCAACAATAACTCCGAATTTTTCTGCTTCGTTGACGAGTTCCTTAACACTATCAACAACAGCAAGAAAAGGTTTTTCAGTGAAATTATCAGTTGTATAACCCATTTTCGCATGAACATTCCCAGTTTCCGTACCTACAACACTGCAATTAAAGTCACGTGCAAAGCGAATATGTTCTTTAAATCGCTCTAATGCTTTCCTTCTATCTTCTTGATTCGGATGGATCATATTAATGTAACAACCTAAGACAGCGATATCGATTTGTTTATTTTGAAACGATTTATTTATATGTTTTGCAAAGCCAGGATTTAAAAAACCCTTCTCAAACGAAAGTTGATTAAATGATTTTTGAAGTGCTAATTGAATTGCTGATAATCCTTTATTCGCCACTTCATTAGCTATTTCCTCTGCTGTATGATAATTAATATCATGTGCCCGTATTCCTAGATTTAATTCCATTTGATCACCTACCATTTTTGTGAGTAACTTTATTTATTGGATCCTACAATTTGATTAACATCAACTTCTCTACCGATCTCAACTAATTGTTCGGTATCAAGAAGTCCTGAAAAATCAATTAATTCCGTGTTTTTGCCAGTTAATTTGACCAATGTTTTTACCTTGTTTTTGTTTCTGAATTTTCTAATCTGGATATGATCACAATTATCTAATTGAATCAAAGGGTCATGAGCAATATTCCCTTCAAAAGATTCTAGTCTCAAGGAACTTGTGTATAAGCATGTTATCCCTTCTTGAGATGTGAGCGACATTTCTTTACAGGTTATTGCGGTTATTGGACTTTCTGGTAGCCCTTTTAAGACAATTGCTACTTTTGCAGCATAACAATTAATTTTTTCTAACCATATGTTTCGAATGATAGGTGTTTTTTCAGTAAATGGTTGTGCATCTCCAACTTGTTCACTTTCATAATACATTTGTATAATAATTGCCTCTTTAGAGATATCATGCATTTTGATATTTTGAATTACAATGCTCTCAATAATACCGCCTCGACCTCTTGCTGTTTTTATACGAACACCTTTATCTGTTCCTGAAAAAACACAATCCTTTATTTGAATATTTCGTACATCTCCTGACATCTCACTCCCAATAACAAAACCCCCATGACCATTAAAAACAGTACATTTTTCGATTAATATATCTTGACTAGGTACTGCCAACTTGCGCCCAACTTCATCTTTACCAGATTTGATACAGATAGCATCGTCACCTACATCAAATTCACATTTAGACACGATTGCATAACGACATGATTCTAAATCCAATCCATCTCCATTTTGAGCATACCAAGGATTCCTAACTTTTATATTTTTGATCTTTACATGCTCACATAACCACGGATGGATATTCCAAGCTGGTGAATTTTGAAAAGTTGGACCGTCTAATAATACTCTAGTGCATTTTCTTATACTTACAAGATTAGGTCTTAAATAGTCACGTACAGGCAAGAAATTATCAATCTTTATATTTGATCTTTTTTCCAGTTCATCAACTATCCTTGCCCCATTCTTAGCATTCTCTGTAGGCCACCAAATCTGTGCTTGTTCATCAATCACTCCTCCTGACGTAATTAATTCCTTCCATTGTAATCCTGTCATCTTCCATTTTTTAATTGGTCGCCATTGATGACCCGCCCCATCAAATATACCTTTTCCTGTGATTGCAATATCCTCAAGTCCTTCTCCATCTATTGGTGACTGACAACGGACTGTCTCCTTACCTTCAAAGCTAGACACTATTAATGGGTAATCATTAAAGTTATCTGTGAATCGTACAAGAGCACCACTTTTTACATGAAAATTTATTTTACTTTGTAACTGAATTGATCCAGTGAGCCAAATACCCGCAGGAACAATCACCTTTCCTCCTCCAGCTTTAACACATGCATCAATTGTTTTCTTAATCACTTCTGTATTATCAAAAATTCCGTTTCCAATTGCACCAAATTCCGTTATATCAAATTGTTTACTAGGTATATCTGGACTATTAACTGAAAAAGTCGGTAGTTGTTGTTTATCCCACGTTTTTTTCAAGTAATGACATAATGGAAGTTGTTGCTGTTTAATAGCCTCTATAACTAATTTAGCAATTTCCTTTGCACCTTCTCTAGAAAAGTGGGTATTATCCTTTTCTCCATCAGGATAATATTCATATTGATTTGGTTCTATCCACATGAATAATTTTTTTGACTTTTCGTCACCAATTTTCTCAAGTAGTTCCGTACTTGATCTGGTTATATCAAGTAAAGGAACGTCTAATTCTTCTGCTAGTTCTCTAATAGCGATAGCATATTGATCATGCGAATCTAGTACTGTACCATCAGCATAAAAGTTTCTTCTTTGTACTGGTGTTAACAAGATTGGATTCGCTTGACGTTTCCAAGCAACTTCAACAAATTTAGTTAAATTCTGTTTATACGTTGTTTGTGGTTCTGTATATCGCTCACTATTTGCTTTTGCATCATTATGACCAAATTGAATAAATAGATAATCTCCTGCTCTAAGTTGCCCATCAATCTTATCTAGACGTTCCTCATCAATAAACGTCCTCGTAGATCGTCCTGAAGCTCCATCGTTAATAACCATTACGTCATCATTAAAATATTCCTGAAAAACTTGGCCCCATCCAGTTCTCGGATATCTTTCTACTGGATAATAAGACATCGTCGAGTCACCAGCTAAAAATACGTTCATTTTTTCACGCCCTCCCTTACCTCTACTCGCTCAATTTCTCTAAAACCGTAATAGCCTGCTTTGCATAATCACTATATATTGGTATAAGTGCTACAAGCTCATGGCTACTGTACTCGCTTGCACTTATAGTTATGCCGTATACATGTTCTTCTTCAGTTTTTGGATTTGTTGCTATATATGTTTGGCTATCTGTAACGATATCATCGAGCTCAACCAAACCTTCAGGATCTAATACAGCAGGTGAAATCATATCTGCTTCCACTAGAATAACGTCTCCATTATGAGTTGCAATCTCTGAAATTAGTCGTTCATAGACAGGTGAATAGACTTCTAGATCGATTGATTGACTTAGACTATCATCAAGTTGTCCTTGAACCGTTGTGCGTAATTTTTCTACTTCCGTCTCTTCGATATCTGTAAAAAACAGTAAATCCACTTGTTCCTCATTATCACCACAGCCTGCCAATAGGAAGCTAAAAGCTATAAGTATTGTCCATCGTTTAAAAATCTGCATCATCTTCAACCTGCCCTTCTTTAGAAATCCTTAGTTAAATATTACTACTCAACTTTCGTGTCGCAAAACAGGCCTTCAAGTCATGGTAATACTATAAAGTCTCACAATCCAAAGTTGAGATTGACTTGTTGCTCCTTTTGTAATTATTATTACGTTTCATCTTACGAAATTAAAGAAATCCGTTGTAGTCATTCTTTCTTACCCGCTCCTCAAATGAAATTGACTCCCTTTCCGCAGGCACGGCTTCAGCTAACTCGGAAGCAGGCTTATTTTGAAACTGTCAAGTAACATAAGAGATGTAATTAAAACTTAAATAAAGTAGTCAACGCTTCACATTTTTTTTCTGATGAGAAAGTTGGAATATTAGACAGCATCATGTTGATCTATTTGAACACTAGCAAGAATAAAAGCACCTACACCATGAAGATCATTAACGCTCGTCTCTCTATTAATATAGTAATCATATTCTCCAATAGACGTTCCAATGCAAATACCATGCAGCTGAAATCCATCGCTTTCATCTAAACTCACCTTATGTTTCAAAATACCTTCATAACCGATTTTTGCACTTTTAAAATATTTTTCACTAATATAGCCTTTGTTAACAGCCTTGGCTATCGCATAAACAAATAAGCTGGAGCATGAACTCTCAAGCCAGTTATCCTCTCGTTCTCCTTTATCTATTATCTGATACCATAAACCCGTTTCTTTATCCTGATAATGTAGTAAACGGTCTATTAATTGTTGCACTACTACACGTAACTCCTCTTTTTTTGGATGTCCTTCTTCCAAAAGTTCAATAAGGTTAACTAACACCATACTATACCAACCGAGCGCACGTCCCCATATTTCAGGAGCATGGCCCTTAGTTGTTGCCCACGACATTTCTTTACTTTCATCATAACCATGAAAATACAATCCTGTTTTTTCATCCATTGTATGCTCTCTCATCAATTTTTCCACATGCATGATTAAATCAATTAATTCAGGTTCCCGAAACATTTGGCCATATTGAATAGCGAATGGACCAGCCATATATAAGCCATCGAGCCACATTTGGTATGGATATTTGTCTTTGTGCCAAAATCCACCTTGTTTCGTTCGATTCAATGTCTTCAATAAGCTTCTTAGCTTTAGAGCGGCTAATTGGTAGCGTTTATCACCGGTTTCTTGGTACAAAGGTAGTAATAGTAACCCAGGTTGAATTGCATCTAATTCACCCCGTGCAAAAAGAAAATTCCCTTGTTCATCAACTAACTTATCCACGTATTCTTTTACATAATCAAAATAGATTTTGTTTTTTGTTTGCAAAAATACATCATACATACCACAAAGAAAAACCCCTTGGTGATAATGCCAACGATTTTTAGGTGGAAGGAAGTTTGGTTCATATCGATCCATTAAACTACGACAAGCTGTTTCTGCCCAACCCAATCCTGTTTTCCCTTGATATTCCCTCATTTCTCTGCCTCCTTACAAGTTGTTTTTCACTCTGTGCCTTTGTATTCGAACCAATCAAAATCAGCATAATTACTACTTGTATTTCCATTACTACTGGCATATAAGCCAATATACGCTCCAACAAATCCTCCCGCTTTATCCGTACTAAGAATTGTTCCATCTAGATCAGTTGCTAGTGCTCTCCACTCATCTACTATTGTTCCATAATAAAAACTATATGCTTGACCATATGCTTCTACCTTTAGATACAGTTTTTTTAGATCATCTAGTTCCTGACAAGCAATTAATTCATCCTTACCAGCTTCTCGACGTACGAGTTGAATATATTGTTTATTATCTTTTAAAATTCGCTCCATACGAAACTGGAAACCCTCATTTTGTAGCAATACTAATCCCGCTGATTCACTAGGGTCTTCTGGCTTGAATTCCATTACTGTACTCGCATAAAAACTAATATCTTGTTGACGTCGTCCAACAAAAGCTGGATTACTAGCTTCCATTATTGTTTCCTTCTTTGGCTTTAACCTTAGAAAACCAGGTCGTTCCGTCAATGACCAGAAATCTCCTCTTGGTGTTCGCAAAAAGTTCCATCGTAAATCAAGCACTTCTTTCTCAAATGGGTCACAAGCAGGCAACGATGGCCACTTGTGTTCTGATAAATTCGGAAATGCCATTTCAGATTCAATCATTCCTTTTCCAGGATTAACTACTGGCCAACCGTTTTCCCACTTAAATGGAACAAGGAAGGTTTCTCTACCAAGGTTTCGGTAACCACCATATGGACGTGAAGCAAGACAAACCATCCACCAATCGCCTGTTTGGGTTTGAACGATATCTGCATGACCAACATTAGCGATCTCATGATCCCTTCCAAGGTGACGGTGAGTTAAAATTGGATTTGTCTCGGTTGACTCATATGGTCCTGTTATATTTTCACTACGTGCGATCGTTACTGCATGTGTAAAACCAGTTCCACCTTCCGCTATCAGCAAATAATAGTAATTATCAATCTTATATAGATGTGGTGCTTCTTGCGCATGCGCATATTTCAATGCACCTTCCCATAAAGCAAAAGTTGGACCAACTAGTTTTCTCTGCTCTAGGTCAAGCTCTTGCAACCATATTTGATTATGTTTCGGATATTCACTGCCGTTAGGTGGGCGACGATTACCGGTATAATATACTTTTCCGTCATCATCAAAAAGCAAAGACGGATCTATTCCTGGAGCATCGACTAACCAGTTTGGATCAGACCAAGGACCTGCTGGATCTGTTGCAGTAACATAAAAATTTTTCCTTGCACCAGTTTGACTAACTACAAAAGTCGTAATCATATAAAAAATACCATCGTCGTATCGAATCGTTGGTGCATAAATACCTTTAGAATATGGCGTTTCATCAAGGTTCAGTTGGGAAGGTCTGTCTAAAACATGGCCAATCTGTTTCCAATGAACTAAATCTTTACTATGAAAGATTGGAACTCCTGGGAAGTACTCGAATGTTGATGTCACCAAGTAGTAGTCATCGTTAACAAGACAAATTGATGGATCTGGGTAAAAGCCTGCAATTATTGGGTTTTTAAACGTTTTCATTTATTTCCTCCTTCTTCTCATTAATAGAAGATTACGTTATCAAGATCAGTTTTCACTAACTTTAAATAACTTTTTGATAGATTAGTGAATTGTCTACCAGTGATACTTACACCTTTGACTTGATTTAATTGAATAATTGGCGTATCAAGATGAACGGTCTTGGTTGTGAAATTATTTATGTCAACATTTTTGGTATTCTCTAATAATAAAGATGATCCTTGCCTTGTCTCTACCCGAATCCTGTCTAATTCAATTCCATCAATGTATCTTCCATAGATGCCATCACCAACCATATATAGTTGTTCTTTTACCATATCAGGTTCACCGCCTACTGCATCTACATCCGTAATCATTTCTATTGTTATCTGATTTAATGAAATATCTTTTATAGGCATCTCTGGCAATCCATAAATGAAACCAGCTGCTGCGCGACAGTTTTTAGCGTTTATATTACTTAATTGAATGTGTTCAATTACCGGCGTTTTCTCACTTACAGGTATTCGCTCAGGCTTTACCATCGAAGGATCATCTAAGTCGACACCATACCGATAAAATGCGTTGATAGCTATCGGACATAAACAATCTTCCATTACGATATTATTAACTAGAATATTACGAATATAGCCACCACGCGCACGATTTGTTTTTATCCGAATTCCTCTATCTGTACCAATAAAAACACAATTTGATACAGTAACATTTTCTATTCCTCCAGAGTTCTCACTCCCCATAACAATTCCGCCATGGCCATGTAACATGGTACAGTTAGTAACTGTTATGTTTTCAGATGGTATTCCAATCTCTCTACCATTTGCATTAATTCCAGATTTAACTGCGATACAATCGTCCCCAACATCAAAATGACAATCAGACACTCTTATGTTCGAACATGAGTCAATGTCTAATCCATCACCATTCGGGGTATCTGATGGATTTTTAATAGTCAGATCTCGAACAGTTACATTATTACAATATACTAGATGGGTGTTCCAAAAAGGAGAATTCTGTAACGTAACACCTTCTAATTTGACCTGTTCGCAATCAATCAATTGTACTAATGGTGGTCGTAGAAATTGTGACGGCCACTCAACTAAATTCGTTTCATTTGGTTCGGTAAAATCCTTATTTAATTCTCTAATTTTATCTGTCATTTCAGATTGATAATCGACACCATTTTTCAATTCTTTATTAATTTCCCACCATGCCATCCCTTGCCCATCAATGACACCATCACCTTTAATTGCAACATTTTTCAATCCTCTTCCATAAACAAGTGGAGAAAATCCATAACATTGATAGCCAGACCATCTCGTCTGTACAGGATCATACGTAGTAAAGTCATCCGTAAATAAAATCTTTGCACCAGCATCAATGTACAAAGTAATATTACTTTTTAACTGAATTACACCTGTTTTATAAGTGCCAGCTGGAAAATAAACAATCCCACCGCCATTCTTACTACAATCATTTATTGTGTTTGCAATCGCCAGACTATTATCTTTTTGACCATCATTTATCGCTCCAAATTCTACAACATTATAAGCATACATGGTTTAGACCTCCTTTATTTATACCCTTCACGTATTGCTAAGAAAGTAAATCCTCACGTAATGGTGTAAATGTGTCTAATAGACTACTTGGTTCTAATGCAATCACACCATGCTCCGTATTGCTTGGAATATACAGTGACTCTCCCTTTGATAAGATATGAATCGAATCATTTAATGTAAATTCAAGCTTTCCCTTTAAGCAGTATGTCAGTTGTTCATGCGGATGACTGTGTATCTTTCCGACTCCTCCCTCATCAAATTTCACTTCCATCATCATTAATTCATTACCAGTCGGATGAATCTTTCTCGTGACTCCTGGATCCACTATTTCCCATTCACCAATATGCGACATAACAATTCCTCCTCATTTATGTGGGCTATTCTTTGCAAAGAAAGGAAGGATCAATTGCATCAACATCACTGCGAGAATAACGTAGGCTACAATCGAACCATCAATCTCTGCTGAAAAAATCATAAAAGTAATAATTCCCATCGCCCTACCCAAATTGATAAACGTTTCACGAAGCACAATAGATTCTACGCGAAACGCACCTTTTAGTGGCAACAAATCTATCCATTGGAAGTAAAAAGCCGCATAGGCGTTTCCTTGTAATGGTTTAAACAAATGATGCACAGACATAAACAAAATTACTGTAATCATATTTATATCCCAAATTAAAAACAGACTAGCTAAAATAAACCCTAAAGCAGCAAGTAACAAATATCCTCTTGTTGCTTCAATCTCTGCTAATCTAGAAATTAGATAACTAGATAAGATTGATAAACTTAAAAACACTATGTTTAAATAACCTACAACGCTTTCATTATTAAAAATGCTATAAATCAAAATTGGTGGAATGTACATGAGAATACCTTGTGGAAACCCAAGAACAAACCAGCCAATAAGTGCTTTTAAAAAGTTTGGCTCTCGAATAATGATCAATTTTAAATATTTCATATAATATGACTTGTGTGGCATCTTTTCCTTTTGAATTTGAAAACTACCTATTGTAGCAATAACAAACATTAAAAATGCTAATGAAAATACAATCATATAGCCGCTAAGCTCATTTGATAAACTAATAATAAAACCAGCAATTGCGGGACCAAGTAAATTAGATCCACCCATCACAATTTGGTTCCATCCCAAATAACGAAACCTATTTTGATCAGAAGAAAATTCATGAACAATAGTGAAATACGCTACCCAATACATACCCTGAGCAATTCCTTTAATCAATGCGAACCAATAAAAGTGCTGAATTATATTTTCCTGTAATACAACAATAAATAAATAAAATAGTGCGGTTAGTAAAATTCCATACCGATACATCAACGTGCGTCCAATTTTTTTAGAACGCTTTCCTATCAAGATCGTTGTTACCGCTTGTGCCAATATCGCAATTAAATTGTACATTCCACTAATCCATAAGCTATTTGTAAGGCGCCATAAGTATAGATTGACAAATATAATTGATAAAGAATTTCCAAATTGATAAATCCCATGATTAAATAGAATTTGCACCGCTTGTGAAGACAATTTCTTCTTTCGATTCATTTTCCATTTTTTCATTTATTTCATGCACTTCTTTCAATTAATATTTGCTGAGATAATGGTGAAATTCACTCACTTCTGGTAGCGGTAGAATCTCTTTTTTACACAATTGGTAAAGTTGCAGGCGTATCAATGTAGCCTGTGTAGTTGCATTCATATCCCCTTCTTCTAAACCTAATCCTAAATGTACAGGGTCTGGCATATCAGGATAATATTCACCGCTTTTTACTTGAGCAACATTTGGTGCAGATGGCGAACAAACTATTTCTCTAGAAAATCCTCCATCCTTCTTTTTAAACTTTTTCATATTATTAATAGTTATCTCGATAATCTCTTTTAAATCAGGCGGTGGTATCGCTATATCCAAGTAAGAAAGGAGATTAATAGGATTACGGATATAACACATGTCCTCCGCTTCTTCTGTACGAAGACATTGTAAAATACTTTGATAAATACACTCTGGATTAGGCATTTTTAATCGGAATTTATTATAAAACGTCAGTAGTTTAAACGTCCCAGAAATTCTTACATATAAACTACCTTGACCCCATAATCCTGTTTGTTTATCTTGTATACTTTTCAAATACGAAACCGCTTGGTTTAGATATACTTGCTGTTGTTCTTCTTTAAGCTCACGTATATAAACACAAGAATTTGCAAATAAGTCACATCCGCGCCAACTATTACGTAAATCAATACTTTTCCATTTCTCTAAGTAAGAAGCGGTTGTTTTCACATACGCTGGAGCTGTATCTTGATCCATTGGTAATGGATACAAAGGTCCAGCACCTAGATTTTTTAATGAACCTGTTGCATAACTAATAGCACGGTGAACCATAACTTCATCATTTCTCATTGCTCGATTGTCATCAAAAAAGTAGCCCGTTTTACTATCTTGTTTCTTTTGAAAGAAAACAATCATTTGTTCTTTCATATCCGCAGATAGACTATCTAATAAGTTATTTCTGATCAAAATATTTAATCCTTGAGCAGTTGATTCTATATCTGGGATCAATCCATCGATTGTCTTCGAACTTCTTGCATAATAAAATCCACCAGTACTTGGATCATATTGCTTTGCTAACCAAGAAAACAAATCTGGAAATAAATCATCCATCTTATCTAATAACCCCAGATAACCATTTGAGTAAGTAGACATCCTCTCACCCGCTTTCTAAAAGACTGTTGTTCATGACATAAATCGTTATATATTCCAACGTAAATTACACGCTTCTCAAATTAAATTGGCTCCCTTTCCACAGGCATAGAAAGGGAATCCGTTTACTGACATAGCTTTAAGAAAGTTTCACTACGTCGTACTATATATCAAGTCTGAATATTGAAAAGCAACTATTCTTTGTTAACCTTTTACAGATCCTAGCAATGCACCTTTGGTGAAATACTTTTGTAAGAAAGGATATACTAATAAAACTGGGACTGTTGCGACAACAATTGTTGCCATTTTTACAGTAACCTCTGGTGGTGGGACATCTGTAAATGACGATCCATCATAACTAATACCACTTGCAAGTACCACAATTTGTCTTAAAAGAACTTGAACTGGCCACTTTCCTGCATCACTCAAGTAAAGAATCGCATGCATATAAGTGTTCCAGTACGTAACTGCATAAAAAAGTGAAATCGTTGCAATGGCTGGCAATGAAATTGGAATTACGATTCGAAATAATATACCAAAGTCATTGGCACCATCTATTTTTGCGGACTCTTCTAAACCTTGTGGGAGATTAAGGAAAAAGCTCCTTAAAATAATCATATTAAAAGCATTAATCGAAACAGGTACAATTAGTGCCAAAAGTGAGTCTAACAACCCCGTCTGTTGAACAACTAAAAACGTTGGAATCATCCCACCATTAAATAACATCGTAAAAACAATAAGAAAATTTATATGCCTTCTACCTATAAGATCCCTACGCGAAAGACCATAAGCAGTTAATGTTGATAAGAACATACTCCATATAGTTCCACCAATCGTTACTGAAATAGAAACGCCTAATGCTTTAAAAATAGTATCAGTGGAGAAAATATAACGATAAGCATTCAAACTAAATTCAGTCGGAAATAGTAAAAACGTCGTATCAGCAATTTCGGCACTTGTGGCGAAAGAACTTCCCAATACATGAATAAATGGTAGGATAGTTATCAGCCCAATAAGTCCCAACAGTATATAATTAAATGTATCAAATACCTTACTGCCGACTGACACTCTATTTTTTCTTCGTTTTTTTGTCATGTTTTTCACTCCTTATGCCAATTAATAGATTCCTTCTTCATCAAATAACTTAGCTAACTTATTAGCGAATATTACCATCACCAACCCTACAGCTCCTTTAAAAAATCCAACGGCTGTACTGTAGCTAAATTGTCCTTGCTGTATACCAGCGACATATACATACGTATCAAAGATTTCAGCTACTTCTCGATTCGAAGAATTTAACAATAGATATACATGCTCAAAACCAAGTTCAAGTACATCACCAATTTTAAGAATAAGTAATACTATGATGACACTTCGAATTGCCGGAAGTGTAATATGCCACATTTGCCTAAGACGAGTGGCACCATCTATTTTTGCAGCTTCATATAACTGCGGATCCACTGCTGTTATTGCTGCCAAGAAAATAATTGTTCCCCAGCCAGCTTCTCTCCATATAACTTGGAGAATATACATTGGACGAAACCAATCAGAGCTCATCAGAAAATTAATTTTCTCAAATCCAAAAACTTCTAACATTGAATTGATAATACCATCGTCCAAAGTAAACATTACAAAGCTGATAGATACAATAACAACCCAAGACATAAAATGCGGAATATAAATTAATGTCTGGATGCCTCGCTTATAAAATGAATGTCTTACCTCATTTAACATAAGAGAGATAATAATTGGGATCGGAAAAAATACGAATATTTGTAAAGCAAATAATACTAGCGTATTTCTAAAAATACTCCAAAACTCTGGACTGGAAAATAGTCGACGGAAGTGTTCAAACCCCACCCATTCACTACCTGTTATACCTAAATACGGTTTATAATCCATAAAGGAGATGATTAATCCATACATAGGAAGATATTTATAGATTAGAAAATAAATAATCCCTGGAAGAATCATTAGATAAAGCATTTTATTTTTTTTCGTACGCCTCCACAATTCTTGTCTTCGTTTTTTCTTGTAATCAACAGGTATTTTTGTATTAGCTTCTGTTACTACTGTATTAGCCATTAGCAAAACCCTTTCTATAATTTTTTCTTTATCCCATCAATCCTTGCTTACAATCAATGTAGAGTAAGATAATGACTACGTAAATAATCATTATGTTATTAACTATAATTAAGTATGCGTTTACATTATTGAAAGGATGATTTAAACGTGAATATAAGATAATGATTATCCTATATTCACGTTGGTTATAGGTCGTTACTTTAAAAGGAGCATTCATATGTGTGAATGCTCCTTAATAATTAATTTAGTTTATTCCTACGATTCAACTTATACAAAACTACACCAGCGAATAATGTAACGAGTCCAATCAATAACCAATTAAACATCGATGTTGCGGTTTCTGGCAAAGATTTTGAATCTTTTATTTCTTCTTCATTCTTGTCACTTGAATTAATATCTTCTATGTTATTATCAGTGACTGCACTTTCTTGTTTTTCCTTTTCTAAATCTTCACCCTGACTAGATTCATTATCTTCTATGTCTTGCTGATTTTCATCTACGGCTTCATCTTCCTTCTCTTCCAGTTCTTCATTTTCATCAATAGGATCATCTTCTGGTTGTTCCACATCAGGATTATCTTCCGGTTCCTCTTGATCTGGAACTGGATTCCAACCTTTCAATACATTTTCAACTGTCCACTCAGCTGCCTCTTCATCTGTTAGTTGTCTTCTGGAGTCATTTACTACAGCGCCTGGACCAGTATTTTTATATTCAAATAATCGCGCATCTTCAGGTTGCAAACCACTCATTGATGTCCATCCATCTGGATTGATATGTGCGCCCAGTTCACTATTTTTAATCAAAACACTTCCAATTGCATTGGGATTTCCACCGGATGGCCACGGTCTTCCTAGATAAACCGTACCGGCTGCTGCATCACTAGTTAATTTACTATTCATAATCATCATGCCATACTCATCTGAAATCAGAGTACTAGCTGCGGTAACATATCCATTTGTAGACTCAGAGCCCCTATCAAAGGAATGTATCACTGAATTAGCAAATACTACTCTAGCGGCTCCAAAAATAAAGTCTACATCTCCTTCCACATAAACATTGTCATAATAATGCGTACCAGCATTTACATACAATGTATCTTGATTGCCAATAAAACTTACATTTTTAAAATAAAGTCGATCTCCACTTGCGTATAACGCAACCGCTTGTGTTCCAGTAGTATCTGTTGTTTCATCAAAAGAATTTTCAAATGTTATATTTTCTACAATCAGATCATCAGCACGAAGGTATGCACTTGCACTGCCACTTGTGCCAAGAGTGCCACCTACTCCGTTATCTCTACCAGCATAATTATCATACGTGATAACCGTTTCTTTTTCGTCTTCTCCAATTAATGTAATGAAAGGTTTATTAGCTGGAACAGTAATAACTTCTTTATACGTCCCATTTTTTACATATATCATTACAGTTTGACTGTTGTTACTAGGTACAGCGTCAATTGCAGATTGCACTGTATCATAATCTCCACTTCCATCTTGTGCCACTGTAATTGTGCTATCAATTTCGGCTAAACTCTTCATTTGTCCCTCCAACTCCTTTACATTTCCTTCGGCTAATGTTCTACCAAATGTGTCAACTGACTTCGTTTCAGCCACTTGAACAAATACTTTATTTGTGTAATTACCAGTTTGCTGTGCAATATCTAGTAACGATGTTCCCCAATGACCACCCCAAGAATAGCCATTACGTCTCTCTTCTTCTATCTCCATAATGTCATATTTAATAACACCATCTCGACCTGAAAAGATTGGTTTATTCGTTCCAATTTCATAAAAACGATACCAAGCTGTCGAATTTGTATCTTCTACAAAGTATTCATCATTCGGATCCCCACTAATATAACGCGTGTTCTCAAGTTTCACTTCATCTAACCATTCTAATGCTGCTTTAACCGATTGATTAATTCTCACTGTTTGCGGCCTAGACATTAGATAACGAATAATGCCGACTGACTCCTGACCAGAAATGGATGGATGTTCATATGAGCGAGCTTCTTTTGCTTCATATGTGATTGGGTCATGTTGCGCACACCATGCTGTCAATACTCCATCAACTTCGATTTGTGCTTGAAGAATATAATCAACGGCTAAATCAATTGAACTATTAACTTTAACAAGATACTCATCACTAATTAAATCAGAATCAAATGGATATTTGCGTTCTGCTACTAGATCCATTAATTCTAAAACATTGACCATTGCCTCATCATTAAAAGTTACATAGTCAGAGTAGTTCCCTCTAGCTGGATATACTTGTGCAAAACCGCCAGTTGGATATTGTAATTCAAATAGAAAATCCAAAGCTTTCTCTAAACTGTCTTGATACTTTGAATCTTTTGTTTCCTGATACACCTGTGCAAGATATAACATTTCTGTAATTGTGGCATTGTTATCAATCGTTCCTAATTCTTTACCATCTTCTATCCATTCCGAACGGGACTCTAAACCATCCCATGGGCGTGTGTATATTTGCGGCCAATTTTTAGTCCAACCACCGTGGTCCATTTGCCAAGTTAATAGATTATCTGCTTCTTCAATCGCTTGATCAAGATCACCCGAAAATCTAACTTCCTCTATTTGTTGCTCATATTCCGCATATTCATCCCACTCATCTAAACTGCGTAAGACCACTACCGTTTGCCCAAATTCATTGATTCCTTGAGCAGCTTTATCAATACGTAAATTTTTAAAACCTGGCGACAATAGCTCCCACTCATTTGTTGGAATAACAACATCAAGATCAGATACATCAAATGTTTCAAAGTAGCCGTCAAACGTTACCACCATAAGATTAGTCGCTACTGCATGAACCCCAACAATATTAACTTGTTCACTACTATTACTTTCTCGAAGAGGTTCTACTAATTCTTTTGCTTCTCCCCATGTCAATATATCTTCACCGACAGAACTAGTTGACTCTCCTTGAATAGTAGCAATAATATCTTGAGCTTCCTGTTTTGTTAACTCTTTATCAGGATTAATATTCCCATCCACAACTAGACTGTCCATATATCCTTTCTGCTTTGCTACTTTCAGTACATAAGAATACCATTCTTCAAGAGAAACTTCCCAAACGTGTGTATCGTTACTGAGGTTTTTAAATTTCTCCTCTTCTACGTATCCAAAGGCTTCATTAATTAGAGACATGAAGGCAATTCTAGTAATCGATTGCTCATCAGTAGCTGTTTGATCAACAACCATTCCTAACTCTTTCAGTTTCTTCAATTCCAATCCACTAACGATTTCTGCTATTTCAGCATCTTCTACCTCAACTGGTGCTTCGGTATCTACCTCATCTTTATTATGAATTCGCAAATGGTCAATATTTGCTCCTCCACTTGCACCAACACCAGTTGCACGAATAGTATTTTCACCTGTTTTTAAATTTGCTTTTGTAGAAGTATAAACCCAAGTTGCCCAGCCATTAGATGGGTCAAATGCTAATTCTGGTTCAACTACTTCACCATTTACCATTATTTCAGCTGGACGGAAATCTGTTCCGCCATGAGCATATCTAAAATCCAAGTAATACTCTCCTTCAATTGGTAAATCGACTGTCCATTCAACCCAACTTCCAGGTGTATTTGGATTATAGTCAATAAAGCCAGTGCCAGTAAATCCAATATGTTGATTATCAACAATAACTGTGTCAGGCTCTAATGTTGCTTCTTCCGCTTCATAAATATCATCAACTTCCATATAAATTTTTAAATGATCAATATTTGCTCCTCCACTAGCACCTGTAGCTTTTGCAACAATGGTATTCTCTCCAGCTTTTAACTCTGCTTTAATTGATGTATAATCCCATATTGCAAAGCCGCCAGTTGAATCAAATACTAGTTCCTCATTCACTACCTTTCCATTAACCATTATCTCTGCAGGACGTAAATCTGTACCACCGTGTGCATAACGAAAATCAAGATTGTACTCTCCGTCTACTGGAGCATCAACTTTCCATTCGATACTTCCACCAGGAGCATTTGGATTGTAATCAACAAAACCTATTCCCGTAAAACCAATATGTTGATTATCCACAATTGCCCCATTAAGCGCTGCATATTCAGCTTCATAAATTCCATTAATTCCATCTTCCTCTGGTTCTGTTGGTTCTGGATCTGTTGGTTCCTCTTCTTCTTCTGATGAGGATCCCTGAATATTGATATCATCGATATAGTGCCCATCTGTACTACTATTTGGTGTGAAAGTCTCAATAAAGTTCACTTTCGTCGCCGCTTCATTTAATGAAGTCGCTTCTAATAAAAGTTCATCATTAATAGTGACATCTGCCTTTTGTGTATCTAAATTAATAGTCACTTTTATTTTGTACCATTGGTTTTCTACTAACTCTATTAAAGGTTGATAGTTATCACCAGTCCGATAAGTTATACTTCCATTCTTCGTTTCAATAATAACTGGCGTTGCGTCACCTTTCACCCTCATGACCTTTGTCGAGCTTGTATACGTCGGTTGCATAAATGCCATTTCTACTGTCACTATACCTTCTAAGTCTTCAAAAGATTTACTGATACTAACATTAGTTGCATCACTAATATCATTTAAAAAAGCGCTCTTATTATTTTCGTCAGGAAGATCCACAACACGAACCGTTCCCCCACTTTCCGTCACATCAATATCTTTTGGTATATCACCAGTTGTATCATCGTTAAAATCAGTTTGAAAAACAACAACGTCTTTTGCAAGTACCTTTACTGGCTGTATTGCAGAAGAAACAGAAATAAACAAAAGCATTGCTACTATTACAAGATAGCCAATTCGTTTACCTACTACATTCATAGAATTCTCACCTTTCCTTCTACCTTTTTTAAACTATTAGCATCAATTACTGGCTTTATTAGCACAAAAAATCATAAATGATGTATGCTCTAATTCTAGATGGAAAGATGTTAAGCACGATGTAGTTGTGAACGTCTTTCAATTGAAAGTATATAGCTTTGAAGTAGAAGAAAGACTAAAATCTTTTATGATAATTAACACGATTAAATAAAATGCCTGCCTCCTTATTAAATCGAAGGAACCAGGCACTCCAAAAACTTATTTCGCCATAAAGTAAATTACAAGGTTAATTCGCACTATACTCCGCATTATATTCAGTAATAATGTTATCTCCACCTTGTGACTTCCAATTTTCAACTGCATCGTTAAAGCCGTCCATATCTAACTGTCCTAAAATATACTGATAAGTTGCATCTGTAATAATTTGCTGCAATCTAGCGCCGTCTTGAGCAAATGTCTCAGAGTATAACGGAACAGTAGGATCATCAATTAGATACTTTTCATTATCTAAATTTAATTCCTCTGACTTAGCTTTGACATCATAATCAAATGCACCTTCATAACGGCCATTTGTTGCAGGTTCACCAATTTCAATTGACTGATATGGTTTAACTTCTCGTTCAAATAATGATGCATCATCCACAGGAAGCGCACTTCCATCAGTCACTTCATAATGCTCACCTTCAATTCCCCAATAAGCTAAGTTCATAACTTCTGGTGACATAAACTGATCGAAAAAGCCCAAGATTTTCTTCAACTCTTCTTCTGTTTCGATTGCGCTTTTAGGAAACATAACCAAGTTACCATAACCAGGAATTGACCATATTCCAAATTCACCATCTGGACCTGCTATATGATTTTGGACATCATATTCAAGATCAGGATTAATCGCAACTGCATCATCATAAAGACTGCCTACGTCACCCATGGAACCTACGTAAATACCAGCAGTTCCATTTTTTATAAATTCTTGTTGATCAATTTTACTTGTTACAGGAAAATCTTGATTAATATATCCGTTTTCATGTAGGTCTTTAAAGAAATCCATTGTTTCAACGTATTCATCAAACATAAATTCAGGAGCCAACTCTCCATCTTGTTCTCCCCAATAGTTAGGCGTACCGAACCAAGAAGAGACAGTTTTAAATGCTCCATAAATCAAATCACTCCTGTCAGTTATCCCAAATGTATCGTCCTTTCCATTCCCATCAGGATCATCTTCAGTAAAAGCTCTTGCCATTTCATAAAATTCTTCTGTTGTCGTTGGCGCTTCTAGTCCTAAGTTATCCGCCCAGTCTTTTCTATAAATTATACCTTGTCTTGATAAAGGTCGCCCTTGATATAATGTATAAACATTCCCGTTAACCCTTGTATTATCTACAACATTTTCTTTTAATTTACTTAAATTTTCGTATTCATCAATCAATTCCGTTAGATCCCAGAACTGATCATCCTGAATAGCATCCCTAAATTGGACAAATGTGCTTTGGTTCTTCAAAAATACCGCTTCTGGCAAAGTATTCGTTGCAAATGCAGTGTTTAAACGATCTTCATAATTGTTATCAGGAATCCACTGCATCTCAATATCTGTGTTTGTTAATTTCTCAATTTCTTCTAGTACCTTTTCTGATGGCACCTCAGGTGTGTGTAAATTCGCCATGATTGAAAACTCATATGTCCCATTTTCTGTATCCGAGGTGTTATCTGATCCTTCTTCACCACCTTGTTCGGAAGCGCTTTCATTATTGCATGCAAATAATACTACTACTGCTACTAAAAACAATGTGACTAAACCAAGCTTTCTCCAAATACTCATTGTACTAACCTCCATAGATATACAATTATTTGTTGCATCTCCAATCTTATTTCATAAGTTAAAAATTGTATATAATCAATATTACATATAAATAACAACGTTTGAAATCCCAAGTATTACCTCATTATTCAAAAGGTTGAGCCTTTTATTTTTGCATAATACATATTTTATATTATCAAGTATCTTACATAATGATTATTCTATTCCTAGATATCATAATCCAGTCATGGAGGAAACAATCAACCCATTTTTTATAGCTGATTATATTTCTAGTTTTTTCTCATGTCCTAATACCTTCAATAACTGGATAGTTAAATATAGATATCTAACTATCCTAAAATATAATTATAAGTTGCATCCGTAATAATTGTTACAAAATCATCCTTTCGAGAAAACGTTTTAGCAATTCAATAAAATTCACTGCATCTAAAAATCCAAACATTAAATTGTTATATTGAACAAATATTTTGGATTTATTTTCATAGTAATCATTATATATAATTAAATAGATTAATATCTAATCTAATGATTATTATTACTTTCTTACATTATTATACATTCATGTTATAATAAAATGGAAATTAAATATCTTAATTAATGAGGGATTAATATGGAATTGAAAGGATTATGGGGAGCATTTTATAGAATGAGTGTGATAATAAGTCGTTTGGCTTACCTTAATTTGCTTTGGATAGTTGCGACGATTCTTGGTTTAGTAGTATTCGGAATCATGCCTGCAACCATCAGTATGTTTACTGTTGTTAGGAAATGGATTCTGAAAGAAGATGATATTCCAATATTTCAAACTTTTATTTTTACTTATAAAAAGGAATTCTTAAAAACGAACTGGATCATGGCTATAATTGTTATATTAGGTTCACTTTTATTTATTGACATACGTTTTACAGGTTTTATGAGGGATAGTGGTTATTACAACATATTTTTAGGTATCTTATTTATAGCTAGTTTTCTATATCTCATCCTAGTTGTTTTTATAGCGCCGGTTTATGTACATTATAATTTATCTATTCGAAGATATATTACTTATTCCATCATGATTGGTGCCACTAATATTCTTTATACTATTGCAATTTTAATAGCATTATCAAGCATTTATTACTCATCTATGAAAGTACCTGGTATCACTTTATTTTTTAGTTTTAGTGTAAGCGCTTATATTACTATGTACTTTGCCAATCTATCCTTTAACAATTTAATAAAGAAGCAGCGCTCTCAAATCGATTCAAATATATCTGTGTAAATAAAGTTGTCATGGAAACTTACTTCAAAATTTATATAAATCATGTTGGGGAGTCGATTTGATGAAAAAAGGAGTTATACAGCATTATTATAAATTAATAATCTTATTCATCATACTGAGCACAGTTCCTGTCATTATTACAGGTTCACTTTCTTTTTGGAAATCAGCTGAAGCCATTCAAGAGTATTCCACACAGGAGAAAGTACAAAATGTTTATCAAATCCAAACAAATGTAGAGCAAGTTCTAAAAAATATTGATCACTCGGTCACTTATTTCGTTAGAACTTCACAAACCCAACAATTTATTAGAGAAGAAATGTCTGCTGAGGTATTCTATAATTATCAAACAATCAAAAGTGACCTGAATCATATACAAACATTAGATACAGGTATTGAAGATATCGTTTTAGTTAGTTTTGAGAACAACTGGTTAATAAACAATAATGGTCTTTCCTTTATTAGTAAAGAAGAGAACGATGCTATGTATATAAAATATATGTCATTACCTGATAAATCTTCCTGGTTGCTTGAAGAGTTTGATTCGATTGTCGTTAAAAATAATGTCCAGAATAGTTGTTCTCACTATATAAATCTAGTGAAAAAACTACCTTTACTACAGTCTAATAAAACTGGAATGGTCGTTGTCTTTATTCCAAGTTGTTCCTTAACCAATATTATGGCAGAAAAAATCGATTCAGAATCCTTTGTAATAGTTGATGATTCAAACAAAATAATCGCTCACAGTAATCCTGGATATATTGGAAATAACTTTGAAATTCCTGAAACTATTATTTCTAAAATAAATAATTCATCTGAGGATGGTCAATTTAATAATGAAATTGATGGTATCGATTATAAAGTCACCTATCGAACTTCAGAGTATAACGACTGGACCTACTTATCCTTTGTGAAAATTAGTGACTTAAACAGTAAATTAAGCTCGATTCGATGGTTAACAATAGTCATATGTTCCATTCTTCTTTGTCTTACTCTGACATTTTCTATATTGGGGAGTAGAAACATTTATAAACCAATCCGTCACATCCAAGAACTTGTTCGAAATTCCAATCCTGATAAAAGCGACATGAAGAAAACAAAACATAATGAATTTGAATTAATTGAATCACATATTAACCAGTTGTTAAGTAAAAATAATGACTTGGAAAACAAAATGCAAAGACAGGTAAATCAATTAAAACAATTATTCATTATACGATTGTTGCAAGGTAAAGTAGGTAATCATGAAATTCCAATTAAACTGACATCATTTAATTACAAACAATCTTGGAAGCAACTAAGCGTTTTCGCGTTACAAATTGATACTTTTGAGAATAGTACTTTTAATAAAAGTGATACAGACCTTTTGTTGTTTGCAATTAATAACGTCCTTGAAGATTTGATTGATTCAGAAAGCCGCTTAACGCCTGTTGTTATTAATCAGACACAAGCGACAGTTCTAGTTACTGATTTTGAAAAAGAAAATGAACATACATTTTATATTAACCAGCAAGCTGCTTTGGTCCAAAAAGAAATTAAAAATATTTTTCATTTATCTATTAGTATCGGAATCAGTCGCCCTTTTTCAGACTTAATACAAGCAAAATTAGCCTTCAATGAAAGCCAGGAAGCTCTTAAATATCGTATAAAACACGGGAAAGAGTCAATAATTTTTTATGATAACTTAAACAGAAACTATCAATTTTTTATTGACTATCCTTCTAACATTAAGTACAAACTATTTGATGCTATTAAGCTAGCAGATAAAACAAAAGCAAATACTGAGCTAAATAACTTTTTTGCATATATTTCAAATGGTGACATGCACCATAATTATTATAATGTTATTCTCACACGGTTTTTATATGACTTAATGGAGCTAAAGCAATTATTAGGTATAGAAATAGTTGAATTGGACAATCGTCCTTTCTTAATGGAAATTTACGATTTAAAAACATTACAAACTATTCAAGATTGGTTTAAAGAACAACTCGTACATCCCATAATTGAAAAAGTAGACAAACGTACTAAAACTGATAATAAGTCATTATCAGATAAAATAATTCACATCATTCAAGACAGTTATGACAAAGATATTTCACTGGATTCAATTGCAGCACAACTTCACTATAACCCTAATTATTTGAGTAATATTTTCCTAAAAGAAACTAAGCGTTCTTTTAGTGAATACCTTTTAATGTATCGTCTGAACAAAGCAAAGGAATGGCTTGTCGAGACCAATTTATCTGTAAAAGAAATTGCTGCTAACTTGCAATATAATAATTCTCAAAACTTCATTCGTTCCTTTAGAAAAATAGAAGGCATTACACCAGGAAAGTACAGAACGGATCATAAGCACAAATAAAAGCTATTTCTATGCTAATCGATTAGCATAGAAATAGCTTTTTGTTTAATATATTAAAATACCTTGCAAGCCTTATCCAGTAGTTAACTGTTCTATTAGCCATTGATAGGATAGTTCCCCACTAATTTCATGGCCACCTTCAAATAGATGACTTGTTAAATTATTATCAGCTTGTTGCAGGTGATAGATTTTTTTTAGTTTTTCCATTGCAGTCTTAACTGTTTCAATTGGGAATAAATGATCCGCTTTACCAGCTTCAATGAATAGCGGTCTTGGTGCAATTAAACCTATTAAATTCGGCAATTCGCCACATGATAAAATGTTTGGAATATAATTGTCGAGACAATGCCTTCTAGCCATGATCCCATTTTTAAATGTATTTGTATAACCACTAATTACGGTCGCCTGAATTCTTTGATCAAGAATTGAGGTAAATCCAGCAACAAGTCCTCCACCTGATAAACCCATGATCCCTATCCTATTTGTATCAATCACATCATGACTTTCCATGTAGTCTAGTAACCTTCTACATTCAGCAACACGTAGTCCGGCTAATGTTTTACCGTAAAGTAATAACTGGCTAGCAATTCGATAACATGAATTATCTGCACTTTCATCTTCCTCAAGCCTTCGATCACCAAATCCCACCAATTCTGGAACAATTACCACCACACCTTTTTTCACTAATTCCACTGCAAAATCTTTATATATACCTCGCTCTTCTGATTCATTTCCATCTCGATCTAGACCAATTATTTCTTTGCTACCATAACCGTGACCATGTACAGCCATAACTGCTGGAATTTTTTTACACTCATTTATTTGTGGTAATAATAAATAAAAACACATATGCAGTGAACCAACAGTCTTAATTTGTAGTCGCATTCTTGTGTAACTATCCATTTCTATTTTTTCGAGTAAAATGGTTTGAACATCCTTAGAAACGTAATCAAAATGTCCTAAGGATCGTGAAACATCTTTACACAACTGATCTTTCAAAACTGGATCGTATTTAACAGGTTTGCTTTGAGAAACTTCCTTGTATAAGTTATCTAAGTATTCTTCAATTATTCCCATTATGACCCTCCTTATTTGAATGGAAGCTATTATAAAAAAGTTACAGCGCTTGCATCCAAATAGTAAATAAACCATCTTTGACACCTAAATTATATATATAATAGATTCCAAACAATACGCTTATTCCCCCAGTTAATTGTGTAAGAACTTTATTTAGATATTGTTTGTTTTTACTTACGACAAATGGTATCCCTATCAAAGTTGTAAATAAAAGCATACCAATCACCGTACCCACTCCAAAAATAATAATATATCCACTTGCTAACCAGACATTATCTACCGTACTCATTGTTAATAAAATCATCGCACCACTTCCAGCAAGTCCATGTACTAATCCAATTAACATAGATTTACGAAAAGAGTTCTTATCGCTCTTTTGTACGTGATGACTATGATATCTATAGGAAATAACAGTTGTAAAACCTAGATATACAAGCATTAGGCCCACTAATAACTCTAGAGACATCATCCACGGTGTGGATATTTCACCTTTCATTAATATAAAAATCAGACCTACTATAAATAACGTTGCAGTATGACCTATACCCCAAAAAACACCCGCTAATGACGAACGCAATACTTTTTTACTACGACTGGCTATCGTTGATACAGCAATAACGTGATCTGGTTCTATTGCATGTTTTATTCCTAAAATAAACCCAAGCGACATAACTGAGAAAATCCCTAATTCCATGTTTACCCCTCCGTTTGACTAGTTCAATTCTATTCTTTATCTCCTATTACTACTCGTAATACATTTGGATGATTAGTAAAAATTTTCGTGCCCGCGCCATAACCGATCTCATTAACTTTCATCTCAGGGAAGGTTCCAAAATCACTACTAAGTACAGAAACAATAGCTGCCCCTGTAGGTGTTGTTAATTCTGCATGGACATTACTAGTTGCAATTGGAACACCTCTTAACATTTCTAAGGTTGCTGGTGCAGGCACTGGATATATCCCATGATCAATGTGAATGTGCCCTGAGCCAACTGGAACAGATGAAGCTATTATCCTTTCAATCTTTAATTGATCTATCAATATTGCTGTGCCAACTATATCGATAATCGAATCGACCGCACCGACTTCATGAAAATGAACTTCCTCTAACGACACACCATGGATGGAAGCTTCTGCTTCTCCTATTTTCTTGAAAATGGCTAGTGCATATTCTTTTGCGCGATCAACCAAACTCGCATTATTAATCATCTTAACAATTTCCTTATACGTACGTTGGTGATGATCGTGATTATGGGAATGAGCATGATCATGCGCATGCTCTTCTGTATGTGTGTGCACATGGTTATCACTATTATTTTTCTCATTCAGTAAAATTACATCAAATTTGCTACTGGTAATCCCATTCCGAATAACTTTCTCACATTTTAATTCGTATTCACTAGTTATGTTTAACTTATTTAATTCTCTTTCTAACAAATCCAAACTTGCCCCCGCATCAAGTAGTGCCGCTATAGTCATGTCACCACTTATACCTGAAAAACAATCCAAATAAAGTACTCTCATTTCCCATCCTCCAATTGTTAAAGTGTCACCCCTGTTTTGAAAATTGCTAGTTCTCGGTAACCATTCACTTCATTATTTGATTCCTTACCACTCGCTACTTCGATTACATAATTGACAAAGTCATTTAATACTACTTCATTTGGAGAATCTAGTAATATTCCAGCATTAAAATCAATCCAATGTGGTTTTCTTTCGAATAATGATGTATTGGACGAGACTTTTAATGTTGGTACAAAAGTTCCAAATGGCGTGCCTCTTCCAGTTGTAAACAAAACAAGGTGACATCCTGCTGAAGCAAGTGCTGAAGCTGCAACCAAATCATTACCAGGTGCACTTAGCAAGTTTAAGCCATGCTCTTTAAGACGCTCTCCATATTTCAATACGCCTTTGACAACCGATATTCCTGCTTTTTGTGTACAACCTAGTGATTTATCCTCTAATGTCGTTATTCCACCTGCTTTATTTCCTGGAGAAGGATTTTCATAAACCGGTTGTTCATTTTTGATGAAATATTGCTTAAAATCATTAATCATAGAAACTGTATCTTGAAAAATTTGTTCGTCTATACAGCGCTCCATTAAAATCGTTTCAGCACCAAACATTTCCGGGACTTCTGTTAATACTGTCGTCCCACCTTGTGCAACCAAATAGTCTGAAAAATTTCCAACTAATGGATTGGCTGTAATACCAGATAAACCATCTGATCCGCCACATTTTAGACCTACACGTAATTCAGATAATGGAATCGATTCACGTTTATCTTGTTTTGCCTCTTGGTAAATCTCTTTTAGTACCTTGACACCTTCTTCTATTTCATCCGATACAAGCTGTGAAACAAGAAAACGAATACGACTCTGATCATAGTTGCCTAGTCCTTGTTCAAATTCTTCTACAACATTATTCTCACATCCAAGGCCTAGAACAAGGACACCACCAGCATTTGGATGTAGAACAATATCAGACAAAATTTTTCTAGTATTTTGATGATCATCTCCTAGTTGTGAGCATCCATATTGATGTGACATCACCAATACTTGATCAAAAGGAGTAATATCTCCTACATCAGCTTTAAATTTATCCAGTATTCTATCTGCGACACCATTTACACATCCTACAGTCGGAACAATCCATAACTCATTACGAATACCAACATTACCATCTTGCCTTCGATATCCTTGAAAAAAATGATTCTCATTTGAATAAAGGTTCTTTGTCAATTTTGGTAGATACGTATAATCCTCAATTCCAGTTAGGTTTGTTTTCATATTTTTTGTGTGTACATGCGTGCCTTCTTCAATTGCTTCTTTTGCATGTCCTATCGGATAGCCGTATTTGATAATATCTTTATTTTTATCAATAGGTAAAATTGCAACCTTATGTCCTTGTGGCACATCCTCTCTAAGTGTGACTAATACATTATCAACCGTTAGTGTAGTACCCGATTTTAAATCACACAGTGCTACTACTACATTATCATCTTCCTGTAATTGAATGAATTTATGCATGTGCCTCAGCCTCCATTAGTTCTAACAATGCCTTCCTTACACCTTGTCTATCCATTGTATAAAGATTAGTGGCTATTAATTCACTTAGACCAACACATTTGTTAAGATCCCTTCCCCACCAGTCTTGTTTTGCTAGTATATTACGGACAATATCCACCATCTTGTCACTTGACCCATCATAACTATTCCATTGTGTTCTAAAATATGCTACTATTTCAGGATCATCTTTTAGATCAATAGATTCCGTTCCTCTTTTCCCTCGGTAAAAATAAAATAGTGCTGCAAATGCAAAAGTTAACTTTTTCGGAACTTCATTTTTCAAGGTAATGTAATCTAATAAAGTAGGTAGATCTCGCGCCTTAAACTTTGCAACAGAGTTCAAAGAGATACTTATCAAATAGTGTTCAATAAAGGGGTTTCGAAAACGATCAAGTACATTCTCGGTAAACGTGTGTAGCTCACTTTCAGGAAAATTAATTGTTGGCAAAATTTCCTGATAGAGAAGTGATTCGATATATTTACCGATGAGTTTGTCTTCTACTGCATTTTGTACGGTATCAACACCAGATAGATAAGCAACAGGCGTCATTGCTGTATGGGCACCGTTTAGTATTTTCACCTTACGCGTTCGATAAGGATCTAAATCACTAACAAAAATAGTATTTAATCCTATCTTGTCTGCTGGAAAGCTCTCCTTCAAAGACTCCGCCCCTTCAATTATCCATTGATGATAGTGCTCACCTACAACCATTAATTCATCTCGATATCCTAATTCGTTTTCTATTTTAGTTGAACTATCTTTAGGGAAACCAGGTACAATCCTATCTACAAGGCTACAACAAAACCTATTTGCACTATCCAACCATTTTGTAAACGCTTTCGAAAGTTTCCACAATGAGGCATACTGTAAAACATATTTTTTTAAGTAGTCTGCATTACGATCAATAAGTTCACAGGGTATGATAGTCAATCCTTTATTTATATCACCATTAAAGTGTAAAAACCGGCGGTAAAGAAATGCGGTTAGCTTTGCAGGAAAAGTCTTTTGTAATGGGTCATCTAATTGATCATCCTCATTAAAAACAATTCCAGCTTCCGTTGTATTAGAGAAAATGAATTGCAAATCTTCCAGTTCCGCTAATGCACGATAACCTTCAAGATCCTGATATGGATTAACGCCACGACTAATTGATTGAATTACCCGCTTTTCTCTAACAATAGAACCATCCTTAACACCTTCCAAAATTACCGTGTACAACCCATCTTGCTCATTTAATTTATCAACCATTCCATTCTCGATAGGCTGTACAATAACAACACTTCCATTAAACACACCAGCTTCATTCATGATATCGATTTGCCAATCAACAAAAGCACGCATAAAATTCCCTTCTCCAAATTGTAAAACACGCTCTGGATAAAGTTTTTTCTCGAAAACCTCTTTTGATATTTTTATCACTATTATCCCTCCAAACTTATTCTTGTCAACAATAACAACGTTGTTATTTTTAGTTTACCATCACTTATATATTTGGTCTACAGATATATGGAAAACTTTGCAAAGATGACACAATTATAAATTTTTAGGAGAAAGGAGCAATATAATATGAAACGCTATAAAAAAATGAACGATTAATAAGGTTATTTTAACGCTCACTAATCGTTCACCTATAATACTCATTTTATACACCAATAGTGCACTACATCTCTAATTATATATAATTAGTTTAACGAGCTAACCATCCACCGTCAATAGCAAGGATATGCCCATTCATGTAATCAGAAGCCTGACTAGCCAAGAATACAACAACACCCATTAAATCAGCTGGTTGAGCCCAACGTCCTGCTGGGATACGCGCTAGAATTTCTGCGTTGCGTTTTTCATCTGCTCGAATAGGAGCTGTATTATTAGTCGCTACGTATCCAGGCGCTATTGCGTTTATTTGAATATTTTTTTCACCCAACTCATTTGCAAATGCCTTTGTAATACCTGCTACTGCATGCTTACTTGCTGTATATGATGGAACAAATTTACCACCTTGAAAGGAAAGCATAGAAGCTATATTTATAATTTTACCATTACCCTGCTTCGCCATTACCTTTGCTACCTCTTGGCTTAAGAAATAAACGGAATTCAAATTAATTTCCATCACGGCATCCCAATCTTCAGACTTATATTCGAGTAATGGAGAACGACGAATTGTTCCTGCATTATTGACTAAAATATCAACCTTACCAAAGGTATTTACACATGTATCGACAACTTGTTTAATACTATCTCTGTTTGAAAGGTCTGCTTGATAAAAAGTAACCTTTTGTCCAGTTTCTTCAATAAGCTCTTTCGTTTCATCCCAATCAGTACCATATGTTACCACAAATAAATCTGCGCCTGCCTTAGCAAGAGCAACTGCATAACCTTGCCCTAGTCCTGTATTTCCTCCTGTAACAATCGCAACTTTACCTGCTAATGAAAAAAAATCTAATGAAAAATTTTCTAAAGTCATGGTCCAAACCCCATTCTTTTTATTTTCTAGTTATATTACTATTCATCTACTAGACTATCTTAATTTATCCATCTGTACATGATCCATATCAGTGAACTGTTTATTCTCCCCAGCCATAGCCCATACAAACGTATAATTACTTGTAGCAGCTCCACAATGGATAGACCAAGGAGGTGAAATTACCGCTTGCTCATTTTTCATTATAAGATGTCTAGTATTACTCGGTTGCCCCATTAAATGAACCATTCTAGCATTTTCGTCTAAATCGATGTATAAGTATGCTTCCATTCTGCGGTCATGTGTGTGCGTTGGCATAGAGTTCCATACACTTCCTGATTTTAATTGCGTCATTCCCATAACAATTTGGCAGCTTTGTATGCCATCATTATGGATCATACGGCGAAGAACACGTTCATTTGCACTCTCATTTGTTCCTAATTGATCACCGTCAATACTATTAAAAGAAACCTTTTGAATCGGATATTCCTTATGAGCGGGTGCAGAAAACAAGTAAAACTTTGCTGGTTCACTCGCTACAGTGCTAGAGAATAAAACTTCTTTATTTCCTTTTCCAACATACAAACAGTCTTTATTATCCATCAGAAATTCTTGACCATCAATTAAAACTTTGCCTGAATTACCTACATTAATAATCCCTAATTCCCTTCGCTCTAGAAAGTAATTGGCCTTTATTTCCTCATCTGTTTCTAAAGAGATCGCTTCCTCAGTAGGTGTTACACCACCTATAACTGTTCTATCTTCCATCGAATAGACCATTTTAGTTTGCCCAAGCACAAATAGTTCCTCAATCAAATAATGCTGACGTAATTCTTCTGTACCAAATGTTTTTGCGTGTTCTGGATGTGTTGCATATCTTTTTTCCATTTTTAAAGCCTCCTATAGATTATGAAAATAGTTGTATTTAACTTTAAATTTTTTGATGCTTTGATGTATTTAAAAATTTTTCTAACATAACTCGAGTTGGCAATCCTTCGTTATCACTTGATGAAAGTAGTTGAATAGCACCAATTGCATTTCCGCGAATAACAGATTCCTCAATCGATAATCCCTCAGCTAACCCACTGACTACACCTACTGCAAATCCATCTCCAGCCCCAACAGTATCCACAATTTTATCAACCTTAAAGCCTTCAATATATTTACCTTCTCTATCATGTCCTTTTACATATGCACCTTCTTCACCAAGCTTGATAACAACATACTTTGCATTCCTTTCTAAATAAAAGTTTGCAATATCTTCTGGTTCTTTATATCCAGTAAGAATTTCCCCTTCAGAAATACCTGGAAGAACGATATCACATTTTGCTGCCAATTCATTTATATTTATAATCATATCTTTCTTACTACTCCACAAATTAGGACGAAGATTAGGATCAAAGGTTATACATGCCCCGTTTCTTCTTCCTTCCTCAGCAAAATAATGAGAAACAGCTTTTGTTTCAGAAGACAAAGCTAAGAATATGCCACTTAGATGAACAAAATCAAAAATAGAAAAATCCACTTCCTGTATGGTAGCTAAACTAACTTTACTAGCCGCACTATTCTTTCGAAAACTTGCTACATTCGGATCCCCTTCGATAGATTTTTCCTTTAATTGTAATCCAGTCAAATCCTTTTTACTTTGATAGACAAAATCATTATGGATTCTTTCCTTTTTTATAAAATTTATGATTGATTCTCCAAGTGGATCATTGCCAACTTTGGTCGTATAATATACTTCGTGATTCAATCTAGCTAAGCCAACACTAACATTTAATTCGGCACCTGCTATTGATCGAGTGAATGTCTTTACATCTTCAAGCCGTCCTACTTCACCAGCTACAAATAAGCCCATAGCCTCACCAATTGTAACTATCCTTTTACTCATAAAACATCTTCCTCACTAATAGTAGTAGCCTCTTTAGAAGCCCTTTTTTGCAAATGTATGCAAAAAATATAGAACTAACTATCTATGTTCTCATGATTATATTTGGTAAGTACATTTTTTATACATTGAATAATAAAATAAATATTCAATATAAAAGATTTAATTTACGTTCCGTATAATGGAACTCTGTTCTATAATATAAATTATATACCGCTTTCATAATTAATGTCAATGAAAAAAGAGAAATTAATTAAATTACATTTGCCAGCGTATGAATAGCATTTTTTGATAGATTAAAAAATATTTATTAAATATAAAATTAGATTTTTGTTAAATAAAAATAAAAAAAACGTCTCTCACAATCTGAGAAACGTTAATATTTCTTGCTTAAATGATATGTTTATAATAGCTATGGTATAGGTTCGACTCACATTCTAGAAGGAACATTTTTCAAAATAAAAAGCGTTTCCCAAAATGTAGGAAACACTTGATATTACAAAATATTAACAGTTAATTGACATACCTGAACAAAAAACTTAAATACCGGTGGCCGGGGTCGAACCGGCACTCCCGAAGGAACATGATTTTGAGTCATGCGCGTCTGCCAATTCCGCCACACCGGCATGTTATTTGGAGGCGGTAACCGGATTTGAACCGGTGATAAAGGTTTTGCAGACCTCTGCCTTACCACTTGGCTATACCGCCATTATAATAAAACTATATGAAAAGAGAGCGGAAGACGGGATTCGAACCCGCGACCCCCACCTTGGCAAGGTGATGTTCTACCACTGAACTACTTCCGCAAGATGATGGCTGGGCTAGCTGGATTCGAACCAGCGCATGACGATACCAAAAACCGTTGCCTTACCGCTTGGCTATAGCCCAATGTAAAAAAATAGGGCGACCGGTGGGAATTGAACCCACGTATGCCGGAATCACAATCCGGTGCGTTTACCCCTTCGCCACGACCGCCACAATAAAAAAAGCAGGGGTAGTAGGAATTGAACCCACACCGGAGGTTTTGGAGACCTCTGTTCTACCTTTAAACTATACCCCTATATTCTTATATAAATATATTCAAAAATGGTGGAGGGAGTAGGACTCGAACCTACGAACCCGATGGGAGCGGATTTACAGTCCGCCGCGTTTGGCCAACTTCGCTATCCCTCCAAATAAAAAAAGGTGGCTCGGGACGGAATCGAACCGCCGACACACGGATTTTCAGTCCGTTGCTCTACCGACTGAGCTACCGAGCCAAGTAAAATAATTGTAGTTTTATAAAAATGGCGGTCCGGACGGGACTCGAACCCGCGACCTCCTGCGTGACAGGCAGGCATTCTAACCAACTGAACTACCGGACCAATAATTTGGTTGCGGGGGCAAGATTTGAACTTGCGACCTTCGGGTTATGAGCCCGACGAGCTACCAGACTGCTCCACCCCGCGATAATGTAGAATTAAATAATTCTACTATAAAATTACTTGTTTAAAATGGTGGAGGATGCAGGGCTCGAACCTGCGACCCCCTGCTTGTAAGGCAGGTGCTCTCCCAGCTGAGCTAATCCTCCATTGGTGACCCGTACGGGAATCGAACCCGTGATACCGCCGTGAAAGGGCGGTGTCTTAACCGCTTGACCAACGGGCCTAAATTAATTATACAATGAGTTGTATGTAAGTGGCGGAGAGCGAGGGATTCGAACCCTCGAAACCGCGTTAGCGGTTTACACGATTTCCAATCGTGCTCCTTCGGCCACTCGGACAGCTCTCCATATGGCTCCACAGGTAGGACTCGAACCTACGACCGATCGGTTAACAGCCGATTGCTCTACCACTGAGCTACTGTGGAATAATGGATATATGCCTGGCGACGTCCTACTCTTGCAGGGGCAAAGCCCCAACTACCATGAGCGCTGAAGAGCTTAACTACTGTGTTCGGCATGGGAACAGGTGTGACCTCTTCGCTATTGTCACCAGATCATTTAGAGTATACATCCAAGTGTATTTTGAATTTTAATGACAACAAGTATTATACCTGTTTTTCATAAAAAATCAAGAGTTTAAAAGAATAAAATTAATTATACCTTCAAAACTAGATAAGAATTACAACAAGACACCATATAGTATTATAGTTAAGTCCTCGATCTATTAGTATTCGTCAGCTACACGTGTCACCACGCTTCCACCTCGAACCTATCAACCTCATCGTCTCTGAGGGATCTTACTCTAAAAAGATGAGAAGTCTCATCTTGAGGGGGGCTTCATGCTTAGATGCTTTCAGCACTTATCCCTTCCACACGTAGCTACCCAGCGATGCTCTTGGCAGAACAACTGGTACACCAGCGGTGTGTCCATCCCGGTCCTCTCGTACTAAGGACAGCTCCTCTCAAACTTCTTGCGCCCACGACGGATAGGGACCGAACTGTCTCACGACGTTCTGAACCCAGCTCGCGTACCGCTTTAATGGGCGAACAGCCCAACCCTTGGGACCGACTACAGCCCCAGGATGCGATGAGCCGACATCGAGGTGCCAAACCTCCCCGTCGATGTGGACTCTTGGGGGAGATAAGCCTGTTATCCCCGGGGTAGCTTTTATCCGTTGAGCGACGGCCCTTCCATACGGTACCGCCGGATCACTAAGCCCGACTTTCGTCCCTGCTCGACTTGTAGGTCTCGCAGTCAAGCTCCCTTCTGCCTTTACACTCTTCGAATGATTTCCAACCATTCTGAGGGAACCTTTGGGCGCCTCCGTTACTCTTTAGGAGGCGACCGCCCCAGTCAAACTGCCCACCTGACACTGTCTCCGAACCGGATCACGGTTCTGGGTTAGAAGGTCAACACAGCCAGGGTGGTATCCCACGGGCGCCTCGACGTAAGCTAGCGCTCACGCTTCAACGGCTCCCACCTATCCTGTACAAGCTGTGCCGACATTCAATATCAGGCTACAGTAAAGCTCCACGGGGTCTTTCCGTCCTGTCGCGGGTAATGCGCATCTTCACGCATCGTATAATTTCACCGGGTCTCTCGTTGAGACAGTGCCCAAGTCGTTGCACCTTTCGTGCGGGTCGGAACTTACCCGACAAGGAATTTCGCTACCTTAGGACCGTTATAGTTACGGCCGCCGTTTACTGGGGCTTCGGTTCAGCGCTTCGCCCGAAAGCTAACGCATCCCCTTAACCTTCCAGCACCGGGCAGGTGTCAGCCCCTATACTTCGCCTTACGGCTTCGCAGAGACCTGTGTTTTTGCTAAACAGTCGCTTGGGCCTTTTCACTGCGGCTTCTCGTAAAAGAAGCACCCCTTCTCCCGAAGTTACGGGGTCATTTTGCCGAGTTCCTTAACGAGAGTTCTCCCGATCACCTTAGAATTCTCTTCTCGCCTACCTGTGTCGGTTTACGGTACGGGCACCTCTTTCCTCACTAGAGGCTTTTCTTGGCAGTGTGAAATCCGGAACTTCGGTACTTAAGTTCCCTCCCCATCACAGCTCAACCTTACATTGGACGGATTTACCTATCCAACAGCCTCACTGCTTGGGCGCGCATAACCAGCAGCGCGCTTTCCATATCCTACTGCGTCCCCCCGTTGTTCAAACGGAAAGGAGGTGGTACAGGAATATCAACCTGTTGTCCATCGCCTACGCCTTTCGGCCTCGGCTTAGGTCCCGACTAACCCTGAGCGGACGAGCCTTCCTCAGGAAACCTTGGGCTTTCGGTGAAGAAGATTCTCACTTCTTTTTCGCTACTCATACCGGCATTCTCACTTCTAAGCGCTCCACCAGTCCTCACGGTCTGACTTCGCTGCACTTAGAACGCTCTCCTACCAATCCAAGAAGTGCAATACTTCTTGGAATCCGTAGCTTCGGTGATACGTTTAGCCCCGGTACATTTTCGGCGCAGCGTCACTCGACCAGTGAGCTATTACGCACTCTTTAAATGATGGCTGCTTCTGAGCCAACATCCTGGTTGTCTATGCAACGCCACATCCTTTTCCACTTAACGTATACTTTGGGACCTTAGCTGACGGTCTGGGCTGTTTCCCTTTCGACTATGAACCTTATCACCCATAGTCTGACTCCCAAGGCAATATGATTGGCATTCGGAGTTTGACTGAATTCGGTAACCCGGTAAGGGCCCCTAGTCCAATCAGTGCTCTACCTCCAACATACGTTCCTTGAGGCTAGCCCTAAAGCTATTTCGGAGAGAACCAGCTATCTCCGTGTTCGATTGGCATTTCACCCCTACCCACACCTCATCCCCGCATTTTTCAACATGCGTGGGTTCGGGCCTCCAGTCAGTGTTACCTGACCTTCACCCTGGACATGGGTAGATCACACGGTTTCGGGTCTACGACCCTTTACTATCACGCCCTATTCAGACTCGCTTTCGCTGCGGCTCCACCTGTGCGGCTTAACCTTGCAAAGAATCGTAACTCGCCGGTCCATTCTACAAAAGGTACGCCGTCACTCATTCTTTTTCCCGAAGGAAAATATCGAGCTTCGACTACTTGTAGGCACACGGTTTCAGGATCTCTTTCACTCCCCTTCCGGGGTGCTTTTCACCTTTCCCTCACGGTACTGGTACACTATCGGTCACTAGGGAGTATTTAGCCTTGGGAGATGGTCCTCCCGGATTCCGACGGAATTTCTCGTGTTCCGCCGTACTCAGGATCCACGCTGGAGGAAACGTCCTTTTCATTACAGGGCTCTTACCTTCTTCGGCTGATCGTTCCAGATCGATTCATGTAAAACGTTTCTTTGTAACTCCGTATAGCGTGTCCTACAACCCCAAAAAGCAAGCTTTTTGGTTTGGGCTGATTCCGTTTCGCTCGCCGCTACTCAGGAAATCGCATTTGCTTTCTCTTCCTCCGGGTACTAAGATGTTTCAGTTCCCCGGGTCTGCCTCACTTTACCTATGTATTCAGTAAAGTGTCCTACTCCATTACGAGCAGGGGGTTCCCCCATTCGGAAATTCCTGGATCAATGCCTACGTACGGCTCCCCAAGACATATCGGTGTTTGTCCCGTCCTTCTTCGGCTCCTAGTGCCAAGGCATCCACCGTGCGCCCTTTCTTACTTAACTATATTAGTTAATAAAAGCGTTTGGTTCTTCTTACTTTGATATGATGTCTTGTCATATGTTAGGCTCACGTTCTGTTTTGTACAAAGTACAATCCTTCTCGCTTCCTAACTTCTTATCTAGTTTTCAAGGTACATAAAATGAAAGATACTTGATCTCTCAAAACTGAACCAAACCACACAGTATGTTTTCCTATATGTCCAGCTTCTAGCACGCAACGACTAGTAAACTTCCTTCTCCTCCGTACGATAAGGCAACATCAACTCACTTTCGTTCGTTGTGTTTTCTTTATCTCCTTCGGTTCAGTCCAGTTCATACGTCGTTAAACGCGTGCTTACGCTTTTCATTTATCCTTAGAAAGGAGGTGATCCAGCCGCACCTTCCGATACGGCTACCTTGTTACGACTTCACCCCAATCATTGGCCCCACCTTCGGCGGCTGGTTCCTGTAAAGGTTACCTCACCGACTTCGGGTGTTGCTAACTCTCGTGGTGTGACGGGCGGTGTGTACAAGACCCGGGAACGTATTCACCGCGGCATGCTGATCCGCGATTACTAGCGATTCCGGCTTCATGTAGGCGAGTTGCAGCCTACAATCCGAACTGAGAATGGTTTTATGGGATTTGCTTCACCTCGCGGCTTCGCTGCCCTTTGTACCATCCATTGTAGCACGTGTGTAGCCCAGGTCATAAGGGGCATGATGATTTGACGTCATCCCCACCTTCCTCCGGTTTATCACCGGCAGTCACTTTAGAGTGCCCAACTAAATGCTGGCAACTAAAATCAAGGGTTGCGCTCGTTGCGGGACTTAACCCAACATCTCACGACACGAGCTGACGACAACCATGCACCACCTGTCACGCTGTCCCCGAAGGGAACGCCCTATCTCTAGGGTTATCAGCGGATGTCAAGACCTGGTAAGGTTCTTCGCGTTGCTTCGAATTAAACCACATGCTCCACCGCTTGTGCGGGTCCCCGTCAATTCTTTTGAGTTTCAGCCTTGCGGCCGTACTCCCCAGGCGGAGTGCTTAATGCGTTAGCTGCAGCACTAAGGGGCGGAAACCCCCTAACACCTAGCACTCATCGTTTACGGCGTGGACTACCAGGGTATCTAATCCTGTTTGCTCCCCACGCTTTCGCGCCTCAGCGTCAGTTACAGACCAGAGAGTCGCCTTCGCCACTGGTGTTCCTCCACATATCTACGCATTTCACCGCTACACGTGGAATTCCACTCTCCTCTTCTGTACTCAAGTTCCCCAGTTTCCAATGACCGCTTGTGGTTGAGCCACAAGATTTCACATCAGACTTAAAGAACCGCCTGCGCGCGCTTTACGCCCAATAATTCCGGACAACGCTTGCCCCCTACGTATTACCGCGGCTGCTGGCACGTAGTTAGCCGGGGCTTCCTCGTTAGGTACCGTCAAGGTACCGTCCTGTTAGAACGGTACTTGTTCTTCCCTAACAACAGAACTTTACGATCCGAAAACCTTCATCGTTCACGCGGCGTTGCTCCGTCAGACTTTCGTCCATTGCGGAAGATTCCCTACTGCTGCCTCCCGTAGGAGTCTGGGCCGTGTCTCAGTCCCAGTGTGGCCGATCACCCTCTCAGGTCGGCTACGCATCGTCGCCTTGGTAGGCCATTACCCTACCAACTAGCTAATGCGCCGCGGGCCCATCTGTAAGTGACAGCTCAAAGAGCCGCCTTTCAACTTCCCTTTAGGTAAAGAAAAGTGTTATCCGGTATTAGCCCCGGTTTCCCGGAGTTATCCCAGTCTTACAGGCAGGTTGCCCACGTGTTACTCACCCGTCCGCCGCTCAATCCATAAGTTTCACCCCGAAGGGATTCACTTATTTCATGCGCTCGACTTGCATGTATTAGGCACGCCGCCAGCGTTCGTCCTGAGCCAAGATCAAACTCTCCATAAAATGCGAGCTTGCTGCTCAAATACTTAACTAGCTTATTGTTTCTACTTACTTAACATACTGTGTGTTTCGTTCAGTTTTCAAAGATCAATTTGTTTCGCCGTTTATTTGCGACAGCTTTTGTATTATATAACTTCTAAGTTAATTAGTCAATAACTTTCTTAACGAAATTCTTTTTGTAAAAGTTTAACCGCTTAAAGCGACCTAATTAATATAGCATGCTTGCTGATGTAATGTCAATAACTAATTTTCGAATCACTCAAAGCGACGCATATTAATATATCATGTATTTATAACATACGTCAATACACTTCTTGCTTTTCTTTTTATAACCAAATACTGATACAAAAGACTACTTATATATTCAGTCTTCCCTGACCCTATAATTACGATGAAAGACCTTTTCACCTTTTGTTTGTACGAGTTCAACAGATAAAAGCCCTAATTTTAATAAGTAATCAATCATCGTACTTAAATCTAAAGCATAAGCACGAATAGCTGGATGGGTCTTCAAATCACCAAAACTCCACGCCTCTTTAGAGGTATGCATAATCTTAAATAGATGTGCAGCAGATATTTTAGCACGTGACCTCAATGAAAAATCAATTGCAATTATCATTAACTCAACTCGTTTAGTAACATTCTCATGACTATTAATTAACTCTTCATATAGCTTATATATTTGCGGATCAATTCGCTTAATCTGATTCCATACAACCACTTCTGGATGATAACCTTTCTCTATAATTGAAAGCCTACCGAGGCTATGTAACGAACTCAAAACTTTACTATACGCATCAAGATCGTTCTCAGAACTAAGTAAATCTTTCGCTTCAATGTAATTACGCGTAAGTTTCGCAAATTCGATAGTTAATTTCAGCTGTCTTTTTTCAATAGGAAAATTGTCTAACTCTGCTTTTAAATTCGAGATGTACTCATTTCGATCAAATAATATTTTTCCAGTTACGATCCATTCTACTGCTCGTCGATATGAACTTGTATCTATCCAACGATGTAATTGGTCTTCTTCAACAATATGCATTGCTGCTGTTTGCTCTTCAAACTGATAATGTTTAACATACCAAGATTGATCTGCTTGGGAGACAATTACTAATAATATCACATCAAAATTATCAGTTACTGGACTCACCCGTTTTTTCTTCTCTACCATTAATATACCCAATGTGTGCGGTTGGCTTGCTCTTTCTTGGTAAATTGGACGTAATAAATCTTCCATTGCTCCACCCTCCAAACAATTACTTCTTATTTATATAAATACTATTTCGACAAAAAAGACTAAAATCCTTTTTAAAATTATAAATTGCGTTTTTATTCTATAGACAATTAAAAATACCCCTTCTAACCTTATAAGGCATTTGAAAGGGTACATAACTTAGTGTTTTGTTTTACAAGATGAACATATTCCGTAAATCTCCATCCGATGATGACTTACATCAAAACCTGTTACTTGTTCAGCTAGAGACTCAACCTCATCCAAACTAGGATAGTGAAAGTCAACTATTTTCCCACAAGAGTCACAGATAATATGGTAATGCTTCGTTGTATTATAATCAAAACGACTGGAAGAATCGCCATAGGTTAATTCTCTAACGATACCTATTTCTCTAAAAACACGTAAATTATTATATACGGTGGCTACACTCATATTAGGAAATTTCCCTTCCAACGCCTTATAAATATCATCAGCGGTTGGATGGATCTCTGCACTTATTAAAAACTCTAGCACCGCATGACGTTGTGGTGTAATTCGCACGCCAGATTCCTTCAATCGATCAACAGCTTCTTGAATTCTAACCTCAGTCACCGTCATGCACCTCACTTTCAATAGAGATTAATTGTATGAATATTTCCTTCTACTACAATTATTATCTTATAATTCTTATAATTAGTGTAACCGCTAAAGAAACATTCTGTCAATATAAGTATGGTAATTGACTTGAAAATCTTTATTTTTGTATCTTTAAAATAGTTTCTTCATATGAACTGAATTTATTTACATAACGCGCTCCCACAAATAAATAATCTGATAACCTATTTAGATATGTGAGAACAGTTGGTGAGGTTTCCCCGTTTAAGCTAACTACTATACGTTCTGCACGTCTAACAATTGTTCTTGCATTATGCAAAGCTGCAGCAGTTGGATGTCCAGAGGGAAGAATGAATTGTTTAAGTGGCTCTAATTGGTTATCCCACTCATCAATTTTTGCCTCTAGATCTTTTATATGCTTTTCACTTATCTGCCATGCCACATTTTTTCCTTTTGGTGTTGCAAGTTCTGAACCAACATGGAACAACAAGTTTTGCACTATTTCAACACTCTCTTGAAATTCTTTACGTTCTTTAATTGACCATTTTAAATTATCATTTAGATGACTTAAAGCAAATCCAACCATTGCATTTGCTTCATCACATGTCCCGTAAGCCTCCACTCGAATGTCATTTTTAGCAACTCGTTCTCCGTATATAAGTGAAGTTGTACCATCATCACCTGATCGTGTATAGATTCGCAGTTTTAATACCCCCGATCTAGATCAATTAAATTTACCACTAGGCTTTGATCCTTTAAATAAGCTTTTAAGTTTTCCTCAAATATAGTAATAGATCTTGGGATATAATCTGGTGACTTTCCGGATACATGTGGAGTCATCGTTACTTTAGGATGATCCCATAGTGGATGTGTGTTCGGTAAAGGTTCTTGTTCATATACATCCAAAACTGCATGCGCAATTTGTTTTTGATCAAGTGCCATAATTAATGTTTCACTTTGTACTGCATTACCCCGACCCATATTTAGAAAAATCGCACTATCTTTCATTGATTTAAAATGGGCTTGTCTATAAAAGTAATACGTTTCCTCTGTACTTGGTAAGATTGATATGACAAAGTCTGCCTCTTTTAAAGCTTCATGAATATTATTTGTTTGAAACATTTCATCTATATATGGCTTATCTGTTCCACTATTTGATACCCCTATAGTTCTCATCCGGAATGCTTTAGCAAGTCTAGCCAACTCTTCACCAATTGCACCCGCGCCTACAATTGTCATTGTCTTAGATGAAATTTCTTGTATACCCACACCTCGATACCAATGGTGTGCAAATTGATTACGCCTAAATGTATCCGCTTGTCGATAAACATGTAATAACATGGAAATAGCGTATTCTGCCATTGGTATTTGATGAATACCCCGAGCATTTGTTACTTGAATACCCTTTTCTTTAATAACTTCTAACGGCATCTCATCCATCCCAGCTGAAATAACCATAATCCATTTTAATTGTTCCGCTTTTTCTATATGTGCTGCAGTTAGATCTTCTCCATAAGTCAATAAGATATCTGTTTTTGATAAAGCGGTCTCTGCTTGATCAATAGACTCAACAAATTCAAATTCAACAGATGGATAATTTTTAATTAATTGTTCTCTGATTTCTTTTGTTAACTTTGTAGTAGATAAAGCGTACATCTTAAAACCTCCTAAGATTCGTCTCATATTACCTATGATATCGCTTTTTTCCTCTATTGAAAATAAAAACGTTTAAGAATATACAAAAGTCCAAGAATATATTCTTGGACTTTTGTTTGAGATGGAAAGAGAAGGTTATTTGCTTTCTATTTACTTTATGCTGCGTGACTGATCTTGTATAGCAACATCACCTAGTTGACTAGAAGTAATTTAGTTTTTCAAAAGTTAACGGTTCACGTATTAGTTTAAATTTTCACGAATAAAGGCTAACGCTTCATTTGTATGTCCTTCTACTTGCACTTCACGAAATTCTTTTTGTACGACACCATTTTTATCAATGATAAAAGTCGAGCGTTCATTTCCAAAATACTCACGATCTGGTTTCTTCTTCAATTTCCACACACCAAAACTCTCTGCAAGCTTATGTTCATCGTCAACCAGTAGCGTGAACGGAAGCTCATGTTTTTCCTTAAACGCTTGATGACTTTCTTCTGAATCTGGACTAACACCCAGAATAACAGCATTTAAATCGGCAAAGCTTTCTTGATTATCTCTAAAAGAACATGCTTCTGACGTACAACCAGGTGTACTATCTTTTGGATAAAAATATAAAACAATATTTTTTCCAGCGTAATCTGTTAATTTCACCTTGTTTCCTTCACTTGTCTTTAGAACAAGATCAGGTACCTTTTCGCCAATTTTCATCGCCATATGTTCCGCCTCCTAATAACTATTTATCTTAGCGTAACCAAAATGAACCCAACTTACAAATTATTAAGCTTTTTTTGCTTTGCTTGTTTTTTGTTCGTACGTTCAAAATTCGCTTGTTGCCATACTTTTAGAAAAAAGGCTGCTGGAAGAATATAGCCAACCATAGCCTCTACCAAGGCAAGTAGTCTCGCCCAACCAATTGGAGTAATATCTCCATATCCAACCGTCATTAGTGTAACGCCACTAAAATAGAGGGAGTGCGCTAACGATTCAAGTATATCCACATTTTCCAATTTTCCGTGTTCCAATAACAAGGCGCCTTGAAAGGATAACAAAAAATAAATCATTCCAAAGCTAACCAATACTGTTAAGTAGACAGCTATTAAAGCATAAAAAATTTCATAAGAAAAATAACTACGTTTATATGTTTTTTCGAAGACAAAGGAGTATAAACTCGCTCCCATCAATATTAAAATAATAGTAATAGAAACAACCGCAAGCAAACTAATCCCCCCCCCACCTAACTTGTCTTACTATTAGTTTACGAAACAAGAATAATCTAATGCCAAAAACAGCTAACTTTTAATAAAACTACAACGTTTTTAACTTCTTCAACAAGTGCTATAATAAGGCATATTACATTAATGGAGGGAAATACATGCAGTTCTCTAAATCAGAAGCATTACATAACGAAGCACAAAAACATATTCTCGGAGGCGTTAACTCACCATCTCGTGCCTATAAAGGGGTAGGTGGTGGAACGCCTGTTTATATGAAAAAAGGGGATGGCGCATACTTTTGGGATGTTGATGGAAACAAATATATTGATTACCTTGCTGCATACGGTCCTATCATCACTGGCCATGCACATCCACATATAACCGAGGCAATTACAAATGTGGCACAAGATGGTGTGCTATTTGGTACACCTACAGCTTTAGAAAACCAATTTGCCCAAATGTTACAGGAGGCAATCCCATCATTAGACAAGGTGCGTTTTGTGAATTCTGGAACCGAGGCAGTGATGACCACAATAAGAGTCGCTCGTGCATATACCAATAGAGAAAAAATCATCAAGTTTGCCGGTTGCTATCACGGACATTCTGATATTGTCTTGGTTCAAGCAGGATCTGGACCCTCCACATTAGGAAATCCTGATTCAGCCGGTGTGACAAAAGCGACCGCACAAGAAGTAATTACTGTTCCATTTAATGATATACAAGCATATAAAGATGCTCTAGAACTTTGGGGTGATCAAATTGCTGCTGTTTTAGTTGAACCTATTGTTGGTAATTTCGGTATTGTAGAACCAAAGCCCGGTTTCTTGCAACAAATAAATGATCTTACGCACGATGCAGGTGCATTAGTTATTTATGATGAAGTTATTACTGCTTTTCGTTTTACTTACGGAAGTGCACAACAACTTGTTGGTGTCGAACCTGATATGACGGCGCTAGGGAAAATTATTGGTGGAGGTTTGCCAATCGGTGCTTATGGTGGTAAACAAGAAATCATGGAACAAGTTGCACCACTTGGTCCAGCATATCAAGCTGGTACAATGGCTGGAAATCCAGCTTCCATGTCAGCTGGCATCGCATGTTTGGAAATATTAAAGCAACCTGGTACATATGAAAAACTTGATATGCTTGGGGGAAAATTAGAATCAGGCATCTTAGAACTAGCTGAAAAACATGGTATTACACTAACAATAAATCGATTAAAAGGTGCGTTAACTGTCTATTTCACAAATGAAAAGATAGAAAATTTTGCACAAGCTAACGCTACGGATGGAGAAATGTTCGGTAAGTTCTTTCATTTAATGTTACGTCAAGGCATTAACTTAGCTCCATCAAAATTCGAGGCATGGTTTTTAACTATTGCTCACACAGAAGAGGATATCGACCATACATTAGTGGCTGTTGATTCAACATTTAATACATTAGCAGGAAATTAAATAATTATGCAAAATTGTGAATAATTATTTAATTTTAAATTGATTCCACCCTAGTAATATGATATGATTATTCTGAAAATTTATTTATTTTCAATTCATGCTTTTTATTGTCAATTTTGTATGACTTCCCTTCAAAGCATGAACACTTAGCCTCATGCATGTTAACTCATGCTGGGGTTCTTTTTTATACAAAAAACTACTATATTAATAATGTTCCATCTAAAGATAAATAGTTTGTTATAATTACTATAAGTAATACATGTTTCTCATATAACAGCATAGTTATAGGTTAACTAGGTAAACTAAAAGGATGTAGATTATGAAACTAGGAGCACGCATGTTAAAAACGGGACTAGCTATTGCAATAGCACTTTATGCTGCATCATTACTCGGGTTTCCTTCCGGGGTATTCGCAGGTATTGCCGCATTATTTGCTATTCAACCCTCAATCTATCAATCATTTCAAACGATTATTGAGCAGTTACAAGCAAACATTATTGGTGTAATTCTTGCAACAATAATGGTTTACGCTTTCGGAAATGATCCATTTGTTGTCGGTTTTACTGCATTAATTGTAATTGGTGCCTGTCGCTACTTTAAAATGGGGGAAAGTACTGTTTCTATCGCATTGATTGCGGTTATCGCAGTCATGGAGACAACTGATATGGAAGTATATCAATTTGCCTTAATGCGTTTCTCATCATTGATGTTAGGTATCTTTTCAGCATTTTTAGTGAATTTGTTTTTCCTCCCTCCAAAATACGAAACAAATTTATTTTTTCAAGTTGATCGAATCACTACTGATATATTGCAGTGGTTACGAATTACAACTAGACATTTATCAGATAACCCATCACTTAAAGGGGAGATTGGACGAATTCAAGAAGATATCCGTCGCATGGATCATACCTATTTATTATTTTCCGAAGAACGTACTTATTTAAAGAAGAATCGTTTTTCTAAAGCAAGGAAGATTATTGTATTTCGACAATTAATTGCAACTACACGGAAAAGCTTTGACGTATTAAAAGCATTTCATCATTTAGATGAAAGTATTAAATCCATACCATCTAATTTCCAAACAGCTTTAGTCAAAGAATTAGATATCGTCATTCATTCACATGAAAGATTATTACTGAGCTTTATGGGACGTATTAAACAGAAGAACAGAGAATCATTACAAGATATTTCAGAACCAGATATTCCGCATTTAGTTGAAACACTGATTGAACTTTATCAAGATACCGAGGAAGATCGCTTATTATTTTTACCATTAGCATCACAATTAATGGAGTATCATTATCACTTAACACATTTACAAACACTCTTACACAGTTATCAAAAGTATCATCAAGATGAAAAGTTGGAGTTTTTAACGAAGTCTTCCTATAGTAAATAAAAAAAGCAGGCTACCGTTTTATTAGGTTTAGCCTGCTTTTCCTTATTTTAAAGATCTAGTATTATCATCGTTTAGTTGTTGTACTTGGTACAAATTATAATAACCAGTTTGTTTTTTCATTAATTGTTCATGTGTTCCTTGTTCTGTAACTTGACCATTTTCTATTAAGACGATTCGGTCTGCATGTGTAATCGTTGATAATCGATGTGCCACAATAAACGTTGTACGATCCGATGCTAATTTCTCTAACGCTTCTTGAATAAGGTGTTCACTCTCTAAATCGAGCGCTGAAGTTGCTTCATCTAAAATTAGGATAGGTGGGTTTTTCAAGAATATACGCGCAATTGCTATACGTTGTTTCTGGCCACCAGATAATTTTACACCACGTTCTCCAACCAATGTTTCATAACCATTAGTTAAATTCGAAATAAATCCATGTGCATTTGCTTCTTTTGCTGCTTTGATTACTTGTTCATCTGTTGCATCTGGCTTTCCCATTCGAATGTTCATTGCAATTGATTCACTAAATAGAATATTATCTTGTAATACCATACCTATATTATCTCTTAGTGATCTTGCTTGAACATCTCTTATATCAACCCCATCAATTTTAATCGCACCTTTTGTAACATCATAAAAACGTGGAATTAAACTAATAATGGTTGATTTTCCACCACCACTCATACCAACTAGAGCAATAGTTTCTCCTTGTTTGACATCGAGTGAAATGTCTTTCAGAACTAACTCTTCTTCTTCTTCATATTGAAAAGTAACATGTTCAAAATTAATATCACCTCTAATATCAGTGATATCTTTTGCATGTGGTTTATCTTTCACATCATATTTCTCATCAATAAGTTCATATACACGATCGATAGAAGCAATTGATTGCACAAGAACCGTAGATGAACTTATTAAACGACGAAGTGGACTATACACACGATCCATATAACCAACAAAAGCAGCAATTGTACCAACAGTTAAACCACTCGTTATTGCAAAATAACCTGCGAAGCCAATAACGAGTAATGGTGCGAGGTCTGTAATGGTATTCATCACAGCAAATGTCTTCGCATTCCATGTCGTATGATCAATTGCTTTATCTAAAAAGTTCTTATTCTGATAACCGAATTGTTCTTTTTCATAATCTTCTAAGGCAAAACTTCTTGTAACAGGTATACCTTGCACTCTTTCATGTAGATGTCCTTGCACTTCTGCCAGTGCCTGTGAACGATCTTTTGTTAAGTTTCTTAATTTGCCATAAAAGAATCGCACAGCCAAACCATATAAAGGAAATAATGCAATAGATATTACAGTAAGCCATACATCCATTGTCAACATAATAACAATTGCAATTATAATTGTGACTAGGTCAAGCCAAATATTCATTAAACCGGTTAATACAAAATTTTTCGTTTGTTCAACATCATGAATAACACGAGAAATAATTTCACCAGTTTTGTTTTGGGAATAAAATTTTAAACTGAGCTTTTGGATATGATCAAATAAATTTTCACGAATATCAAATAAAATATTATTTCCTGTCCATTGCGCTAAATATTGTCTGTAATATTCTATAGGTGGACGTAACACAGCAAAAATTATAAAAGCACCACCAACAACTACAAGTAACTCATTTATTTTTTCTGTTTGGGTTAATTGCTCAGCTCCAATAATATCATCAATTACATATTTAACTATTAATGGCATTAATAGTGGTATGCCAAATTTAAAAACTCCTATAATTACGGTCAATATGATCCGCCATTTATATGGCTTAACGAACTCCATATAGCGTTTAATACTTCCCAAATCTTTCACCTCTTTGCTATCTTACTTTTATAACGGACATACAAAAACCCTGTCTTATAAGACAAGGGTATCTGTAAACACGATTATATAAACATTCTATTTACCATTTAAACTATACTAGTCTTTCATGAACGATAAGTCAAAAACAATTCATACCATTGTTCAATAGCTTCATGTGAAAATGGACCCTTTCTTTGTCTTATCCAATACAATAGAAAGTCTACATTACTTTTTAATATCCTATCTAATACACCAGGATAATTCATTTGTTGATGATGCAACTCATATTCATCTTCATCTAATAATGTATAGGTCATATCTGGAAATACTTTCACATCTAAATCGTAGTCAATATATTTTACCGCGTTGTCTTCAAATACATATGGAGAACTTATATTGCAATAATAATGAATACCATCATTACGTAGCATAGCAATAATATTAAACCAATACTTCGTATAAAAAAAGCATATTGCAGGCTCACGTGTAACCCACGAACGCCCATCGCTTTCTGTAACAAGTGTTTTGTCATTTGCTCCTATTATCATCGTACTAGTTGATTTTAGTATACTGGTTTGTTTCCATATGCGATGGAGCTGACCATTATGTTTATAACTATGTATTTGCATGGATGTACCTGGTTCTAGGCCAGCCATCGTATCTTCCTTTCTAGCTTTTCTTTTATTTTTATGTATCGTTATATGTATTATAACTTTTCTGTTACGTAAAAGAAAATAAAAAATCTGTCGTTTATTAATTACGCTATTTTCTCATCAAAAATAAGTGTTACTCGTTGGCCTTTTTTAAGTTAAAATATATCTGCTAGTTCTAACCCCTCAAAGTATTCTTTCAATACATTTACCAAATGTGTGTATTCACTCCAGTTACAGACGATCGCTTCCACGGACACGGCTTCAGCTAAATAAATTAAAAGGACGCTCACATTTAACAGTGAGCGCCCTTTTGTCTTGCTTCAATCGTTAGGTAATGTTATTTCTTTTGTTGAGACTTTTGATTTTGTTTTTTTACTTGTTGTGCATCAGTTTCAGAAGCAAATTCTGTTCCGTATTGACCTTGACCTTGTTTCGCTTGTTGATTTTGTTGCTTAACTTTTTGAACATTTGTTCCAGTAACAGTTTCGTTTGGCTGTTGATTGTTTTGTTTTTTAGCCATCTCATATCACCTCCGCAACTTTTAATTTAACCAATTTCAACTTTGTTATCCAAACAAATTTGAAAAATATAAAATTCATTGCAGAAGGTTGTTTTTACTTTCCATCAATAAGTTGCTCTATTAATTTTTGATGTGGTACAGGAATGGGATACTGTTCTATTTTATTTATATTTACAAATCGTGCATCTTTTAATTCAGCTTTATTTTCATTTACATGTAGATGTATAACATCTATTTCCCAAATCACATGGGAAAATACGTGTTTAATTGGTTTTAGTACTTCATCCAATGTTACAGACACGCCATATTTTTGTTCTAACCACGTCATGATATGCTCTTCATCAACCTCTTCTTTTAACACCATCGGAAATTGCCACATACTTGCTAATAAACCAGCTTCTGGCCGTTGCTCAATTATATATTCGCCATCTTCATTACTTATTGCAAACGTATAGTATGCTAATTTTTTTTGTTTTTTTGCCTTTGACTTGATAGGTAATTGCGTTTCCACTCCGTCACGAAACGCTTTACAATGAGGTTGAACAGGACAAAGCATACAAGATGGTGATTTAGGTGTACAAACTAAAGCACCTAATTCCATTAAACCTTGGTTAAAACTTGATGGATTATCTTGTGAAATAATCTCTACAACAATATTCTCAAAAATACGGCGACTTTTGGGTTTGGCAATGTCTTCTTCAATTCGTAGGATACGAGATAATACACGCATTACATTGCCGTCGACTGCAGGTTCTGGTATATCGTAAGCAATACTTAAAATTGCTCCTTTTGTATATGGACCTATTCCTTTTAAATCAGCAAGTTGTTTCGGGTTACTTGGAACTTTTCCATTATAAGTAGTTGCAACTTCCCGAACTGCTTGTTGTAAGTTCCGCGCCCTTGAGTAATATCCTAATCCTTCCCATGCTTTTAACACCTCTTGTTCTTGTGCTTCTGCTAAATATGAGATGGTGGGGAATTTATCCATAAAGTTCAAGAAATATGGGATAACCGTATCTACTTTTGTTTGCTGTAGCATAATCTCAGATACCCAAATCCTATAAGGGTCTTGATTCTCTCGCCATGGAAGCATTCTTTGTTCGTTTTGAAACCAATTAATTAAATCATTTTGAAACGCATTTATGTTAATTTCTTTTAATAATTCATCTAAATCGATATCTTTCACTTCTACTCATCCTTCATGTTACAATATTAATATAAGTTCACATAACGTCCCACAAAGTGAAACTTCAATCTCGGTTGCACTGGAATAAATCGTTAACTATCACATAAAAATTATGAAATTGGCTTAAAATATATAAATATAACGACGATTCGGAATAACACACCAAAGGAGGGTGCCAAAGATGGATACTGGAACCCACATTACTATGGGGATTGCGCTCGGAGGACTTGCAACGCTTGATCCCGCTGTCCAACAAGACCCAATGCTCTTTCAAGCAATCATGATCGGAACAATAGTAGGCTCCCATGCACCTGATTTTGATACGGTACTTAAATTAAGAAATAATGCTGTTTACTTACGGCATCACCGTGGCATCACACATTCCATTCCCGCCATGTTAGGATGGGGAATTTTAATTTCAGGTATTATATATGCATTTACACCATCAGTCGATTTCTTACACTTATGGTTATGGACATTTTTAGCAGTATTTCTACACGTGTTTGTTGATATATTTAATGCTTATGGTACACAGGCTTATAGACCATTCACAGATAGGTGGGTCGCCTATGGATTCATCAATACTTTCGATCCAATTATTTTCGGATTACATATTATAGGTATTTCTGCATGGTTATTCGGGGCAAATCCTGGTATCACATGGGTAATCATATACTTTGTTGTAATCTTATACTATATCAAACGTTACTTGCATAAAAAAGCATTGATTAAGAAAATTCATCGCTTTTATGGAAATGTAGAGAAAGTTGCTACTTCTCCAACGATTAAACAAAATATTTGGCGCTTAGCAATTACCACAGAAGATAGCTTTTATGTAGCTCGGGCTATTTCTGGTAATATTCAAATTGTTGATAAGTTTCAACGTATACCATTACCAAATAATAAGCTAATTGCTGCCGCAAAACAAGATAAAAACATTTCAGCATTTTTATCATTTTCTCCCGTTTATCGCTGGGAAATTAATGCATATGACGATTACACAGAGGTTCGCTTTGTCGATCTTCGTTACCGTTCAAAAGGGCATTACCCATTTGTAGCTGTTGTTCAAATGGACGATAATTTAAAAATTATCAGTTCGTATACGGGTTGGGTGTTTTCAGAGAAAAAATTACAAGATAAATTATGGACAGAAGATGGCCCAACACTATCTTAAAAAAGAAAAGCAAAGGCTTTTCTTTTTTTCTACATATTTTTAACCGTCACATCCCATACTAATAACGCACAGAAAATTGTGTACCTATTAAAAATGGGAGGTTGTTTAATAATGCGTAATAAACAAAAAGACTTTCCTAATATCACGAATAAAAATCTCCATCCAAAAGCAAAAGCAGAAAACCATTCGCTAAGACCAAATGGAACAATTAATACACAGCCACAAGAACGTATGCGTCAATCTGAGGGGGATTATCATGAGTAATCATAGTAGAAATGACAAAAATCCATTTCAATCTCCACGTGCAAACCCGAAGCATGCCTCCCATCAAGTAAATGGAGAGACTCGAAAAAGTCAGGCTGAAATTATCACTGCAGTACAAATGAAGAAACGCACCTAATAAGTAAAGTAGCATCTAGTCAATGACTAGATGCTACTTTTTTGTCAATCATCAAGAAACATGTGTATAATTTAAATAAGAGAACAGAGGAGGGATTTCCAATGCTTAAATTATTTGCATCTGATTTAGATGGGACCTTATTACAAGAAAACAATCATATCTTAGCAGAAGATAAAAGGGCATTAAACGAATTAGCAGAACATCAAGTAGAACTTGCTATTGCAACAGGACGTGCAGATAATGAGATAAAAGAAATATATAAGCTAGTAGAACAAATAGGACACCGCATTAGCCAGAACGGAAGTTTTGTTTATAATAAACAAAATGAAATCATACATACTAGCGTATTCCCAAATGAAGTAAGTAAAATACTATATGAACTCATCGAAGAAGAACAAGTAGACTACTTAGTATCCACAGCTGATGATATCTTCATTAAAGAATTAACACCCTTTATGAGGAAATTTGAACATCTTTTCTTTATTCCATTAAAAATAGAGAATAATTTTTCTTTTGAGATTGGTCAAAATATCCTTCCATCCAAATTTATGATCGTAGGCGAAACAGAAAAGATTGTTTTCGTACAAACCGTAATACATAAACGTTTAGATGTAGCTATTGATAGTTACTTATCCGATAAGCGCTGTGTTGATGTTGTGCCAAAAGGTATTAATAAAGGTATGGGCTTAACTAAATTAATCAAGACATTAGCTATTCAACCAGAGGAAATAGCTGTTATCGGAGACTCTTTTAACGATATCTCTATGTTACAAATGACACCACATAGTTACGCCATTTCTTCTGCCCATCCAGATGTCAAAAAACATGCGTCGAAGGTTGTTGACTATGTCCATGAAGCAATATCTGATTTAAAACGGCAAGAACTATATTAAGACAACCAAAAAGGAATCCAATATTCGGATTCCTTATTCCTCTGCTTGTTCAATATAACTTTCAATGAATTTTTCTATTTCATCCAGTGAGAAACCTTTTTGATAAAGCGCACCTTTCACTTTTTGTTTTAATTCTCTTTTCTCTAATTTACTTGCATGTCTTCGTAATAATTTTTCACCTTGAAATACTACTGCATCCCACTCCTGTTCCTGATCTTTCTCTTGTGTGGCTTGATTGAAAGCTTCTTGGATAATTGCTTGCGGAAATCCTTTTTGCATTAAGTTCTGTTTCAGTTTATTTTGTTGTTGAAAAAAGGATTGCTTTGCGCTCTTTCTAGCACTTTTCTCAATGAATTTTATTACTTTTTCTAATTGTGCTTCTGCAGGATAATGAACAAGTGCAGCTTCCGCCTTATCTACAGCCACTCGTTTTTCAAGTAACTCTTTTTTTATTATTAAAGGACCTTTACTCGTCGTTAAGACTTTCGTTCGAACATATGCTTCAGCAAATACAGCGTCATCTAACCATTTTTCATTGCTTAAACGTTTAATAATAATTGAAATATGTTCTTCATCTATTTCTTTCTTTTTTAAATACTGTTCCATTTCATTAACAGATCTCATTCGGTAGCTTAAAAAGTTCAATCCAAGGGAATACCCTTTATGTATAGTATCCTTTGCTAATAGGGAATCAATTGTTGTATCCTCTAATTCCATACCTTTTTGGAGCCGTTCAGCAATAAGTGTATCTTCTTGGACACTAAATCCATAGACTTCATTTTTATCTTTTTCTAAGAAGATATTATACCGATTTTTATTCTTTTTTTGTACGGTAATACGCGAAATTTTTTGCAAGTTGTCTCACCTCATTTATTATTTTAACACGAATATAAAAACAAATTGGAGGATTATTATGAAAATAGCTATTGCAGGCGGAACAGGATTTGTAGGAAAGCACGTAACAGATTTACTTGTCTCGAAAGGACACCAAGTATATATTTTAACACGTTCACCCGAAAAATATCTGGGAACAGAGAATATCCGATATGTCGGATGGTTAAGCGAAAGATATACTCCAGAGCAATCACTAACAGATTGTAACGCAATCATTAACCTTGCTGGTGAATCTTTATTTGGTTATTGGACTTCAGATAAAAAAGAGCGAATTGTATCAAGTAGGGTTAAAGCAACAGATAGTGTGATTAAATTAATTGATGGGATGGAGAAAAAGCCCGAAGTTCTTATTAATGCATCTGCAGTTGGTTTTTATGGTACATCAACTACGGAAATGTTCTCTGAAGAAACAACAAAGAGTGGAGATGACTTTCTAGCTGAAGTAACTCAAAAATGGGAATCTGTAGCTTATCAAGCTACAGAAAGAGATGTCCGTGTTGTATGCGCGCGACTGGGGATTGTTCTTGGTAAGAAAGGTACACTTGAATTGATGGCATTACCTTATAAGTTCTTTGTTGGGGGTAAAATAGGATCAGGAGAACAATGGATTTCCTGGATACATGTTAAAGACGTTGCTGCATTATTTCTTCATGCTATTGAAGATAATTCGATTAATGGCCCATTAAATGCATCGGCTCCTCACCCTATTCAGCAAAAAGTGTTTAGTAAGCAATTAGCAAACAAACTTCATCGTCCAGATTGGATACCTATTCCAGCTTTCTTTTTACGTACGCTTTTAGGTGAAATGAGCATGTTAGTTGTCGATGGGCAAGCAGTCTTTCCAAAGAAAGCACAAGCACACCATTATTCATTTGAATATCCAGAAATTGAGCAAGCACTAGACGAAATCTATCACCAAATTAACTAAACAAAAACTTTACAAAAAAAAGATTTTATTTTGATTAAAAATAAGCTAAAATAATCTCATAATAATATATTAGGAAGGCAATTGGTGCGCCACCAGTGATCTAAGCACTGGTTCTAGTGGGTTCGATTCCCACCCAAGCTCGAGGGTGATGCACAAGAAATGGCTTCCTAATTCTTAGAGCAATCACCTTCCATGAATGGAGGGTTTTTTGTGTTAAAGATGAGAGAAATGCAAGATGTTCCACAGCTTTTTGACTTAGTAAAGGACCCAGCTGTCTTTCCTTATGTAAGAGAGAAAGCTGAAACACTCGATCAATATTACTTTCTAACAAAGCAGTCGATTGAAGCAGAGCAAAATGGTGAAATCATATCACGAACAATTTTAAGTGATAACCATCAGCCAATAGGTATCATAAGTCTTTTTGATATACAAGCTAATGCCGGTTTTCTATCAACGTGGATTGGTGCGAAATATTTCGGGAAAGGATACAATCAACTTGCAAAAACATCTTTCTTTCAAGAATTATTTTTTACTACTTCAATTGATAAAGTATTTATGAAAATACGGCAGACAAATATCCGTTCACAAAAAGCGAACACAAAGTTACCTTATGTGGAAAATGCTATGGCGTTGTACCCTCACATTTATACGGCTATAAATATGGACAGAACGAAAGAAAATAGTTATGACCTGTTCTTCATTACTAAAGACAGCTACTTTAGACACACTACATCTAGTCAAGAAATAATAAGTTAACACAATAACCCTTGAGGAATAGTTTATCTCTCAAGGGTTACTTTAGATATAAGTTTAAAAGTGCTCTTGATTGTTTTAGCTTCAGCATTATTCCGATTCAACGTTGCTTGTGTGTTTTACAATATACTGACAACTCTTCTCACCTTTAGCGATACACGTAACTCTTTTAATTTGGTCTGTTCCTAATACTTGCTTAAATAACTCTAGTTCACATTCACAAGGTTTATCGTAACGAGCTGCTATTGCAGCAATCGGGCAATTGTACTGCGAGAAACTTATTTCATTTTCACCAGCTTCAGTATATTCTGCCATATAGCCACTTTCGTTTTGCACATTAACTAACGCACTTACTCTTTCTTCTAGGGAATCGTCATCAAAAATTTGGCGAATGTATTTTTTACGCATTCGTTTTTCCCGATTTTCAAATAGCGTATCAATCGCATCTGTTCCCATACTTTCCTGTATATCTTGTAGAAGTTCAACAGCAATTGCATCATAGTTTGTTGGAAATATCTTATTTCCTTCTTCAGTTAATGTATAAAAAATTACAGGTCTTCCCATTGGTTGTCGAACCGTGCGCGAGGTAATCAAATACTCGCCCTCTAACTTAACCAAATGCTTTCTCACTGCCATTTCGGTAATATCTAAAAACTGTTTTAAGCCACTCACTGATAATTCTCGCTGCTTCTTAAGAAGTTCTAATATTGCTTGCCGAGTGGACATTTCTTTTACCATCTACACCACCTACCCTTATTTATATTTTACTTAAATAAGTTTGTGAAGTAAATAACAAACTTTGTTTTTTTAATTAAAAGTTGACAAAGTTGTGAATAAACGTTACTTTTATCACGCAGTTTATCATAGATACTGTTATACACTTTCACAAATTAGGTAATACACTATAGAATGAAAGCAATAAAAGAGGTGATTCTGATCGGAATCGTGATTGTAGAAATATGTGAGAGTAATTTGCTTCAAACAATAAATACAGAAAATTTATTTGAATCGGAATATCCAGAGGTAGCAGTGTTAGAAAGTGATTGCCTCAGCTTTTGTGGGTTATGCCGACTAAAACCATACGCACTTGTTAATGGAAGAAGAATCCGAGGTAAAGATATTGACGATTGTATTGCTAAAATAAGAGTAGCTATTGAAGAAGAATTAGCTGTCTATCAATAATATAAATGTAAAAACGTGTGTGTCTTTCTCCTATAAAGGCACACACGTTTTTAAGCTGATTATGTCGAAATTACAACCATCTGCTCTTCCTAATCATTCTAATTTATTAGATATATAGTATCATTTACCTATACCGTTTTATCATAAACATTGCGATAATGATTATATACTTCTTGAACGAAAAACATAAAAAACTATCTTGCAAATTGATTGCTAAATTTATAGTTATAGGATATCATACAATATATAGTTATTTTATTAATAAAATAACTATATATTGTATTTTTTGTTTTTTAAATTACATACTTGTAAAACTAAATCGCTCAGTATTCGAGCGTTTTTTGTATCTATATAGGAGGTTTATTTATGACTACTAAAGCAAAAAGCATGACACAAACCGTGTTAGATGGACTAACCGAGGCTAACGCGAAATATGGGATGGATATTAACGATATTAAGCAACGAATTATTGATATTGCTAATTCCGAAAAAGACCCAAATCAAGAAGCGCTATTTTACGCCTTAAATCGAATATCTATGGATCAACCAAATTGGACATTCGTTGCTTCTCATTTTTATTTGGAACAAATTTATCAAGATGCAGCTGAGAATCGTTCATATGATGCAACAAAACAATATGGAAATTTTTATAATTTAATTACTACATTAACTGATGAAGGTATTTATTCAACAAGTCTATTAGAGGCTTATACCAAAGATGAAATTGACCAATTACAAGCAGAAATTCAGCCCGATCGTGATAAAATCTTCAATTATATTGGTTTATTTCTACTAGTTGATCGCTATTTAGCTCGTGATCATGAACGGAATCTTTATGAATTACCACAAGAACGATTTATGATAATCGCGATGACATTAATGCAAAATGAAGCACCCGAAAAACGTGTAGAATTGATTAAAGAGGCCTACTGGGCGCTTAGTAATCTATATATGACTGTTGCAACACCGACACTTTCTAATTCTGGAAAAAGTTACGGCCAACTTTCTTCTTGTTTCATCGATACAGTTGATGATTCACTAGATGGTATCTATTTAAACAACTGGGATATTGCTCGCTTAAGTAAAGATGGTGGCGGTATTGGAATCTATTATGGAAAAGTTCGAGCACTTGGATCTGATATTAAGAAGTTTAAAGGGAATTCATCTGGTGTCGTACCTTGGATTCGCTTATTAAATGACACTGCCGTTAGTGTTGATCAACTTGGTCAACGACAAGGTGCCGTAGCAATCTACTTGGATGTCTTCCATAAAGATATTATGAATGGCTTTTTAGATTTGAAAACAAACAATGGTGATGAGCGTCGTAAAGCACATGATATCTTCACTGGTGTCTCTATTCCAGACTTATTTATGCAACAATTAAAAATCGTTGATGAATCTGGTAAAGGAATTGGACAATGGCATACCTTCTGTCCACATCAAGTAAAACAAGTAATGGGTTGGAAAGATGCTGAAGGAAATCCGCTTGGCTTAGAAGATTTTTATGATGAGACTGATGAGAAATACTTCACGGAAAAATACAATGAAGCTGTTAATCATCCATTATTACCAAGAAAAACATATCGTGCAATGGACATAATGGCACGTATCATGGTTGCACAATTAGAAACTGGAACACCATATATGTTTTACCGTGATGAAGTAAATCGTTCAAATCCAAATAAACATGGCCGTGGAATTGGTAGAACATCTATTTATTGTAGTAACTTATGCACGGAAATTGCTCAAAATATGTCACCTACTACCATTGTTCGTGAGTACCAAGATGAAGATGGGAATATTGTAATTGTTCGTAAACCAGGGGACTTTGTTGTTTGTAATCTGTCTTCTGTTAATTTACCAAATGCCGTACGTGGAGATGTTTTAGAACGATTGATTCGTGTTCAAGTGCGAATGTTAGATAACGTAATTGATCTAAATACAATCAGTGTTGGACAAGCGGAAGTTACAAATAAAAAATTCCGCGCAGTTGGTCTTGGAACTTTTGGCTGGCATCATCTACTCGCATTAGAAAATATCCACTGGGAGTCAGACGAAGCTGTAGCATATGCTGATAAAGTTTATGAAGACATTGCATACTATACAATTAAAGCTTCAATGGAATTGGCAAAAGAGAAAGGCACCTATAGCCAATTTGCCGGTTCTGAGTGGGAAACGGGTCGCTATTTTGAACGTCGTAACTATGATAGCGAACGTTGGCAAGACCTAAAAGAAGATGTAGCAACAACAGGGATTAGAAACGGTTGGTTAATGGCCGTTGCACCAAACTCTTCTACAGCTAAAATTGGTGGTTCAACAGATGGAATTGACCCGATATATGCAGTTGAGTTTGCTGAAGAAAAGAAAAACTTTAAATTCAAAGTAACAGCACCAGACTTAGATCATAAAACATACAATTACTACCGTCGAGCTCGCCATGAATTAGACCAAACATGGAGCATTAAACAAAATGCTGCTAGACAGCGTCATGTTGATCAAGGTATCAGTTTTAATCTTTACGTACGCCATGATGTTAAAGCAAAGGAATTACTCAATATGCACTTAACTGCATGGGAAAGTGGCTTGAAAACAACGTATTATGTTAGAAGCACATCTCAAACACAGATTGAGGAATGTGAAGCTTGTCATAGCTAGAAACATCTTACTCTTAAGCTTAACTCATAGTCCCCTATCTCTCTAGCAAGAAATAGGGGACATACTACATATATTCATAAGGAGGGTAATCTGTTGACTCAAATCGATCAACCTTTATCAAAAATAAAACTTTTAAATCCAACATATCCAAATAAATCAACCGGATTAATTAATGGCCAATCATCTGGTCTATTAAACTGGAACGATATTGCCTATCCAAAAATGTATGATTTATATCAAACACTATTATCGAATTTTTGGAAAGCACAAGAAATTAATATGCAAGATGATATTAAACAATGGGATCACCTAACAGATACAGAACGAGATATATTTTTAAGAATCAACACGCAATTGGCGTCACTCGATAGCTTGCAAACACCTACGATGACAAACGTTATGGACTACGTAACAGATTCTAGTTTCAAAGCAATTTTTGCTGTAATCTCACAACAAGAAGCAGTTCACAATGAGTCCTATTCTTATATTTTAAGTTCAATTGTGCCACTAAGCGAACAGAACGATCGTTTCAATCAAGCCAAAGAGGATCCAGTTGTACAAAAAAGGAATCAACTTATATTAGACAGTTATGATGCTTTTAACGAGAACCCAACTCCACAACGTCTATTTGAATTAGCAATTAACTCGATTAACTTAGAAGGTATTTATTTTTACGCTGGTTTTGCCTTTTTCTATCATTTGGCTCGTCAACAAAAAATGTTAAAAACGAGTACGATGATCAGTTATATCCAACGCGATGAAATGCAACACGCCTATTTCGTCTCTCAATTTGTTCGAATTTTACTAACGGAAAATCCAGATTTAAATACAGATAAAAATATTCAATACGTCTATCAAACAATCGATAAAGCTGTTCAGTTAGAAAAAGAATGGGCAGATTATATTCTAAAAGATATTGATGGCATTGATCTAGATGAATTTCATGATTACGTTGAATATTTGGCTAACAAAAGGTTGCGTCAAATAGGCTTGGATAACTATTACCCAGACCGGGAAAACCCAATGGCGTGGATACATGTATTTAGTGATGAAATGTTAAACGAAACGAAATCAGATTTCTTTGAGCAAAAGTCCAGAACTTATACGAAAGTTTCTTCTTCAAACGAATTTGACGAATTATAAAGGGGATCATTTATTATGAAAGCAGCAATTATCTATACGTCTATCACTGGAAATACGGATGTGCTAGCAGAGCAAGTCTATAAAGAAATGTATGCATCTGGTATTTCAGCAGAACTGATAGCAATTGATGATTTTCATTATGATACGTTAACTAATTATGATATCGTCGCAGTTGGAACCTATACATGGGACAATGGAGAGATTCCGCTTGAGATGGAAGAACTATTTACAGCATTTGAAACACAGCAAGTTAAACATATTAGTACAGGAATATTTGGTACTGGTGACAGTTTCTATCCCTATTATTGTGGTGCCGTAGAGTTATTCCGGGATATGCTCTATGTTCACACAGATCTCGCAGTTACCTTAAAAGTAGAATTAATGCCACAAAGGGAAGACTACATTCGCGTAAAACAATTTTGTGATCGGCTTGTTAGACAACTGGTTACTATTTAAAACGTATAGATCAAAAAAATCGCGACTACGTATATAGTCGCGATCTTTTTATATATTGTAATTATGTCCAAAGCTAAGCTTCTTTATTTATCGGCAAGTTCCATTTTTTGCAATTCATATATATACATATCCAATTCTGTACTTATCAGAATTGTATCTTCGTGACTAACTCCTTTTGATAAACCAACTTTGGTTAATTCCTCTTGTTTCAACTGAATCTGTTTAATTAATTGCTCTTTTTTGCTATGAGCCAATTCTATCCGCTCCTTTTCTGTAGTTGAATATAAAATGTCGTCCATGAGTTGAAATGAAGTGGATAGGAAAATCAAGATATATAAGTACTTCAAGACAATTATACTCCATACTAATACTTGCTCAATAAAAATCAATGGATATATCTAAAGTGGTATATAAATGTGGCAACAAGCCACACTTCATAGATTCAATATTTGATAGAATTTATGCAGTATACCTAAACCAAACTATTAAAGATTTTGATGCATATATATTATTTTAATGCTCAGTTTAAGAATTAGATTCAATCTTAAACTGAGCATTCTATACATGGTAACTGGTTAGACTGGAGGAGATATATGAAAAGAGAATGGTTGATCAACTCTCGTAAATCGCAAGGCTTGAAACAAGCACAAGTTGCTTCAAGAGCTTTTATCGATAGAGCATATTATTCACAAATAGAAACAGGCAAACGCAACCCTAGTTTCAATGTAGCAATCAATATTGCTGCGGCACTGAATTTTGATCCAATAATTTTCTTTCGAAATAATCTCAGTAAGAATACACTTCAAAACGAGTTTATGCGGTATGAAATAGTAGAACATTTTAAACGTCTTGATAACGGAAAAATTTTGTATTTATATAATAGTTTGGACGATTATTATCATCATGTTATTACTTTCCTTATATCTGGTATAGAAAAAAATAGTTATTGCTTAATCATTGATAATTATCAGAACTATAATAAAATTCAACAAAATCTAGAAACCATCTTATCAAAAAGCGAATTAATAAATTCCGTTTGTTTTATTAATAAAGCAGATCTTGATCAGCATGGTCCAAAAGAAATTATTGATAAACTAAGTGTTATACAATCAGAGTTTGAAAATGCCAAAACTGTACGAATCTGGTTATCTGAAAAAAAATATTGCCAAGATGATTGGCTACATCTAGTAGAAAATCCACTTAAAAAGAATGGAACCAATAATATGCTACTTATACGTGCATACAAAGCGTCAATGATTTCAGCGGATTTACATATAGAGATGATGAAAACTTATCCTTACCTTATGACAGATTCTGAAATAGTAGGATCACCTTTTTATCATGCGAGTATTTAAATCATCAAACTAATTTCGTTCTATAATAATGCAAATACTTTTTCTCACTTAGGGAATCCTATGCCTAAAGATAGAAGCGGAAAGGATCATATTTGTATGTTCGAATTACAAAATCTTAGCTTTAATGAAAAGACAAACACATTAACAATAAGATTAGACCCTTTATTAAGTGAATTCTCACTTGAATTAAAAGGAGATAAATTAAGTAAAAAGCAAGCCGTGTCCCTTCATCAATTTATTAGAAGAACGATACAAGAAAAAATGAAAGGTGCTCATATTCGAACAGTTAAGGTAATGGTTGGGACAGTTGTTATTACAACATTATATCTTTATCCCACTGACGTAGAAGCTGCAACTGACTTTAATATGGGCTACTTGTACTATGGATCTCCTAACACACAAATTTCTTTTGTCGATCAAACTGAAAGTGTAATTAACCAAACTTCCCCAAGTTATTTTGATATATACGAAGACGGTAGCTTAGACACTTCAAATTTAAGTGAAATTTTCATCAGTGATATGAATCGTCGTGGTATTAAAGTTGTTCCATTCTTAAGTAATCATTGGGATAGAGAACTTGGTAGGGCTGCATTGGAGAACCGGGAAGTATTGGCTCAGCAAATTGCAGATTCAATTGCCAAATATAACCTTGATGGAGTCAATGTGGATATTGAAAATGTCACAGAAATAGATAGAGATAATTATACCGATTTAGTACGTTTATTAAGAGAAAAGCTACCAGAAGATAAAGAAGTTTCTGTAGCTGTGGCAGCAAATCCAAGTAATTGGACAAAAGGTTGGCATGGATCTTATGATTATAAAAAGTTAGCTGAATATGCAGATTACCTAATGATTATGGCTTATGACGAAAGTTGGTATGGCAGTGCCCCAGGTCCTGTTGCTAGTATTTCTTTTGTCGATAGATCTATTCAATACGCATTCGCAAACGGCGTACCCAATGAAAAGATCGTCTTAGGACTCCCACACTATGGTAGGTATTGGCTAGAAGGTCAAAGTATTGGTGGAACAGGTATTACCAATCAAAGAATTCAAGAAATGCTAACCAAATATCAAAGCTCGATAACTTTTGACGAAAAGAGTCAATCACCAAAAGCTACTGTAACAATTAAACAAGAAGATCCTGTTATGTATATCAATAATAAAGCTTTGGTACCTGGAACCTACACCATCTGGTATGAAAACGAACAATCAATAAAGGCAAAAGTTAATTTAATAAATAATTATGGTTTAAAAGGTACTGGGAACTGGGCTTTAGGACAAGAAAACCAATTGCTATGGCCAGCCTTTAAAACCTGGCTTCCACAAGAAGAACAGGTTACAGATAGTAAGATCGCTTTAACAACAACAACCGCTAACATGAGGACAAACTCTTCACTAAGTGGCCCTATATTAAAGACGATTTACAGTAGTAATATTATACAAATAATTGGTGAGATAATCAATCAAAATTGGTATCCAGTAAAACTTACCGATGGAACACGAGGTTATATGGAATCTGACTTATTGAAGCCCCTTCAAGTACGAGAAATCCAAGGGGAAACTAGATATGGTACGAGTGTGGCTGTATCTAATAGTGGTTGGGAAGAAACCAGCGATTATGTGGTATTAGGAAGAGGAGACAACCCGATTGATTCTCTTACAGGAAGTGTTCTAGCAAAAAAATATAATTCACCATTGTTATTAACAAAAACGGACTTTCTACCAAGTGAGATTAGTACTGAAATTAGCCGTCTCAATCCTAAGCATGTAATCGTTCTAGGTGGTGAGAGCGCAATTTCATCTGCTGTGGTCAAGGATTTAGAAAGTAGAGGGATAAATGTTAAAAGAATTAGTGGAGAAAATCGCTATGCCACGGCAACAAATATAGCAACTGAAGTCGGTACAACAAATGAAATATTCTTAACCACAGGAGATAACTCACCAGACCCATTATCCATAGCTCCATATGCCAGTATGAAGCAAATTCCAATATTATTAACAAAGACGGATAGCCTTACATCAGAAGTAAAAAAAATGATTCAAAATGGCAACATAGCAAAGGTTACCATTATTGGTGGAGAAAATGTTGTTTCTGCCAATATACAAGATCAGTTAAAAAGTATTGGTGTTTCACAAGTCAATCGAATCTCTGGTCCAGATCGCTATGCCACAAGTGTTGAGATTGCTAACAATTTTAAAGCGGAGTTCGACATATCTAATGTTTATTTTACGAGTGGGCAGAGCTATGTAGATGCACTATCCGGTTCTCCTTTAGCAGCAATACAAAAAGCACCTGTTATCTTGGTTGATAAAGATAAGCTTCCTTCTACAGTCTCTAATTGGATAGCAAATAACATGAGTTCAGACATAACGAAAGTGAACTTTTTAGGTGGTAGTGATGTAATTGGAGAAAATAATCGTTTAAATGTTTACAAACAAATGAAATAATTAAAGCAAAAAGCAACCGCATATGCGGTTGCTTTTTGCTTTGTAATCCAAGGAATTATTTATGTCTTAATCATTCGGGTTAAAAGACGTGATTAGCATCGTATCCTGCATAATTGTTACTCTTGATATTTGCACCATAGCTAATTTTCTTGAAGTGATGAATGATTGCACTTGGCTTTTCAGACTCTTATATACTATTGGCTCAGTTCCTAATTCACTTGAAAACTCGGTATTAGTATCTATATAAAGGATTAATTCGCATCCGGTATCTGTCAGAACAACCCTATATTGCGAAAAATTAGTCATCGAATTTTCACTCCTCGTTTTAATTTCCCTTTTAGTCTTGATAGAACGAACTACTTTTAAACTTCTTTGCAGCTGGTAAGAATTAGCTATACCGTCATCTTATTTTAAATTCAATTAATCTACCTCCTACATTACGCATATTTTAAATTATTCTTAAGCATGATAAGGATATGGGTTCTTTGAACAAGGGGGGATATTTTTGGATTTACATTTTATTTGGAAATCTATTGTTATTGTCATCGGTGGCGTTCTTATACTTCGGTTAGCTGGGAGAAAGTCAATCTCACAACTTACAGTAGCCCAAACGGTAATGATGGTAGCTGTTGGTTCACTAATTATCCAACCAGTAAGTGAAAGAAACATATGGATTACGTTAGTGATTACATTCCTAATGGTTATGACACTTATATTCATTGAATATGTCGTTTTAAAATCCGATAAACTTGAAACTTTTATTTCCGGTAAATCACTTCTGGTCGTCGAAAATGGAGAAATCAACGAGAATCACCTTAAAAAATTACGCTTAACCGTAGATATGCTTGAATTAAGATTAAGGCAACAAAATATTCAAAAGATTAGTGATGTAAAATGGGCAACTATAGAAACAAATGGGCAATTAGGATATATGCTACAACCCAATAAACAACCGGCTACTAAAGAAGATATTCAAAAACTTATGGCGATGATTCAGTTAAACCAAACGAATCCACCTATCAACGTAACAGTTCCACAACAAAAAAAATCAGGAGATGACATTTTTAAAGAAGTTAAAAATAACAAACATCTGAAAGAACCACCAGAACATTTGAAGTGAGGTATTGACTGTTTTGTATACAAAAATTAATTATAAAACGTTATTTTCACTACTTGGTCAATGGATATTGTGGGGTAGTATTATTGGAATCTTTATAGGCTCTACAACTGCACTACTATTAGAAACAAATGACTCTTTAGGTGAATTACGTGAAGAGAAACATAATTGGCTTATTTTCTTTCTACCTTTAGCAGGGATCATAGTGGGCTACATATACATGAAATTGGGGAAAGTATCAATAAATGATACCATACATGATTCTGCAGCATTAAATAATCTAGTAATCGACAGCGTTAATGGTGAAAAAAAGATGCTGCGAAGGACAGGACCAATTGTATATGTTGCAACCTTCATAACAGTACTATTTGGAGGTTCGACTGGAAGAGAAGGTGCAGCGGTTCAAATGGGGGCCAGTGTAGCTCAGACAGTAAATAATTACTTCAAAGTAAATATACTAGACAATAAAATTTTGCTGATGAGTGGGATAAGTGCTGGTTTTGGAGCAGCTTTCGGAACTCCAATAACAGGAGCGATTTTCGGAATGGAAATGGCTGCGTTAGGAAAGATAAAATTCGAAGCAGTCGTACCATGTCTTGTCGCTAGCTTTGTTGGGCATTATATGACAACAGCAGCATGGGGAGTGAAACACGAAACTCTTCTTATTCAAACCGTACCTGAAGCCTCTCTTCTCTTGTTTGCAAAAGTTATCTTCGTTGCAGTCATTTTTAGTCTACTAACTATTACCTACTGCCAATTAAGACATGGCATACAAAGCTTGACAGAGAAGCTATTTAACAAAAATCATATGAAAAGAGCGTTTGTTGGTGGACTTATCATTGTCGGATTGACATTACTAGTAGGTTCACAAGATTATAATGGACGTGGATTACATGTACTTGAACAATCTTTTATCGAAGAGGTTCATCCTTTTGCTTTCCTTGCGAAACTGGTTTTTACAGCAGTCACCCTCGGAACAGGCTTTGTCGGTGGTGAAGCTATTCCCCTATTTTTTATGGGTGCTACATTAGGTAACACTTTACATACATATATTGGTTTACCTCTTTCTTTTCTAGCTGCATTAGGTTTAATTGCAGCCTTTAGCGGTGGAACTAACACACCAATTGCAGCTTTTTTATTATCAATGGAAATGTTTAATGGAGAAGCTTTACAGTACTTTTTTATTGTATGTATCGTTAGTTACATATTTGCAGGACACCATGGATTATGGCCTTCTCAAAAAATACACGAACCAAAGAGTCACCTCTATAATACACTTAGTGGCGAAACAATTGAAAATATAGAAAAAAGAAAGAAAATCAAGCACAAAAAAGGCCTGTAACAATCATAGTATGATGGTTACAGGCTTTTTCTTTCATATGGAGCATAGCGGGATCGAACCGCTGACCTCTTCGCTGCCAGCGAAGCGCTCTCCCAGCTGAGCTAATGCCCCTTATTAAATTGGGTACTTAGATAGTATAACGAATTTTAATCAATCAAACAATGCTAATTGAAACTTTTTAATGAAATGAATCGTATACTTATTATAATTGTATTGGAGGTGAAGTATATGGCAGATTTACTCCCTATATTATTTCCCATTATATTGTTGGAAGGTATTTTAGCAATTGTAGGTATAGTTGCTTGGTTTAAAACAGATAAAACAAATGGATCAAAATGGCTCTGGTTATTTGTTATAATTGTTATTGGTATTATTGGACCTATTTTATTTTTCATCTTTGGAAGGAGACAGGATTAATCCGATGTTTAATACGCAAAATCTCACGAAAAAATTTGACGGAAATGCTGTAGTTAAAGACGTGTCTTTTTCTTTGAGTCCTGGAAATTGTGTAGCATTGCTTGGAGCAAACGGTGCCGGGAAAACAACTACATTACGGTTACTTTCCGGTTTACTAAAACCTACCAGTGGAACGATTGAATTCGAAGGAATGAAACCCGGTGCTGACATTCGTGAGCATATTGGTTATCTACCACAATACCCTGTTTTTCATAATTGGATGACTGGAAAAGAGTTTCTCGTGTATGTTGGACAGTTAGCAAATTTGGCTAAAGAAAATGTAAACGAGCTTGCTGATTATTACCTGGAGAGGGTTGGTATTTCAGAAGCTAAAAACCAGCGAATCGGAAAGTATTCTGGCGGAATGAAGCAACGTCTTGGTATTGCCCAGGCAATGATTCACCGACCACGAATGATCATGCTAGATGAACCAGTATCTTCTTTAGACCCAATTGGTCGTCGAGAAGTGCTTACCTTGATGGAAGAATTAAAAGAACTAACAACTATTCTCTTTTCAACACATATTTTAAGTGATGCAGAGGAAATTAGCGATGCACTATTACTCATGCATCAAGGTGAAATTGTCGAATCTGGATCCTTAAATGATCTTCGTAAAAAGCACCAAACCGCTAAAATTAATATAGCTTTTAAAGAATCTAACGAAAACTTCATACAAGCATTAAAGGAAATCTCATCTATTTCAGATGTGATCGTTGATCGTAATGAATTAGTTTGTATTGTCCAGGATACTGATCTAGCTAGAGAAACGATTTTGAATAAAGCTACAACAGAGAATTGGCCATTGACTAAATTTGAAGTTAGCCGAACATCGCTAGAGGATTTATTTATGAAAGTGGTGAAAAAATAATGCAATGGACAATAATTTTCAAAAAAGAAATGCTTGAATACTGGCGTAATTTCAGTTGGATATGGGTTCCCGTTGTTTTTATTCTACTCGCAATTATGGATCCACTAACTACTTATTATATGCCTATTATTCTTGATACAGTTGGGGGTCTTCCAGAAGGAACATCAATTGAGATGCCAGATATTGCAGCTGCAGATGCACTAATGATGAGTTTACAAGAGTTTAGTATGTTTGGCGTATTAATTATTGTACTACTTACTATGGGAACTATTTCTGGAGAAAGAAAAAGTGGTGTTGTCGAACTTGTTTTAGTGAAGCCTGTACGTTATTCCCACTATATTTCAAGTAAGTGGGCCGCAAAAATAACGCTCATCCTGACAGCTTATCTAATCGGTCTTTTAGCAAGTTGGTATTATGTCAATTTATTATTTGGGGACATTACAATTTTAGCATTTATTCAAACCTTTTTATTTTATGGATTATGGTTAATTCTTGTTGTGACCATTACCATTTTCTATAACACTTTGCTCAAAACACCTGGATTAATAGGGGCACTTTCGATTGGGACCATACTCAGTATGTCTGCGATTAACAGTATTTTCTCACATAAGTTAACTTGGTTTCCAAATAGCTTAAGTAGCCATATCCGCCAACTATTGCATACAGGAGAAATTCCTACAGCATTATGGGGAACTTCATTTGTTACTGTAACATTCATAATTGCTTTACTATTTTTATCCTTTTTCACCTTTAATAAAAAAGAATTAGCATAAAAGAAGCCTTCAATTTATCTTACAAAGAAAAATTGAAGGCTTCTTTTTTAACTCAAACGTGCTGACTTAACAGTAATGTTATATAGCAGTGGCCATGAAAGCAAGTAGATGATTAAACTAATACCTAATGTGACTAAAAAGTAAGAGAAACTTGGTTCTAGTACTAACTTTTCAATTAAGTCTAATAGTGTTCCCCTAGCTGCTGCTCCAACTATTGTTAAGATAATTAAACCAATCAAAGATAAACCTACAACTAAATTATATTTATAAAAAATTAATCCTATTAAGAAAAACAGTGTTACACATAAAAAGATTATAATCGCATCAATTGCGAATCGATAAATAAACGACCCGTCTTCACCTAACAAGGCAGCTGGATGAATTAAATTAAATTCTGAAATTGAAAATAATTTAGTACTGGTTACAGTCACTAGATGTAATGTACTCTCAATAAAAGCAGTCACAATAGAAAAACCGATAAAGTATAACCCAATACTAGCAAAATAATTCTTCCTGGTACCTCCCATTTTTATTGAAAATGAAAGACTTTCTTTCACCGTTATAAAACCAAGAATTGCCGCATAGACATAAACTGCGATCGATATCGCCAGATACATTACTGTCTCCTCAAAATTATTAAGCAAGTAAGTGACCACTAATGATAGCAGGATAATGGATCCAAGCACTGACCAAAAAATAGAATAGGAATATCGCATATCTGTGATAAAAAAATACAACATTGCTTTTAGTTGACGTTTCATTTCTGGGTTAGCCCCTTTCGACTCGTTAAATAAATGATCGCTTGTTGAATCGGTACACTTTCTATCACAAAATTTTCTGCTACAGCTGCTTGTTTATCATCTTCCAAAAGTACTGCAGTCATCTCACCCATAAACATTTTTTGATGGATTACTTGTTTCTCCGCTATGAATTTTTCTACTTTCTCTTTTGACCCTGTAATAGAATAACACCTTTCTCTTAGCCTATCTGTTTCCTCTTGCAAGATTACCTTACCTTCATCCATGATTAATACTTCCTCAAACAGGGCACTCACTTCATCAATTAAATGTGTTGAAAAAATAATCATCCGTTTCTGTTCTTGATACTGTTCAATTAATAATTCATAAAACCTGGTTCTTGATGAGGCATCTAAACCTATATAAGGCTCATCGAAAATAGTTATTGGTGCTTTACTTGAAAGTCCTACAATAATACCCAAAGCTGATTCCATACCTTTTGATAAAGTTTTAACCTTAGCACTTGGATCAAGTGAAAACTCAGCTAGTAATTGTTCCGCTAGTTTTTGATCCCATGTTGGATAAAATAATGAACTTATCATTAAGACATTTTTAACTTTTAGATCTTTTTTAAAATTATCTCCTTCACTAATTAGACAAACAGCTTCCATAATCTTTTGATTATCAAATGGATTTTGTCCATCAACTGTTACCTCTCCTTTTGTAGGGAGCATAAAGCCAGCAAGTAGTTGCATAATTGTTGTTTTACCCGCACCATTTCGTCCGAGAAGGCCATATATTTTTGGTTTATCTAATGAAAAATCCAACTGAGCTAATGCATGTTTTTTTTGATAGACTTTTGACACATTATTCACTTTAATTTCCATCGGAAAGTCCTCCCTTTATTACCATCTCTTGTAGTTCTTCAACAGAAATATTTAACTTACTTGCTTCCATCTGCAGTGGAATAACATAAGATTTAAAAAAAGCATCCTTCCTTTTTTGAAAGACAATTTCCTTCGCTTCTTTGGTAACAAACATACCCACACCTCTTCTTTTGTAAATTATGCCTTCATCCACTAATTGATTAATACCTTTAGCAGCTGTAGCAGGATTAATCTTATAATGATTCGCAAATTCATTTGTTGAAGGTACACGTCCATCTTCTGATAGCGTATCATTGATGATCATGTCTTCAATTTGCTCTTTAATTTGTTGGAATATTGGTTTGCTGTCATCTATTGTATGCTTCATCTTATCACCTTACTTCTTTTGTTAGTTACTTATGCAATTAACTATATAACCATAAATACGTAAAGTCAATCCTTTTCACATAAAAAAAGAAACTCCTGATGTTAGGAGTTCCTGGCGTCTTGCCCGTACAGCATTATTTCAAATCATCACGATGAGGCATAACATGTTCTTTGTTGATCACTTCATAGAATAAATTCCCGTCACTATCAGGTGATTGATTTTGCTGTTGTATGAGTAAGCCCATCAGTTTCTTAAATTCACCGACAGTAAGTGGCTTAGAGTCTGCCTTTAATTCATAACCTAATTGCCCATTTGGTTCAATTGTTGCGTTATTTATGTCCGAAATATTTGAAATCCCTTGTTGTCGCATCTGCATTTCCAGTTTATCAACAGTGAACCGAAGCTTTTTGAGATTCTTTAGATTAATTTGACCATTTTCAATAACTGACACTGCCTTACCAGTCATTAATTTCTCCAACGCATTGGACTTCACTTGAAGATATTCAATTAAAATTAGTACACTTATAAAAATAATAATCGTTATAATTGTCCTCATTACACTGTCTTCTATAATTGGTTGCACAATAATAGACCCTATCGAGATCATTACCACTGTTGTAGTAACCGTCATTTGTGCGAGTGATTTACGGCCAGATAGCCGCAAAAGAAGGAATCCAGAAATAACCATTAAAAATGCTTCCCAAATATAATCCATACATTTTCTCCTTTAAATGATGATATATATGTAATATCTTCATTTAGGAACTAATTATGTATGACTTGATTTTCATTGATAAAAAACTTTACTTTCTAACTAATGGCAAGCTACAACAGCGGAATGAACCACCAGACTTGATAATCTCATTAAATTCTACTTCTATCACTTCGTAACCTAAATCTCGGAGCTGTTGATTAACTAATTTATTCTCTGGTAAGCTAATAACTTTTTTGTTACCAATAGATAATACATTTGTTCCCAGAGTGAATTCTTCCTCATCGCTCACTTCAATTAGTTCATAGTGTTCTTTTATCTTTTGTAAATCTATTTCGGTGAATGCTTTCGGATAAATAATGCCTAAATTGGGCGCTAAGCAATTAAATGCACAATCTAAATGTAATATTCTATCTGCAATTGGTAATTTAATGATTTGATGATTTGGTAATAGGGACTGGAGAGCATCAGCAGCTTCAAACGTGGTGCGCTCACTGATACCAACCCAAACTTTGTCACCATCAACTATCACATCCCCACCCTCAATTGATTCTTGCGCAAATGACTTGTATACAATATTCTGTTCTCGTAGAACATCCTCTAAATGCGACACCTCAGGCATGCGCACTTTATCACCCATTTTAGCCGTAATTAGGGTATCACCTATACAAAAACCTATATCTCGTGTAAAGACCTGTTCATGTAGCTCGATTTGCGGTGTAATATCAATAACTTCAATATCATGGGCTTTTAATACATTTACAAATCCATCATGCTGTTCGGTTGCAATTTTGGTATCAATATTTTCTGTTTGATAATGCTTTTGCGTTTCATTAATAATTTTACCGATTTTCATGTGGGCTGGTGAGCATACAATCACTTTTTCTAAAATACCATATTCTGTATCACACATTACATTTCCTCGCGAACTCATTTCCACAAGAACGACCTCCCTTTTTTATATCTATACTATTAATTATACCAGAATTTAACGAATTGGTTTATTGATTAGTCTTCCAACTCCCGATACATCAATACGATAAGTCTCGCCATCTGTCGCTATCACAATATCACCAGCTTTTGCAGTAGAATATAATGTCGCACCTACGTCGAGTAATTTATTAACTGTTGTACCTACGGGATGTCCATATGTGTTATCTTCCCCATATGAAAGAATTGCAATCTCAGGGTCAACTGCTTGCAAAAAGGCAAATGAACTTGATGTATCAGAACCATGATGGGCAACTTTTAATACTTCTGATTCCACATCTGTTCGTTGCATCAACTTAATTTCTTGTTTCTTTTCAACATCACTCATTAACAAGAAATCGACTGATCCATAGGTTAAGGACAGTGCTAGTGAGGATTGATTGTTTGTTTTCAAAATAGAATTTGCATTTAATACTATCAGCGAAATATTGTCTCCTAATGTTTTCATTGTATTTACCTTAGCAATTTCTATCGGGATATTCCCATTTTTTATTTTTCGAAAATAGCGATGATAAGTTCTTGTATAATAAAATTTACCACTATCCCAAATCTCTTTAATTTTAAATTGATCAATAACTTTAAGTAGACCACCTATATGATCGATATCTGGATGTGTTGCTATTAATAGATCAATCTCTTTTATATTTTGTTCTTTTAAATAAGCAATAACTTTTTCACTTGCATCTGGTGGACCGCCATCAATTAAGATATTCTCTTGATTTGGTGTTTCAATCAAAATACTATCCCCCTGGCCAACATTAATAAAATGAACAAGCATTTCTTGCTCTGTTGCTTCTAACTCATTTGTATATCCAATAAAAGTCATGCAAAAAATAAGAAGATAAATGACATATTTTTTGATTTTTCTTACCTCCTTACAAAGTCATTAAAGTATCTTACCTTCTATTTTGCTATTTAAATTAAAAATTATGATAAAAAATACGACATCCCTAATGGATGCCGCATGTAGCTATATTAATTTATTTTCTTAACTTGCACTTCATCATTGACAATTTCAACTTGAATATTGATCATATCATTGTTCTCGTCATCTAGCATTAAGTCTGTAATGCCATCTTCCACTGTATCCTGAATCACACGACGTAACGGTCGAGCACCAAATCTTGAATCATATCCTTTGTTAGCTAAGAATTTTTTCGTGTCTTCTGAAACAGTAATTGTATATCCTTGATCTTCAACGTTTTCTTCTAATTCATTTAACATGATATCAACAATTTGGATTAGATCCTGTTGTTTTAATTCGTTAAACGGAATAATCGCATCAAAACGATTTAGAAATTCAGGCTTGAAATAGTCACTTAGTGTTTCCAATGTGGAAACTGCTTCATTATTCGTACTATTAAATCCTACACTGATATTGTTAACACCTGTTCCTGCATTACTTGTCATAATAATCACCGTCTCTTTAAAACTCACTGTTCGACCATGACTATCTGTTAGATGTCCATCCTCCATGATTTGTAGGAACATATGCTGTACATCCGGATGTGCTTTTTCAATTTCATCCAATAATATAAGGCTATATGGGTTACGACGAACACGCTCTGTTAACTGTCCCGCTTCTTCATGTCCAACATATCCTGGTGGAGAACCAATTATTTTTGAGACAGCGTGTTTTTCCATGTATTCACTCATATCTACACGAATTAGGGATTCTTTTGTACCAAATAGCTCTTCAGCTAATGCTTTCGTTAGCTCAGTTTTACCAACACCTGTAGGACCAACAAATAGGAAAGAACCAATTGGACGATATTTTGATTTCATTCCTGCACGACTACGACGCACAGCCTTAGCTACCTTTTGGACTGCATTTTCTTGTCCGATTACTTTTGAACTTAAATTCTCAGCTAAATGTTGCATTTTTGATTGCTCGTCTGCTTGAATTTTTCGAACTGGTATACCAGTCTTTTCTTCAATAATTAACTGAATGTCTTCAATTGTTACCGAAGCTTTCGTTTGTTCTGTTGTATCATTGATTTTTTTCTCTAACATTAATTCTTTATGTCTTAAATTAGCTGCCGTTTCATAGTCTTCTTTTTCAGCAGCTTCTTGTTTCTCTTTGGCTATTTCATCAATTCGTTTTTGCAATGACTCTTTATCAGAATCTTCATTTGCTAAATTCAAGCGAGACCCTGCTTCATCCATTAAATCAATTGCTTTATCTGGTAAGAATCGATCTTGCAAGTAACGTTGAGATAACGTTACAGTACTTTCTATTGCTTCAGGTGTGTATGTTACATTGTGAAACACTTCATAACGATCTTGTAAACCTTGCAAAATAAGTACCGCTTCTTCTACTGACGGCTCTTTTACAATAATCGGTTGAAAACGACGTTCTAAAGCAGCGTCTTTCTCAATTTGACGATACTCTTTTAGTGTAGTAGCACCGATTAACTGTAACTCACCTCTTGCTAATGCAGGTTTTAAAATATTTCCCGCATCCATTTGTGAACCTTCTGATGAACCTGCACCAACTAGTAGGTGGATCTCATCAACAAATAAAATTACATTCTTACGATTTTGAAGTTCAGCAACTAATTTCTTTATACGTTCTTCGAATTGACCACGCACACCAGTATTAGCTACAAGTGATGCTACATCTAGTAAGTAAACTTCTTTATTCACTAATTTAGATGGTACATTACCTTCTGCAATTCTTAGAGCTAAACCTTCTGCAATAGCTGTTTTACCAACACCTGGTTCACCAATTAATACTGGATTATTTTTATTTCTTCTATTTAATGTCTCCATAACACGTTTTACTTCTTTTTCACGACCAATTACTGGGTCAATAATTCCAGCTTTAGCAGCATGGGATAAATTACTTCCTAATTCATCTAATAAGCCCTCTTTCTTGCCACTAGCTTGTTGTTCACTATTTTGACTAGCACCAGAGAAGAAGTCTTCAAAACCTTGTGCCCCTCCTTGACCTCCAAAATTATTTAGAGAATTCTTGGCATTTTGTTGAAGTTCTTTAAAGCACGTTTCACATACATGCAATTGTTGCATTTGTTCATTATATTTAAGGGCTACATTAATATTAGCTGGACGATTTCCACAGTTTTGACAATTCATTAATATCTTCCTCCTTCAGAAGAGTAAGTAAAGTTTTTAATAGATCAAGATTGTTTTGACTATCTTTGACCTTTGATACCATTATAATTTGACTATCTTTGACTTTCAAGTATTTTGCTTCATTATTTTAAAAAATATAATAATAAAAAAGAAGAGGATCTCGATCCTCTTCTTACAACACACACACTATAATGATTTTTCCTCACGTTTACGTAATTCAATACGTCTGATTTTTCCTGATGATGTCTTTGGTAACTCATCTATAAATTCAATCTTTCTTGGATATTTATATGGTGCAGTCATTTTTTTTACATGATCCTGCAACGTTTTTACTAATTTATCATCATTCTTATCAATATTATCTTGAAGTACAATATAAGCTTTTACAACATTACCACGAATTTCATCCGGGCTAGCAACTACCGCGCATTCTTTTACTGCATTATGTTTTACTAATGCGTCTTCAACTTCAAAGGGTCCAATTGTATATCCGGAGCTAACAATAATGTCATCACTACGGCCTTCGAACCAAAAATAACCTTCCTCGTCCATTGTTGCTTGATCACCTGTAACAAAATAATTACCTCGATGCGCTTTTTTCGTACGTTCTTCATCTTTATAATAACCTTTAAATAAAGCAGGTGTATCCAATGGTATTGCGATATCACCAACTTCACCAACCGGTACTTGGTTACATTCTTCATCGATTAATACCACTTCATTACCTGGTGTAGGTTTACCCATTGAACCAGCTTTTACCTTCATTCCTTTTAGAAAACCTAATAGTAAAGTACTTTCTGTTTGACCGTAACCATCTCGAACAGTTATATCAAAATGACGTTCGAATGTATCAATTACTTCGCGATTCAGCGGTTCACCTGCCGAAACTGCACTGTGCAGCTTCGGTAACTTATAATCAGACAGGTTATCTACTTTTGCCATTAACCGATATTCTGTTGGGGTACAACATAGTGCATTTATCTCTTGATCTTGCAGTAATTGTAAATACTTTTTCGGATCGAATTTTCCGTCGTATATAAAACCCGTTGCTCCTGAACCTAGTACAGACAGCAATGGACTCCATACCCATTTCTGCCAGCCAGGGGCAGCCGTAGCCCAAACTTTATCCCCTTCCTTAATGCTGAGCCAATTAGCTGGAGCAGTACGTAAGTGTGCATATCCCCATGCGTGCGTATGCATAACACCTTTTGGATTTCCGGTTGTACCAGACGTATATGGTAAAAAGGCAATGTCATCACTTTTACTATCTACTATTTCTAATTGATTGGAAGCCAACTCTTTTTCTTTATCAATAAATGTCCATTCGGATACCTCTGCACCAACAGTGAATTTTTTCAAAGTAGTCAATTGTTCGATTTCTTTAAATTGTTCAGCAAATGGATAATAACTTACTATACCTTTTGCTTCTCCGTGTGTGATACGGTATTGTAAATCTTTTGTTCGCAACATTTCTGAACTAGGAATCAGAATAATACCTGTTTTTAAAGCAGCTAAATAGACTTCATATGTATCAACTAAACGGGGCATCATCACTAGAATTTTATCCCCTTTTTGCAAACCATTTTCTAAAAATATGTTTCCAATTTTATTAGCATTTTCTAATAGTTTTTTATAGGTGATTTTCTTTTCCTGACCTTGATCATCCTGCCAAATTAGTGCAATACGCTCGGGATCTTGTGCGTATTTCTCCATTTCCATTGCAATATTATAATATTCTGGGGCTATTAATTCTTGTTTATTCATATGTCACCCTTCTTTTTTAGTAGTAGGTACTAATTACATGTCATTATATCAGTAATTAACAATTGAGCAAAGGAATTTACTTAAACTTCCTTATCTGCTACGTCAGCAAACGATCTTGCTGGGGGCGAGTAATTGTAATGCACCCCAAATGGATTCCCTTTCCGTGAGCACAGTCTCAAGCTTTCTTCTAATAAGCAAAGGTCTCTTTCCGAGTGGATCCTCAACTTGTGGGATTGCGATTACTCATCCCATCGAAAACATTTGCTATTCCCACAGGAGTGTCATCCATTTGCTTCCTTCGCTGGTCTCTAATTTTACAAATGATATCAGTTACATGCTAATTTCATAAAACAAGATTTAAAACAGTTCATTTTTATGTGCAGACTTATACTCTCTGTTAGTGATGGAAAGATGAATATTAGCGTATCAAGTGAAATTGGCGACACTCCTGCAGGAACAGCGCGGGCTGAAGATCCACTCGGAACGTTCTTTGTTTCCGAGTTAGCTGAAGCCGTGCCTGCGGAAAGGGAGTCAATTTTACTTGAGAAGCGGTTCAGGTAATTCTGTTGTGTCGCAGTTGATGGTAAATTCAAAGCAAGGAACGGTATTTCGAATTTCATGAAAAATTATTCATGATCAAGAATCTTTTAGAAAATAGTCTAAATCAAAAGTTTCTATAACTTTTACACAGCTATCTGATCAGGGAATATGTTATGATGGAATTAGAATTAAAGGAGGGCGTTCACATGTATATTGAATTACAGTCCAATAAAAAAACAATAAATGTTACAGTTAAACAATTATACCTTTATAAGCAAAGTAAAGTCATGGAAGCATTTGATGAACATAATAATTACTATTACCTCGTTTTTTATAAAGATACTTACATGAATGGCATGAAAACAGATCATATAAAATTAAACTCTCATATACATCAAGCATTTACGTCAGGAATAAGAATAGATGCTGAACACCCTATCATCCACCATCTCACAAAAAATGAAAAACTCCCACTCATACGTTTTAATCAATTATATAAAAAAGTTCAACAAGACTATTCACCAATTGAAACAGCCTTAATCTTTACATTTTTTGATTCTTTCACTGCTGAAGGATCAGCTACACAGTTGCTAAAGAAAACATTCTATGATTTTCGCCGAAACGGTAAAATGCTTAAGGCTTTTCAAGTATTAAAACTATTGGCAGCACATGACCAAAAGAACCAATTTGCCAAAGATATGCTTGAAAATATGCAATTCCAACGTTATGCAACCCAATACCAAGACTATGAACAATTAGTAAAGATTGACCCCCTATATTTAGAGTCTTCTTGTTTTACCAACTTGGAAAATAAGATAGCATTGCATTATTTATTGATGCTTCTCCACACAGAAAATCGGTGGATTGATACCCTGATTATTCGCACACACTTATTAAAAAATAAGTTTGAAGAAATGCAATGGAACGCTCTTGAGCAATCATTGAAAACATTCACTATCAATGAACAAATTACGCTTCTATTTGATATATATCAATCAAGTCAACATGCAGATATTGAAAAAGCATTAACAAATAAATTAATTGGATCTTCTCACCACAATGATCTTGTTGTCTTTATCATGGAACACAATTATCAACCACAAGAGAATCAATTAGATCAAATTGTTGATCATTTAACACAAGCAGATCCTAAAGTAATATCTAGCTATTTTAATCATTCCAATCAGCAACTCGTTCAATTAAGTAAACATCTTACAGCAAAACAAATCGAGACACTTATTACGCCTTTTATAAAAACCTTTTTGGAGGATTATAGTATTTCAGAAGTTCGCAAATGGTTTACTCCATTTCATGAAGTTGAGCATCACTTCTCAATTGAACAAACTTTAACTAAAATGAACAATTTACAAGATGATCCTGATAACCAATTTCTTCTTGGAGAATTATACATAAAATTTAATCAATTTGAGAAGGCAATCGACTGTTTTAAGTGGGAAATTGAGTTAAGCCCGAATAGTACACAGGCTATTCAAGCCTTAGCTAATTTATATAAGCAATTAGGCAATCATACAGAGGCAAAGACTTATCAAAACCTACTTATTCAAACGCAAAAATATGGTTAAAGCCAATTTCATATCCAAAAAAGAAGGTGGCCAACTAGATAATATGTTGGCTACCTTTAATAATTTGTTCCACTTACACCTGCCTCTACTTTAAGTCTTCAAATGATTCTCATATGATATACTACTAATAATTATACAATTCAAATTTAGGTAGGTGCTAACATGAAAAAAAACTATTATGCCATTATAGATATTGGTTCTAACACGATGCGTTTAGTTATTTATGTACAAGAAAAAGCAGGAAGGCTTCGTGAAGTTGAAAATGTTAAAGCCGTCGCCCGTCTTCGTAACCATCTAGATCAAGATGAGAACTTAGCTCCTGAGGGCTCAGATATTCTTATCCATACCCTACAAAACTTTCGAGATGTATTAAAAACATATGATTTAACCAATTTCGTTTGTGTGGCTACAGCAACCATCCGTCAAGCCAAAAACCAATATACATTAAAGAAGTTAGTTAAAGACCACCTTAATTGGGAAATGCGTATTTTATCTGAACAAGAAGAAGCATTCTACGGTTATCTAGCGGTAGTTAATTCAACATCTATCAAAGAAGGTATTACGATAGATATTGGTGGTGGAAGTACGGAGGTTACGTATTTTAAAGATCGTCAGCTCATCCATGCTCATAGTTTTCCTTTTGGGGCATTAACCCTTCGAACTTTTTTTGAGAAAGAAGGCTCTCCTGAATCAAATCTTAAGGATTTAAGGGAATACTTATTCCATCAATTTAAATCATTGGACTGGCTTACTCGAAAAGCCATCCCATTAATTGGAATAGGCGGTAGTGCACGAAACTTAGTACAAATTGATCAGAATCAAAAAGCCTATCCATTAGCTGGTTTACATCAATATAAAATGGATTATAGTGATATCGTTGGCATTAGTAACTATTTATCATCTCTTTCGTTAAAGAAATTACAAAAAGTTGAAGGGTTATCAAAGGATCGCTCAGACATTATTTTGCCAGCAATCGAGGCCTTCCATTGTTTATATATTACCATGGAAGCTGAATGTTTTGTATTGAGTAGAAAAGGATTACGTGATGGCATTTTTTATGAACTATTAGCTCCTAAAAACGATGATATTTTATTTCCTAATGTATTAGAAGACAGTATTCAGGAATTAATGAATGATTATAACCTAAACCCTGAGAATATCTCGCATGTACAATATTTAACTAAGTCATTATTCGATAAAATTAAAGAAACAGGTATAGTTTCCCTTTCCAACCAAGATTGGAAACTAATAAAAAGAGCCAGCCAAGTATTTAATTTAGGTGATTACATTGATTCTGAATCAAGTGCCGAGCATACTTTTTATCTTTTAGCAAATCGTACTATTGATGGATTAATGCATGTTGATCGTCTGAAAATTGCTCTGATTGCTTCTTTTAAAAACAAAACTGTCTTTAAACAATTCATACGACCTTATAAGAATTGGTTCTTAAAACAAGAACGGAAAAAGATGAAATTATTAGGTTCGTTATTAAAATTCACTTCTTCCCTTGATGCAACAAAAAGACAAGTTATAACAGATCTAGATTTAGTTATTAAAGAAGATGTTATCCACCTAACCTTTTATTGCGATAAAAACTGGATGCCTGAAGCATATCAAAGTGAGAAGCAAAAAAAACATTTGGAAAAATCTCTGCACAAATTAATTGAAATTCACTTCATCTCTAACTAAAAATGAATAAGCATCTTTTTTCATCATATGCTTAGTAGTAAACTTTACAAAAACTTTACGTCGATATCTCTCTTAATTCTTTCTTTTTTGTTAAGATAAAAGGGAGATGATCTACAAAGGATGATGAAGAATGATACTAACCGACTATCAACAAAAACTGGATAATCCAGCTTACTATAATAATCGGGAATTAAGCTGGTTATCCTTTAATGAAAGAGTTCTTCAAGAAGCTTCCGACAGTACCAATCCGTTGCTAGAACGATTTCGCTTTCTTGCTATATTTGCTTCCAATCTAGATGAATTTTTCATGGTTAGGGTTGCCGGGTTAAAAGACCAGGTTAAAGCTGGTTTCAATAAAAAAGACAATAAATCTGGATTATCACCCAAGAGACAGTTGGATCAAATTGCCGAAAAAAACCATGTGCTTGTATCTGAACAATATAATATATATCAATCTTTACAGTTGCAATTAAATAAGGAAGACATTGCAATAGTATCTGTTGATTCACTCTCCTATCAACAAGAAGAGACATTAGAACGCTATTTTGAAGAGAATATATTTCCAGTCTTAACGCCAATGGCTATAGACGCTTATCATCCATTTCCAATGCTACTTAATAAGTCAATTAATATTGCAGTAGTTTTAGAAGCAGAAGATAACACCGATTCAATTGACGATGACGTGACAACTACTAAATCAGCAATTGTACAAGTACCTGCATTATTAGATCGATTCATTCAAGTAGATGATAACGATCATTACGTTTTATTAGAAGAAGTTATTTCTTACTTTATTTATAAATTTTTCAAAGGGTATCATGTTCGATCAAAAACCATCTTTCGTATCACAAGAAATGCTGATATGACTATCCATGAAGAAGGTGCGCGTGATTTATTAAAAGAGATTGAGAAAGAACTAAAAAAAAGAAAATGGGGAGCTGCTGTTCGTTTAGAAGTAAAAGAAGGTGCCTATGATCAACAGGTTGTGAATTTTTTATTAGATGTGCTGGAAATACACAAAAAAGACTTATATGTTATATCTGGTCCTTTAGATCTAAGCTTTCTCTTTCAATTTTATAATAAATTGGCAACAGAATATGAACCCCTTGTTTACCAGAAATTGATACCACAACCATCACAGGATATTGATAGCGATGAAAGTATCTTTGATGCAGCTAAACGGAAGGATATTTTTCTACACCATCCATACGAATCTTTTGAGGCTGTTGTGGAGTTACTTCGTGATGCGTCAATTGATTCTGATGTACTCGCTATTAAACAAACCTTATATCGTGTTAGCGGTGACTCACCGATTATTAAAGCATTAAAACAAGCTGCGGAAAACGGGAAGCAAGTAACCGTCTTAGTTGAACTAAAAGCGCGATTTGATGAAGAGAAAAACGTACAGTGGGCAAAAGAACTTGAAAAAGCTGGCTGTCATGTTATTTATGGGATGAGCTCTCTAAAAACACATAGTAAAATCACACTGATTGTACGGAAATATGAGGGTAGAATAGAAAGATTTGTTCATTTAGGAACTGGTAATTATAATGATCAAACTGCTGCATTTTATACAGATATGTCGTTAATTACAACCAAACGTAAATTTGGAATTGATGCTACTAATTTTTTCAATTACCTTAGTGGCTTTACCCATAAACCACATTTTCATCATTTGTCAATGGCACCATACACAATTAGAGAAGACTTTATTCGTTATATTAATCAAGAAATTAGTTTTCATCGTAAAAGAGAAAATGGCCACATCATGCTTAAAATGAATTCATTAACTGATAAACCCTTAATCACGAAATTATATGAGGCTTCTCAAGCAGGGGTTAAAATTGATTTAATCATTCGTGGAATTTGTTGTTTAAAGCCTGGTATCCAAGGTGTTAGTGAAAACATTCGAGTACGTAGCATTGTTGGTCGCTTTTTAGAGCATAGTCGCATATATTATTTCCACAGTGATGGAGATGAAAGAATACTACTATCATCTGCCGATATGATGACAAGGAATATGATTAAACGCGTAGAATTAATGTTTCCAATTTATGATACATCGATTAAAGAACGGATAAAGAACATTCTTGATATTTCCTTACAAGACAATCTTAAATCACGTGAACAAGCTTCTGATGGTAACTACTATTATGTGAAAGCAAATATTGATGAAGCTGACTGTAACAGTCAAATGCTTCTTTATGATATGGCCTATCAAGTAATGGACGATGAAGAATAAGTAAAAAGACTAACCAAGTATGTATTGCTTCCAATAAATTGGACTGCAGTACTAAACGGTTAGTCTTTTTACGTCACACATTTTTACATGCTAATTAATTCTTTTGGTATGGTGTTTTTTAATACTAAATCATCTAAACTTTTAAACGTGTATCCCTGCTTGTGAAGATCTTCGATAAAGTATTGTAATGCTTCAGCATTATCTTCTGACACAGTGTGCAATAAAATAATTGCCCCTGGGTGAATCTGATCCATTACTTGTTGATACGATTTTTCCCAGCCCTTTTGTTGATCTGTTTGCCAATCAACAAAAGCTAACGACCAAAATACATTTATATAACCAAATTCATTTGTCCATTTAATTGTTTCTGGATTAAAGATACCTTTAGGTGGACGAACATATTGTAAATCCTTTTGATCTGTAATTAGACCTACTGCCTCATCTAAAGTCGCTAATTCTTGTTTCATTTTTTCCTTTGATATCGTCGTGAAGTCGGAATGATGATTGGAGTGATTACCAATAATATGACCATCAGCATCCATTCGCTTCACTAAATCAGGTTGACTTCTAACATAATGACCAGTCACAAAAAAAGTTGCTGGAACATCTTCTTTTTTTAGTACATCTAATATGGACTCTGTATATCCAGCTTCATAACCATTATCAAATGTCAGGTAGACAACTTTATCACCAGACTTATCTAGATAGTAGCCACCATTATTCTCTAATATTTGCCCATAACTACCAACTTCTGGAGGGTTATGATTGGTTCCTTTTTTATAGCCCCAGCCATAACTTGAACCCTCTGCGATAGTTGGCATTAAAGTAACCATTAAAACTAACGAAAAACTAAGTAACATAATTATTTTTTTCATAGCAATCACCCTGTTTTTTCTTTTAGTTTGTCAAGAAACCAAGTGATTTATACAAATTCTATAAAACCAATGCAGCTATCCATCCAAAAATAAATAACGGAATATTAAAGTGAATAAAAGTTGGAACGCATGTATCCCAAATATGATGGTGTTTTCCGTCCGCATTAAGTCCAGAAGTAGGACCTAGTGTACTGTCGCTTGCAGGAGAACCAGCATCACCCAAAGCACCCGCTGTTCCAATTAATGCTGCAGTTGCCATCGGCGAAAAACCTGTCGCAATACATATTGGTACATATAATGCAGCAAGAATTGGTATTGTTCCAAATGATGAACCTATCCCCATTGTAATCAGTAGACCAACTAATAATAAAACCACTGCAATAAGCGCTTTATTATCACCTAAAAGATCTGAAGATACTTCAACCAAAGCAATTACAGCTCCAGTCTCACTCAAAACATGACCAAATCCTGAAGCGATTAACATAACAAAAGCAATTGTACCCATCATCGTAATACCCTCTGTCATGATAAAATCGCCTTTTTTAAACGGCACGACTAAGAAAGCAAACATTAGAATCAAACCAGTTAGAGCACCAATAATTAAATTGTCTGTTACAAGTTGCATAACTAATGCACCAATAATTGCAATAATTGTTAGCCAATGTTTACCGTTAAATGTTACTACCGGATCCAATTCATCTTCTTTACTATTTAATGATTGATTATCAGCTTTTTTAGGTTTGCGATATGTAATAAAGACAGCAATCAATAAACCAACAATCATTCCAGAACCAGGAATTAATAAAGCTAACGCAATCTCATTTGTTGAAATATCTACTCCGTTATTTGCCATTCCCTTTAATATAGTTTCATGGAATAGTAAACCAAATCCTGCTGGAATCATTACATATGGAGCCTTTAATCCGAATGTTAAAGCCGTTGCTACTGCTCGTCGATCCAAATCCATTTGATCAAATAATTTTAATAATGGCGGAATTAAAATTGGAATAAAAGCGATATGAACAGGTACAAGATTTTGCGATAAAGAAGCAATTCCAGCAATTACAAGGACAAGCATTGTTCTCTTTCCTGTTAAAACGCGAATTAAATACCGAACTAATAAATGCGTTATACCTGTGTAACTAATTGCTGCAGCAAAAGCCCCCAACAGAATATAACTTAAGGCCGCACTAGATTGACCACCCATTCCCTCAACAAGTAAAGTTATCGACTCAACTAAATTCAGTCCAGCCATTAAACCAGCAATTAAACCTGCTGTAAGAATTGCAATAATAACATGTACACGTGCTAAACTTAATATAATCATAACTAACACAGAAATAACTACTACCCAAGCCATGTTTATCCTCTCCCTAAGTTTTATCGATATAGCAATTTACTATGATAAAGGATCGATCAAAAAAAAGCAATCCTTCATTAAAAGGATTGCTGCCTGTTAGGTTAACTCTTTTTCCATCTCTTCAATCATATTAATTAAGCGATCAATATCTTCAATTGATGTCTTACTTGGATCTAGATTATCTAATTGATCTGAAAATGTTTGTAACTGTAATTTTAATTGTGTAATCTTGTCTTGTTGATTCATAATATAACTCCTCATATATTCATTTACTCTTTTCATACTACGAAAAAAAGAAACACATGTCCAATTCATGCTATAATAGTATCGAATTCTGTAATTGGAGGTAACGACATTGGATCTAGATAACATCTTAGTATTTCTAAATAATGTTTTAGAAAGTGATATAGCCCAAGTCATAATTGGTGGCTTCTTATTATTAGTTATTGTTTTTGTTTTACGTAAAATAATACGTTCCTTTTTCCAACGAACGCGATTTGTTGATGATAAAAAGGAAAAAACCATTGAATCGATGTTAAATTCGATTATAAAATATATCGCTACAATTGGATACATTTTCTACGTCCTGACTATTTTTGGATTTAATCCAGCAAGCATGCTTGCTGGTGCTGGGGTACTTGGTATTGTGATTGGTTTTGGCGCACAAAGTTTAGTCAAGGATTTATTAGCTGGTATCTTCATGCTCTATGAAAAGCAACTACAGCAAGGGGATTGGATTAAGGTTAACAATACTTATGAAGGTCTTGTTGAAGAAATTGGATTTCGGGTAGTCAAAGTACGCCAATGGTCGGGTATATTGGTGACAATTAGTAATGGACAAGTAGAAACTATTGAAAACTTTAATGTAAATAAAATGCGTGTAATAGAAAGTGTAACGATCAGTTTTTATGAAGATCCAAAGAAGATTTTTACAATCCTAGAAGATATATGTATAAGGTTAAATGTTGAACTAGCCGATTATCTAAAAAAGGATCTCACAGGGAGTCCTGTAGAGCCTTTTACTCTCTTTGGGCTTGGTTCTTTAAATGACCAGAATCATGGCTACCAATATACTATCACTGGATTATGTCACGATCTAGCTTATTTTGCCGCTGCAAAAGAAACACGAAAAATCATTGCACAAACAATGTATGATAATCAAATTCAAATGGCTGAACAACATGTTCATGTAAATTCGAATAAAAACTAGTTTATAACAAAAAAGGTTTCTGCATATGCAGAAACCTTTTTTTATTTCAATTCAAAAGAAAATGAAACATGATCTTGAATCGGAATCCAAGCACCAATTCCTTGTTTTGTCACGTTTTTTACAACTATTTTCTTCTTTGAACCTTTTAGTTCTATATATACCTCACCAAAAGTAACTTCCCCTTTTTCACTGAGCGCTGGTGCAAATGCATTTAAATAACCAATCTTTTTAACCGGAACTGCATACGTATTTGCCTTTTTTGTATCTTTTCCAAATATAGTGTGAAAGGAGAGTGGTAATGCAATATTTTTTTTAGCTTCAAGTAGCATCATTTTTTTAATTTGATCAGGTCTATCTATTTTTGCAGTTAGTGCGCCTTTTACATCTGATTTTTCCAGTTGATTGTAACTCATTGTTTTTTGTGCATCACCGGAAATGTTATTCATTTCGTTTGTATTGATTTTTTGGTATTCCCAATTCACATTTGTTTCATCTGACTTATAATTTAAAGGCCAATGTCCTAAAAATATACTGCCACGATAACCAAGTGCAAATGGTGAGGTTTTTATCGTTGTTTCGTTTAGCATCTTAATCAGATCTGGATTATCTATCGGTATATCTGACTCGTTTATCATTTCTTCAACAAATTCACTCGGTTCCAAAGTTACTTCATCTTCAGTTGAATTCGGGTACGTATTCTCCTTTGATATTGTTAAAACATAATTTGGAATTTCTAATTTGTTCTCCTCATTAGATTTAGAGTCTTTCGCATCGCTACTAAAAGGAAAACTAAAAACAATTAATAGTGTCATGTAAATTACCAACTTATTTCTCATACTTTCAATTCCTTCCCTAAACATTTAGGGATAGTATTTTTCTTAATTAACTAAAATATACACTAGATGGTTTTTTGACCATTATCTAAATAGGTAGCCATACGATTTGCTGTTGGCTCAAATAACTGAATAGCAGGACCAACACCAAATAATATAATAAATGTTCCAACACCGATAGGACCACCAATTAAAAATGCGATAACAAGAGCAGTAGCCTCTGTCAACGTTTTAGCAACCATTGTACTTAAATGAAACCTCTTCTTCAACGCGACCATGAAACCATCAACTGGATTCAGAGAAAATTTTGGTTGTAAATAGATAGACACTCCAAATCCTAATACAGATATACCTATAAGTAGCAGAAATAATTGTTCTATTAGACCAGAGAAATTCCATGACTCCATTACAATCAATAACCAGAAGTCAATCATCAATCCTATCACTAATATTGTAATAATCGCAAAGTAATCAGGTCGTTCTCTCACAATCCAAGCGTTTACTAGCATTAAAAGCAAACCAATAATAATTACCCAACTTCCTACCGTTAAACCAATTACACTAGATAATCCTACATTTAACGCATCCCAAGCCCCAGCTCCTAGATCTGCCTTTATCGTCATCGAGATACCAAAAGATAGAATAACTATACCAACTAAAAAAAAGATTGAACGAACTTTAAAGCTCTTCATTACTTCCTCGTCTCCCCATCAATTACTTTTTTTATAATACTTCTTATGTAAAAAAGAGCCTATCCAAAATGAAATGAATAGGCTCTTTCAGTTTATATGCTTAATTCGATCGATTCAATACTTTCTTCAATTTCAATGCTTGATTCAACTGAACGAATCATGGAACATTTCTTTCTAGCTACAGCTAAATGCTTATATAACTTATCATCACTCAGATTTTTCCCTTTAATAACATAATGTATGTTTATTTTTTCAATACGATCTGTTTCCTCTGGATTACTAGTGATTTCAGTACGAATAAATATATCATCTACTTTTACCCTTTGTTCTTCTAAAACTTTCATAAATACAGATGCACTATTACCAGCAATTGACGCTACCATCAATTCGGAAGGTTGAAATCCAAAATCTTCATCGCTTGAAATATTTAACATACCATAAGGGAGATTGACCCTCATTCCAGCTTCCTTATATTGAAATTCCATCTATACCACTCCTTTATTACTATGGTATTAGTCTGTTCCCTTTTTAAATTACTATTACACAGTATTTTAGCAATTAACTTCAAATTGACCTTTGACATAAAAAGCTTTAAATTATAATTATCGTGTTTTTTTTACATAATTTATTCAGATGAGATCGGAGGTACGAAGAATTGGTGTCATCTAAGGTACGTTTTGGGATTTTAATTAGTTTTGTTACAATTTCCGGATTCTCACAAGGTATGTTATTACCCTTACTTGCGATTATTTTAGAACAAAACGGGGTATCATCTTCGGTAAATGGTTTACATGCTACAGGCCTTTATATTGGTGTTTTACTTGCATCACCATTCATGGAGAAACCTTTACAAAAACTAGGGTATAAACCAATTATATTAATTGGTGGATTTTTAGTAGTAGCATCACTGGCTTTCTTTCCAATTTGGCAAGCACTATGGTTCTGGTTCATTCTACGTTTATTAGTTGGAATTGGTGATCACATGTTACACTTTGCAACACAAACGTGGATTACCTCGACTGCACCACCTGAGCGTCGTGGTAGAATAATTGCCTATTATGGGTTGTTTTTTAGTCTAGGCTTCTCACTAGGTCCGACCATGACAAGATTGCTCACCATTCACGAGAGCCTTCCTTTTATTGTTGCAGCAACTCTTTGTTTTATCGTCTGGTCATTAATGTTTTTCGTTCGAAATGAATTTGTAAATACAAATGATGGGATTGAAACAGTTGAAATGAAGTCCTCCATTGGACGTTTTATCAAGACTGGTAAAATTGCTTGGGTTGCTTTATTAGCTCCCTTTGCCTATGGAATTTTAGAGGCAAGCTTACACGGTATTTTCCCTATCTATGGATTACGAATTGGACATGATGTCAATCTAATTTCTCTCGTTATCCCCTTCTTTTCATTAGCTAGTTTAATTACTCAAATTCCTTTAGGAATAGCTAGTGATAAAATAGGTAGAAAACGAATGCTACTTTTAGTAATCACTTGTGGCATCCTCATTTTCTTTATTGGTGCACTATTAGAAGACTCGGTTGTATGGATATTTGTCACGTTTGCAGGTGCTGGCATGTTCCTTGGTTCACTCTATTCACTTGGAGTCTCCTATATGGCTGATTTACTACCTAAAGCCTTATTACCCGCAGGGAATATTATGTGCGGTATTGCTTTTAGTTTAGGAAGTATTACCGGTCCGTTTCTCGGTGGAAAGTTTATTGAATTATTTCCTAATACATCGTTTTTTTATGTTATTATAGCTTTATTATTAATTGTAATGCTAGCCATTGCATCAAAAAAAGAGACAGTTGACGTTATGCGCGCATCATAACAGTAACTGTCTCTTTTTCTTACAATTTATTAATCCAAAATCTATTTACATCTTGTTTGGTTGGCATACCTGCTTGTGCACCAAATTTGGTTACAGCTAATCCAGAAACCGTGTTTGCTAAAAGAACGGACTGTCTGATTGTCCATCTTTTCGAAATACCATAAGCTAATCCTGCATTAAAGGCATCACCTGCACCTGTAGTGTCACGGACTTCACCTAGTTGCTTTGCAGCAATTTTTATTACATTTTCACCATCCCAATAAGCGCAACCCTTTTCACCTAATGTAACAATTAGCTCCGTGGTATGTTTTCGATTCCATTGTTTAAATATTGTTTCAAGGTCTTCATTTGCGTTATCTAATAAAACAGCTAGTTCACTTTGATTTGGTGTAATATAGTCAATATATCTCAACAAATCTTCGGTCAATTCTTGTGCAGGTGCAGGATTAACGATCGTAGTAACATTATTCTTTTTGGCTAATTGCAGTGCATATTTCACTGTTTCTAATGGTATCTCAAACTGCATAAGTAAAACATCCGCGCTTGCAATGACAGCCTCTACCTCATCTACATAAGCTGTTGTACAAGCAGTATTTGCACCTGGAACAACAATAATACTGTTATCTTTAGGTGTATGTATAATAGTCGCAATTCCTGTAGCAGTACCATTTACTTGCTTAATATGTTGACGATCGATCGTCAACTGATGTAACTGTTGCATTATTTTCTCACCAAAAATATCATCACCAATTACACCAAGCATTTTTTTATCTGCATCTAACTGTTTTAATCCTATAGCTTGGTTTGCACCTTTTCCTCCAGGTACATAACGAACACTTTCACCGAGAACTGTTTCTCCAACTTCTGGTTTCCGTGCTGCTGATACCACAATATCCATATTTAAACTACCTAAAACAACCACACGTTCTCCCATTATTTACACCGCTTTCTTTTAAGCTAACTCTAGTTTACAAAACGGCTGTACTTTTTTTCAAGCTTTTCCTGGAAAATTGAAATTAGAATGCATAAAGGCCAATAGATTAAAGCCACTACAATATACATGGTTAGCGTATCAAATGTTCTCCCACCAGCGATTTGCGCTTTTTGAAATAACTCTGGTACGGTAATAACGGCTGCTAGTGATGTTGCTTTCACTAAATCTAAGAAAATATTTGTTAACGGAGGAATAGCAATTCGGGCTGCTTGTGGTAAGATAATACCTCTTAGTGTCTTTCCATAAGATAAACCGAGCGTTAAAGCCGCTTCCCATTGACCGTCATCTACGCTATTTAGGGCAGAGCGATTTATTTCAGCGATATATGCTGCGCTATTTAAACCAAATCCAAGCACCGCTGCTTGATATGCTGTGAATTCCAATCCAATTTCTGGTAGACCAAAATACAAGATAAATAAAAACACAAGGATGGGTGTACCACGCATAAATGAAATATAGACTCTAGATGGATATCGTAAAAACTTTCGCTTTGAACTCCTACCTAATGCAAGAAACAACCCTAAGACTAAACCAAGTGCCATCCCTAAGAAAGAGACAGCAATTGTCATTGGTAGACCACTTAAAATGAACAGAAAATTGGCGATCGCTGATTCAACATCAAAAATCTTCGTTATGAAATTCATTTAGCTACTCCTTTACAAATCAAGACCTTCAATTTCTTCAATTTCACCTTCTGGTTTTTGAGAGGCATCTTCTCCATAGAACTCAGTTGCTAATTCGGTTAACGTTCCATCTTCACGCATTTCTGCTAAAACTTCATTAATCTTTTCTTGCAATGTTGTTGCTTCTAATGACATTATAACAGCCTGTTCAGTCGGATGGAATTTTAAATTTGGATGTAGCATGATATCAAATTCAGGAAAGGCACCTACACCAAACTTTGATAAATAATAATCATTAACAATTACATCTGTTCTTCCATTATTAACATCTCTTAAGTACGCTTCATTTGGAGCATTTCCATATGTGACAACTTCAGCACCAAAGTGCTCTGCAATTTGGCTGTAGATTGTTGTTGCTCCACCACCTGCTTTTTTACCTTCTAAATCTTCTAAGCTGTTAATTCCAGAATAATCATCTTTTCTTACAACCATTGTTGAATAAGAATATTTGTATGGCTCTGAAAAGTTAAATTGTTCTTTGCGCGTATCTGTAGCTTCGATATCATTTACTGCAACATCAATACGACCACTATTAACAGCAGGTAACATGCTATCTATTCCCATAATTTCAAAAGTTACGTCCAAATCAAGTCGGTTCCCGATTTCTCTCATAACCTCAACATCATAGCCTGTTAATACATCCTCTGACTCTTCGGGGTAATAAGATGCAGCAATTAAAGTACCAGATGTTCCAGCGACAATTTCACCTTTTTCTTGAATTTCATCCCAAATAGCCGTTGATTCAGATGGAACACTTTCTGATGTATCTTCATCACCATTTGAAAGTCCACATGCGGTAAGGGTCATTAAACCCATTATCATTATTAACAAAAACCACTTTTTAAACATAAACATACCTCACTTTTTATTGTTATAATTATTTCCTGATTAAAAATATAACAGTTTATTCCCACTATTACAATAATTATTCTTTCTGTTATAAAAAAATATTCCGTCTGTACTATACGTAATTAGTTTTTAGATTCCGTTTAAATAAAGAAGAGCTGACTAATCAGCTCTTCTCTCCTCTTCTTCGTTTTAATATTGCATTAATCTCTCCACCAGTAATAATAATAACCCCTGAAATAAAGAACCAAATCATTAAAACAATAACACCACCAAGACTACCGTATGCAGCTGAATAATTTCCTATTGTACTTACATAGTACGAGAACCCTAAAGAAACCATTTGCCAACCTATAGTTGCGAATAACGCTCCAATTACAGCATCTTTTATATGAATACGTTTATTAGGTGCTAACATATATAAAGCTAAAAACACAATAAAGAAAACCATTGAAGAGATAATCCATCTCAAGGCATCCCAAACTTCTAGGAATCCACCTGATATCCCAACAAACGAAAATACATATACTCCTATCGCCTTACCAAATATCGGTAATAGAAAAGCAACAATAATAACTAACAACATTGCCAACAATAAAACAATCGCTATCAGACGCGAGACAATAAATGAACGGTTTTCTTCCACATCATAAGCTTTATTAAAAGCATTCATTATAGCATTGGTTCCATTTGAAGCAGACCATAACGTACCAATAATACCAATAGACAACAAACCACCATTTCTTTGATTAACGATCTGTTCGATATTATCTTCAATAAGTTCAAAAGTTCCAGCAGGTAGATACGTTGCCATAAAGTTTAGTATATCCTGGTAATCTAATGGTAAATAACCTATTAAGGTAACTAAAAATATCAAAAACGGAAATAAAGATAATAAAAAGAAATATGCTAACTGTGCGGATAGGCCAATAACATCATCATCATTAAATCGTTTGAATAATTGTTTTGCGAATGTGATTATATTTTGCACATTATCCCCACCATCTATTTTACTGATTTATTTTCTGTTTCCTCCAGCGTTTCTTGAACTTTGTTAATTAGTTTGATTGTCGTATTCATACCATCTAAAAGTGTATTTGTAGCAGATTCACATTGCATTCGCAAATTACCCATATAAACTGATGGATGATTTAGATAATAAAATGTTTTATTTTTTGTTTTCTTTAGTCCAGTTATCACTTCTTTTCGTGTAGTACGGTCTAATAAAGTTATTGATCCTCCTACAATCGCACCTAACAACATACCTTTATACATTAATCCTTTTGCCATTTATAACGCCCCTTTTATTTGTTTTTCTTGTTTAATTGCTTTTAACAAAGCCTCACAACCACTTTCTACTAACTGATATGTGTAATCAAATTTCTTCGTGAAATATGGATCTGGTACATTTCTTTCCTTTGCCGCATCAACATAGTCCATTAACTTGGCAACTTTAACTCCCTCAGCATTCTTCTTTATTTCTTCCAAGTCATGAATATTCTGCTCATCCATCGCAATAATATAATCAAATTCTTGCCAATCAGCTTCAGAAACCTGTCTAGCTTTCATTCCATGATAAGAAATTTGCTTTTCATCCAACATTTTTCTTGTCCCCTCATGTGGTGGTAGCCCAACATGCCATGCACCGATTCCTGCTGAATCTATTATAAATTGGTTGGCCAGTCCTTCTTTTTCAACTAAATCACGAAAAAAAGCTTCCGCCATTGGCGACCTGCAAATGTTTCCTAAACAAACAAATAAAACCTTTATCATTTTTATATACCACCAATCGATTAGATTTACTCCTATTATACGCAACTATATCGTTTTTTTAAAATTTTACCTAATTATAGAAGAAAGTTTAATTCGACAAAAATACCTATTGACTTTCGTTCTAAAATTTCAGAAAATTTAAACAGTAAAGAAAAGGAGGAAAATAATTTGCTATTAGATACAATCAATCAAATCAGCGGTTGGGTTTGGGGGCCACCCTTACTTATCCTATTAGTCGGAACAGGTATTTATTTAACGTTTCGCTTAGGATTTTTGCAAATAAGGGCATTACCTTATGCATTAAAGTTAGCTTTCTCTCCTTCAAAGAATAAAGATGAGAAGGGTGACATTAGTCACTATCAGGCGTTGTCAACTGCAATGGCCGCTACGATCGGAACTGGTAATATTGTTGGTGTAGCAACTGCAATTGTACTCGGTGGACCAGGAGCAGTATTTTGGATGTGGATCACTGCTGTATTTGGTATGACAACCAAGTATGCCGAAGCACTCTTGGCAGTAAAATATCGGACCACCAACAGTAAAGGCGAAATGTCAGGCGGACCAATGTATTACCTTGAACACGGATTGAAAATGAAATGGCTAGGTGTTTTATTTGCTATTTTTGGATCAATTGCCGCTTTTGGAATTGGCAACATGGTGCAGGCTCAATCTGTTGCTAGCGCTGTAGAAACAACATTCAATATGCCAACTTGGGTAACTGGAATCATTCTTGTAGCTCTTACTAGTTTAGTTATATTAGGTGGCATTAAAAGTATTGGTCGAGTTACCGCATTTTTTGTACCTATTATGGCACTTTTCTATGTAATTGGTGGACTAATTATTATGATCTTAAATTTCGAACTAATTCCCAGTGCTTTTCAAGTTATCTTTAATGATGCATTCACAGGAAGTGCGCTAGGTGGTGGTATTTTAGGTTCAGTTATACGTTATGGTGTTGCACGTGGTGTATTCTCAAACGAAGCAGGTCTTGGATCAGCACCCATTGCGGCTGCGGCAGCAAAAACAGACTATCCTGGACGCCAAGCACTTGTATCGATGACACAGGTGTTCATAGATACTATTATTGTTTGTACTATTACAGGTGTAACAATTGTGATGGGAGACCTCTATATGACTGGCTTAGAAGGTGGTGACTTAACTTCTGCATCTTTTGAAGCATTTCTAGGTTCTGCAGGTGGCTATATTGTTACAATTGGTATAATATTTTTTGCTTTTTCTACTCTTGTAGGATGGTCCTACTATGGCGAAAAATGTTTTAGCTATTTGTTTAACGATAATGCTATTACTTATTATCGGATAGCATTTATCGTCTTTGTATTTGTCGGATCAATTGCTAGCTTAGATGTGGTTTTTGGTATTGCAGATATAATGAATGGATTAATGGCATTCCCTAACTTGATTGGATTGCTTGGATTATCTGGAGTTGTTATAGCAGAAACAAAACATTTCTTAAAAATTATCAAGGAAGAGAAAAGAACCAAAAAACAAACAGTAAATATGTAATTAAACAAATCCCTCATCCTACTAGTAGGATGAGGGATTTGTTTAATCTAAGATATTTTAAAATGTTTTTTTGGTTGAATATGTATATGACTAAGAAGTTTTTTTATATAACAATCTTTCAAGTGCATCAGCTGGTACTGGTTTACTAAAGAAGTAACCTTGATAATAATCACATTCTTGATTCTGTAATAGATCTAGCACTTTTTGTTCTTCTACACCTTCTGCAACAACTTTTAAACCAAAAGTGTGTGCAATTTGAATCATTGCTTTAATAATTTCCGCACTGCTAGATTCAGTCAATGCATTTTTGACAAATGATTGGTCTATTTTCAAATAGTTGATTGGGAATTTCCGCAGATAACCAAATGATGAATAACCTGTTCCAAAGTCATCAATTGATAACGAAATCCCCATAGCACGTAATGTATTCATTGTTTTAATACAATCTTCCGTATTCTGCATCACACTATTTTCCGTTATTTCAATTTCTAAGTAATTTGGATCCATATTCGTTTGCTGAATTATCATGGCTACTTGATCAGCAAAATCAAATCGTTGCAATTCAATTGCAGATACATTTACTGCAATTCGAACGGGCTTATAACCTTTTTCAACCCATTTAACATGTTGCATGCATGCTTGTCGAACTACCCATTCCCCTAGTTGTATTATTACACCAATTTCTTCAGCAAGAGGAATAAATTCACTAGGTGGTATAAACCCCTTTTCTTTATGAGACCACCGAATTAATGCCTCTAAAGCTATTACTTCCCCTGTTTCCACATTAATTTGCGGTTGATAGTATAACTGAAAATCATCATGATATAATGCTTTGCGAATTTCACCCTCCATGAGAAGAATATCATTATACATTTCATCCATACTCGGCGTATACACTAAACGACTGTTTCTACCATTGACTTTGCAATAATGAACAGCAATACTTGCATGATTCATTAACTCATCTGCAGTTGTTGCATCGTCGCCAAAGAAACTTATACCGATAGAGCAAGTTACAAAAAACTCATTACCATGAAGTGTTAGTGGCTGTTTTATTTGGTTCAATAATGCTTTACTCATTAAATTGATCTCAGTTTTTGAGCCTTCTATTAAAGCAACAAACTCATCTCCACCAAAACGATATAGTTTACCTTTATCATCTATTGTATTTTCCAACCGCTTGGCAATCGTTTGGATTACTTGATCTCCAATAAATTCACCTAACGTATCATTTATGTACTTGAGTCGATCGATATCACAATACAAGACTGCAAAAGAACTTGACTGTTCTGCCTTCTTTACTAATGATTTCATGTCTTCTCTTAATTTACTTCGATTTGGTAAATCTGTTAGTGGATCGTGAAAGGCTAAATGTCTTATTTGCTGTTCTGCTTCTTCTAATGAGGTAATATCAACTGAAGATCCTACTACCTCAATAACTTCACCATTTTCCATGATTGGGGAAAGCATAGAATAAAGATAAAGCGATCCATGTTGATGTTTAAAAGTAACTTCTTCTCCAGCATAAACACGATCAAATTTTTCTATAATACATTCATGATCAGTAGTTCCAAAAACAGCATCTAATGGTTGATCGTATGTATAGTCATTATAAATAGCTAATTTTTTTGTTAATTTTCCTTCAATTAATGAAAAACGATATTCTCCAGATTGTTTGTTTTTTTGAACACGAAAAACTAAGTTCATCAATTGTTGAAAAACCTTATGATAATCATCATTTAAAGCTTCAACCAGCTGTGTTTCATCTTTTTTTATATCATCAATATATGTACGAAATACAGCAAACGTTTTTGTGTGGTTTGTCGGATCAACTAGTGGTACTAATTTCGTCCGGTACCAAACCATCGCACCCTTCTTTGTTTCTGTACAGATATCCCCTTGCCATACCTTGCCTGATTCAACTGTAATCCACATACTCTCATAAAAAGATGCATCATGGACACCAGCATGAAGCGTCCGATAATGATGGTATAACAATTCTTCCTTCTCATAGCCAAGCTGTTCACAAAAATCATCATCAATGTATGTAATGTAACCTTTCTGATCAATGATCATCAGTCGGAATGCTTCACTAACAGCTCCATTTAACGCTTGTGTTTTTTGTATACCTGTTTTTAAATACGTTTCTATTTTTAGTGCGATTTCTTTTATATCTTCCTTATTTGATGTAGCTTGAAGCTGTTCAATTAAGGTCTCTAACTTTTGATAAATGGAAACATTGTCTACAGGGTATATTGTCATATTTTCACCTTTTATCTCAATTTATGTAATTCCTATTGTTTAAGTATACATAAAGTCTGTCAGAAAAAAAAGCTTCTATAATTTTATTAATAGAATTAGTTATCAGATAATTCATATTATTCATATTATTCATGGGTTAAGACCATTTTCAACTTATTTTATACGTTTACTCAATGTACGCTTAACACTGTTTGCTAGTGAATCAACCTGCAACAACTCTTTCATAGCATGTTGGTTTTCACGATCGTGGAATAAAAGATTATGTACGCTCTTAATTGAGAATTCCCTTTTATATTTCTTTTTGAATTTTAAAGTATCTTTAGAAGAAACATAACCTTCCTTGATCACCCGACAATAATAACCTCCATAACCTGTTTCAGTAACCAAAGCTGTTATATCCTTTAATTGATGTACACCAGCTATTTTAAAACAAGGTTGTCGTGGTTGAGAAACTTGAATAATTGCTTCACCTAACTCAAATTCATCACCAATGTAAACTGTTTCTTCCGTTAATCCCTCGATTGTTAGATTTTCACCAAAGGCAGGGATATTAAATTTACGATTATATTTTCCCTCCCAAAAAGCATAATGATCATAAGGATATAGCAGGATTGCTTTATCTAGCCCACCGTGATTTTTCAGATCAGCCTGACCATCTCCATTAAAACCTGTTTTCGATAACCAGATAGATTCCGTAACACGTTCCTTAATAAATCCAGTTTCAACCATTTTCCCTTGTAATTCACGAACTTTGGGTTGTCCAATATTTAGAGAAACAATTTGATATTTCAATTTATTCACATCCTTTATTCTTATTATATATTATTTTTTATATAAGAGAACATCCTAGTTTGTATGTAATTTCTTAGATGTTACAATAGCTAAATTGAGGTTAGATGACACTTTAGTAAAATTCATATAAAAACATGTGATTTAGCCCCCATAAAAAATGCAATTAAAGAGAATAACTATGAATAGTAATATAAACATCATTGGAGGAACATCATGTTTTCAAATGCAGAAATTGGAATTGACTTAGGTACTGCGAATATATTGGTTTATACGAAATCAAAAGGAATTGTTTTAAATGAACCCTCCGTGGTAGCTATTGATACTAGAAATAATCAAGTAATAGCTGTTGGCAAAGAAGCAAAGGAAATGGTCGGTAAAACACCAAGAAATATTGTACCCATTCGGCCTTTGAAGGATGGCGTAATAGCAGATTATGATATTACGGCACAATTATTAAAAGAAATTTTAAAGAAAGTAAGCAAAGTGGCTGGTGTATCCATGCGTAAACCTACTATTGTGGTTTGCACTCCTTCAGGTAGTACCTCAGTTGAACGTCGTGCCATTCATAATGCCGTCAAGAGCTATGGGGCTAAAGAAGTTCATATAATTGAAGAGCCTATCGCAGCTGCAATTGGTGCTGACCTGCCAGTTGAGGAACCAATTGCAAGTGTTATTGTCGATATCGGTGGAGGAACGAGTGAAGTTGCTATAATCTCTTTTGGCGGCGTGGTTTCATGTCGATCTGTCCGAACAGGTGGGGATAGAATGGATGAGGAAATCATTCAATACATCCGTCGGAAATTCAATATATTAATTGGTGTACGAACTGCTGAAAATGTAAAAATAGAAATTGGACATGCTTTAATTGACCATAAAGAGGAATCAATGGAAGTTAGAGGCCGTGACCTTGTGACAGGATTGCCTAGAGTTATCACTGTAACCTCCACACAAGTACAAGAAGCAATACGTGAATCATTAGAATCTATTTTAGCGACAATACATGCTACCTTAGAAAGTTGTCCTCCAGAATTAAGTGGAGACATTGTTGATCGCGGTGTTACAATCACTGGTGGTGGTGCATTATTACATGGTATGCAAGAATGGCTTGAAAAAGAAGTCCACGTACCTGTACATCTTGCACCAAATCCTTTGGAATCAGTAGCAATTGGAACAGGACGCTCATTAAAAATGATAAACAAGTTGCAAAAGGCCGTAAAGTAATCTAATGAAAGAAAAAGCTTGGACTAAAAAATAGTCCAAGCTTTTCTTCCGTTTAACCAAATCCTCAACTTTCTCACAAAACATAAGTGCTACTCGTTGACTGTTTTAAGCTTAGCGAATAGCTGTCATATTGCTTGACAATCCTAAGAAGAGGCTGCTTTCTAAAAGATTGTAGTATATTACGAAACAACTATAGACTCCGACGTAACGTTCTGGTCTTACTCGCTACGTCAGCAAATAGTTTCACTTTCCGTGGGAACAGCAGTATATTTCAAACGCGCTAAGTTACATTGCTTTTATCATCAAGTTCGTAAGATGAAACGCAATGATGCTTACCAAAGCTTAATAAATATTTAATCCTTATTAAGTAAATCTCGAAGACTTTCCATCTCTTCTTTCGTCAAAGTAATTCCTTTACCCATCTTTACGTGATCAGGAGACCAATCACGTAAATCATATTTGGGTTCTCTTTTATTCCAGGAAACAAGGTTCAGCTCTTTGTTCCACCCTTTAGCCGATTCAGATATTACACCAATCGTTTCAATAATTTCATAATTTAAATCTGCCATCTACCTCACCTCTCCTAGAAAAATCCGAACTATTTATTCTAATGTCCATTCAGATAAACTACCAATTGTATATGTAGGCTTAACTGGAATTTTAACTAAATCTTCTTTTGTTGTCACGCCAGTATGAACCAATAACGAATCGATGCCGGCATTAATTCCAGCTAAAATATCAGTAGCATAATTATCACCAATCATAATGGTTTCTTCTTTAGTTGTTCCTAAAACTTCTAACGCCTGTTCCACAATAATCCCCTCAGGTTTACCTATAAATTTTGGTTCTACACCTGTTGTTACTGATAAAACGGAAATTAGCGAACCTGCCCCTGGTAAAAAACCTCGTTCAGATGGTAAAGCAACATCTCCATTTGTCGCAATAAAAGCAGCACCATTTCTTATTTCTAAAGCACCAATTGCTAATTTTTCATATGTAATGGCTCGATCTAAGCCCATTACAACGAAGTCGACAGCTTCATTCGCAATTATTAAACCTTGCTCTTCTAAAGCAAGATGCAAACCCTCTTCACCTATTGGGTATACACGTGCCCCTGGTTTTATTTCAGCGACATATGTCGCTGTTGCCATACTCGTTGTAAAAACATGTTCAGTTGTTGCTGGAACATCCATATCCTGTAGTTTTTGTGCAACATCTCTTGGATGTTTTGTAGAATTATTAGTCAAAAATAAGTATGGTAAATTACGTTTTTCTAATTCTTTAACAAATTGAATTGCTTCGTCAATTTTTTCAGTTCCTTTATAAACAGTTCCATCTAAATCGATTAAAAAACCTTTGTATTTTTTCATTAGTAACCTCCGATTAAACTATTTGTTATTTTCAGAATACATGATAATATAGTACATACACACTAAAAGTAAATTATAAACTTTAGCGTTACATAATGTAAAATAGTTTATCAATAACAGCTTACATGATATTGTATAAGAAGCTATTAACACAAATACTTTATACATCCAGAGGTCCTACGTTTTAACGAAGCTTTACTTTCAATTAATATACATGGGATCTTTTCGTATATTAAACAAAATATTAGATTAAAGAGAGGTAGTAAAAGTCCATGACACTTAATACGCCAAAAGCAGTAATCATTATTTTCGGGGCTACAGGAGACTTGGCCAACCGAAAGCTATATCCTTCTTTATACCGTCTATATCGGAATGGTAAATTATCCGAAAACTTCGCTGTTATCGGTGTCGCACGTAGACCATTAACAAATGAAGATTTCCGAAAGAATATTAAAAAGTCAATAGCAGAGTTTAAAGATGACAATATTGATCCAGATCAGTTTGCATCTCATTTTCATTATAACCCATTTGATGTGGAAGATCTGACTCACTATCAGAAATTAGACAACTTTATAAACGAGTTAGATGAGAAACATGAAACAGAAGGAAACCGCCTATTTTATCTAGCAATGGCTCCTAATTTCTTTGGAACAATAGCTGCCAACTTAAATGCAGAAGGTCTTACAGAAACTGTTGGTTGGTCTAGACTCGTAATTGAAAAACCTTTTGGACACAATTATGAAACTGCTCAAAAGCTAAACAATCAAATACGACAAGCGTTCTCTGAAGATCAAATTTACCGCATTGATCATTATCTTGGTAAGGAAATGGTTAAAAATATTGAAATCATTCGCTTTGCTAACTCTTTATTTGAGCCTTTATGGAACAATCAATATATCGCGAATATCCAAGTTACATCCAGTGAAATATTAGGTGTTGAAGAGCGCGGACGCTATTATGATGGTTCTGGCGCGCTTAGAGATATGGTTCAAAATCATATGTTACAGATTGTTTCCTTATTGGCAATGGAGCCACCAGCAAAATTAAATCCTGATGACATTCGTTATGAAAAAATTAAAGTATTGCGTAGTCTAAAACCATTAGCAGTAGAAGAAGTGGATGATCACTTTATTCGAGGACAATATGATAAAGGTGAAATAAATGGCGAAGAACAAATTGGATATAGAGAGAGTAACGGCGTTGATCCAGTTTCTAATACAGAAACATATGTAGCTGGTAAATTTGTAATTAATAATTTCCGTTGGGCCGGTGTTCCATTTTATATTCGGACTGGCAAACGCATGAAGAAAAAGTCAACTGAAATCGTGGTACAATTTAAAGACTTACCAATGAACCTTTATGCCGATAAAGGAGACACAATTGATCCAAACTTATTGGTAATTAGTGTTCAGCCTGATGAAGGCATCACACTTCATTTAAACGCTAAAAAAGGTGATTATGATACAACAAGTACACCTATAGTTATGCAATATGAGAAAAATGGATTAGAGAAATCAAATAGTCCTGAAGCTTATGAAGTATTAATCAATGATTGCTTACACGGGGATTCTACTAATTTTGTTCATTGGGATGAAGTGGCATTATCTTGGCAATATGTTGATATAATCTCCAAAGCTTGGAGTGAAAAGTCTTCCGATGAGTTTCCGAACTATACTTCTGGAACAAACGGACCAAAAGCAGCCGACGAACTATTAGAAAATGATGGTTTTCATTGGTGGACAATTTAACTTAAATTAAATGTAAGAAAAGAAGCTATTCATCATGATGATGAATAGCTTCTTTTCACTTTTATTAGCTTAACCATTCTGTATGGAAAGTACCTTCTTTATCAATTCGTTGATACGTATGTGCACCAAAGTAATCACGTTGAGCCTGCAATAAATTGGCTGGTAACGTTTCTGTACGGTAACTATCATAATAAGCTAATGCACTAGCGAAGCCTGGTACAGGAATACCCCGTTCCATCGCAATAGAAAGAACTTTACGTAACGATGTTTGATAGTCCTCAACGATACCCTTGAAGTATGAATCTAATAATAGATTTGCTAAAGCAGGTTCACGATCATAAGCTTCTTTAATTTTTTGTAAGAACTGCGCTCTAATAATACAGCCACCACGGAAGATCATCGCTATATCACCATAACGTAAGTTCCAATCATTCTCATCTGATGCTGCACGCATTTGTGCGAAACCTTGCGCATATGAAACAATTTTACTCATATAAAGTGCTTTACGAATTGCTTCTACTAACTCATCCTTATCACCTTCATAAGGTGCATCCTGAGCTGAAGGGCCACTTAATATTTTGCTTGCTTTCACACGTTCATCTTTCATAGCAGAGATGAACCGAGCAAATACAGATTCTGTTATAACTGGTAATGGAACACCTAAGTCTAACGAACTCTGACTAGTCCATTTACCTGTACCTTTTTGACCTGCAGTATCAAGAATCATATCAACCATTGGCTTACCTGTTTCATCGTCTTTTTTCGTGAAAATATCTGCCGTTATTTCAATTAAATAACTGTCTAATTCCCCTTTATTCCATTCAGCGAACACCTTGTGTAATTGATCAGCATCATAACCAAGAATATTCTTCAGCATGAAGTACGCCTCACCGATTAATTGCATATCTCCATATTCAATACCATTATGTACCATTTTAACATAATGACCTGCTCCGTTTGGCCCAATATAAGTGACACAAGGTTCGCCGTCTACTTTAGCTGAAATAGCCTCTAAGATAGGAGAAACAAGATCATACGCTTCTTTTTGACCACCTGGCATAATAGAAGGTCCTTTAAGTGCACCCTCTTCTCCACCAGATACACCTGTACCAATAAAGTGAATACCTGATTGATCTAATTCTTTATTTCTTCTAATTGTATCTTTGAAGAAGGTATTTCCACCATCAATTAAGATATCACCTTTATCAAGAAGAGGTTTCAATGTTTCTATTGTTGCATCAGTAGCAGCACCTGCTTGAACCATAAGTAAGATCTTACGAGGCTTTTCTAATGAATCAACAAATTCTTCAATTGATTTTGCACCAAAGAAGTTTTTTCCTTCTGCTTCATTTTTCAAAAAGTCTTCTGTTTTTTGGAATGTTCTGTTATATACAGATAAAGAATATCCTCTACTCTCCACATTCATGGCAACATTTTTCCCCATTACAGCTAAACCGATTACTCCGAATTGTTGTTTTACCATAGTATTTTCGCTCCTTTTTTAATTAAAAATCCTCTTTCTATCATACGTTGAAATTCTTTACCTTGCAACTCTGCCGTACTAGTTATCTAAAGGATTATTTCACTCCCTCTATAAACTTATAACAAGCTAGCTTATCTTGCAATTGAATTTTTTGAAAAATTCTATTAATACATCAATTTAATTACAAAATAACTATGTGCATAACTTACTAATGGAATCAAAACCTTATTTAAAAAGCTACCAACTTGACAAATCAACGCTTTTGTAATAAAATATTTTCTAGAGCTTAGCCAAGCAATTTAAAATGAAGCAAGTTAAAATTATGGCATCTGCCAATGTTTTTTGAAAGTGTATGAAGGAACCATATACAATTAGCAAGACTTATTCACACTGGATCGACTTTGGAGTCGTAAGGATGTAGGAGAGGTAGGGCTTACATCGTTTAGGTTAGTAAAAACTTCCAGGTGGAGATACCGCGGCAATTTAATGAGATAAATAGAAATTAAATAAAATTTTTACTTGTGAAAATGGCAAGTTATTCTAGGGGTACCTTTCAACTGAAAGGTACCCCTTTCCAATTTCTTTAGATTATATTGACGACCACGTTCTAAACTGGTACGATCTGTTTATCTATTTATTTTATAATCGCAGTGATTATTATGGGTAACACTATAATAGGAGCAGCTTCTGGAGAGATCGTTTTTAAACGACGCCGAAGGATTCACAATCTCAGGCAACAGGACAGAAGAAACTAGACATAACCTTTATGTTTACTGTTATTATCACTGAGATTGGAGAAAGATTCCAATCTTTTTTAATTGGTTATAGAAATAACTCTAAATTATATAGTGAGGTGATTTGCATGAAAAAGCGTGCAGTAGTAAGTGTAATCGGGAAAGATCAAGTAGGAATCATTGCAAAAGTGACAAATGTATTAGCAGAAAACAAAATGAATGTACTAGATATAAGCCAAACAATCTTACAGGATTTTTTCACCATGATGATGCTAGTAGAAATTGAAAGTGGAGAAGATTTAGATGCACTACTTCAACAATTTAAAGAAATTGAAAAAGAATTAGGATTAACTATTAGCATACAGCTTGAAGACGTGTTTCAAGCAATGCATCGGATCTAAAGGAGTGTGACAATATAATGGCAATAGCTTTTACGGAAATCCAAGAAACAATTCGGATGGTACAAATGGAAAGTCTTGATATTAGAACCGTTACAATGGGGATTAGCCTGAGAGATTGTGCTGATTCAGACTTTGAAAAAGTAAAACAAAATGTATATGATAAGATCACTTCATATGCGGATCAACTAAAACCGATTGCAGAGCAAGTAGAAAAAGAATATGGTATTCCAATTATTAATAAGCGAATAGCTATTACACCTGTAGCTGAAATTTTAGGAAAAGCAACTGTTGATCAAGCAGTTGAATTAGCGCAAACGCTCGATAAAGCAGCCAAAAAATTGGGTGTCGATTTCATTGGTGGGTATTCTGCTTTAGTACATAAAGGCATTAGTAAAGGCGATCAGACACTGCTTGATGCACTTCCTAGAGCACTTAGTGTGACAGAACGTGTTTGTGCCTCCATATCCATCGCAACAACTCGAACAGGTATTAATATGGATGCTGTTAAACAAATGGGTACAATCATTAAAGAAACTGCTGAATTAACAAAAGACAATAGTAGTATCGGTTGTGCGAAGCTCGTTGTTTTCTGTAATCCAGTTGAAGATAATCCATTCATGGCTGGAGCATTTCATGGCGCCGGTGAAGGTGAAGCGGTATTAAGTGTAGGGGTAAGTGGTCCTGGCGTTGTTTTAAATGCATTGAAACGGTTTCCAAATGCTGATCTTGGTGAAGTTGCCGACATCATCAAAAAGACAGCATTTAAAATTACAAGAGCTGGTGAATTGTTAGGACGTGTTGTTGCCGAGCGACTAAATGTACCATTTGGTATTATGGATCTTTCATTAGCACCTACAAATGCTACAAACGATAGTGTAGCTGAAATTTTAGAAGAAATTGGTTTAGAAAGTGTTGGTACACATGGAACAATAGCGGCTTTAGCATTAATGAATGATGCAGTTAAAAAAGGTGGAGCAATGGCAAGTTCTTATGTCGGTGGATTAAGCGGTGCATTTATTCCTGTTAGTGAGGATAACGGTATGATTCGTGGAATTGAGAATAATTCCCTTAGTCTTTCTAAATTAGAGGCGATGACATGTGTCTGTTCCGTAGGCCTTGATATGATTGCACTTACTGGAGATGTAACACCAGAAACATTGTCAGCAATCATAGCAGATGAAGCAGCAATTGGCATGATCAATAAAAAAACGACAGCAGTTCGTGTCATTCCTGTAATTGGAAAAACAGAAGGAGACGTTGTTGAATTTGGTGGTCTACTAGGTCGTGCACCTGTTATGGGTGTCAATCCTTTCAGTTCCGCAAAAATGATTCAACGTGGTGGTAGAATTCCTGCTCCACTCCAAGCATTAATCAATTAAAGGATTGCATAACATATTTATGGTCGTAATACATTTGTCGATTCTTTCTATTTAACTAAAAACCTATCTCTCAATTTCTTGAGAGATAGGTTTTTCTTGTTTACAGATTAACATTTACAATTCAAATTCCCATTCGTCTTTCATATATAGATATAAAACAAATAAAGTATTTTCTATATAAACAGTATCCTTGTTATCAACTGTTCGATCTATTTTAGGGAAAATAATAGTTGCCACTTGGTTGGTAAGTTGATACTTTTCATGCATAGGCAAACCTTCATAACGTTCACAGAAGGTCTTTATTAAATGCCAATCTTTTTGATCAAGTGCTTTTTGTTGCCAACTTTCTAATACAAGATTTTCTTTAGATAGACCACGTGCAGATATTATCTTTTCAATCGATTTTTTTCTCTTCTTTTTACGTTTTGTTATATTTTCATGAACTACAATTGTACCCGCAGCTAAATCACCTAACCGTTTATGTTTCGGATGTAAAAAGACGAGTAACATGCCAACAAAATAAGCCGCTGGAAGCGAATCAATTATGCGCAGGAAATTTCGGATAAAACTTGAAAGCAATGTGATACTGTGTCCATTGTCTTGAATAACTCGAAGGCCGATTATTTTTTTCCCTATCGTACGACCGCCCCAAAAATATTCTAGAAATAAATAGTAACCCGTGTTTAAAACAAAAATAATAACGATTATAACAGCAATGAATGTTTCATAACCATTAAATAAAAGTATAAGATCTTGATCCAGATCAGATTCCAGCAAAAAAAATAAACCTAGAAAGATTAAACCATTCAATAGAAATAAAAATAACTGATCTATTATAAAAGCTGCTGATCTACTTCCTAATCCCGCGATTGAAAATTGTAGTGAAACATATTCTGGTGTTTTTATACTTACTTGTTCTTGTTCCATAATTCTCGCTCCTTCCAAGTAAAATTATTCCAAAAGGCTATTCATTTTACTATATAGCTTATATAATAGAAATAATACAATCTCTATAAAAGTAGGTGTGGTTTACATGCAATTAAAACAATTTATTCAGCAGCATCGTAAAGATTGGCAAGAACTTGAGCAATTAACTAGTGATTTACAAAAAAGAAACCAAATTACAAGTACTACTATTGATAAATTTGATCATCTTTATCAAAAAGCTGCACAAAATCTATCGTATTGTCAAACTTATTATCCAAATGAAGAAGTAACAGGTTATCTAAATGGAATGGTTTCTAAAGCACACAACGTTCTGTATCAGAAGCAACAATCTTCTTGGAAGCAGTTACACTATTTCTTCAGTACAAAGTTTGTCGGTTTGCTACTTGATCAATGGAAACCCATTGTTATCGCAATGTTGTTATTCTTTTTTGGAGGATTAGCTAGCTTTTTATCTGTTTTGGATAATCCCTTACATATAAACGGTATTCTACCTAATGATATGGCACAAAGTATTGCTGATCCGAGTGAGTTAGAAGAAAATGCAGGTTCAGTAAATGCTTCATTAATGTCAGCAGAGATTATGACAAATAATATTCGCGTCGCTATTCTCGCCTTTGCTGGTGGTATCACTTTTGGTCTTTTAACCATTTATCTCTTAATATATAATGGCGTTATTATTGGTGCACTTGCTGCCTTGTTTTGGAATTCAGGTAATTCATATATATTTTGGGCATATATTGTTCCACATGGCATCATTGAATTACTAGCGATTTTTATCGCCGGTGGAGCAGGCTTATTAATGGGCTATAAATTATTTGTGCCCGGTAATTTATCAAGACTCTATCAATTGAAGATTCAAACAATTCGCTCTGTACAACTTTTACTCGGTACAATCCCAATTTTTATTCTTGCTGGTATTATTGAAGGATTTATAACACCTGCTGATTTATCACTTGAGATAAAATATGTAGTTGCACTTTTAACACTAATTGGTTTTATTCTATATATGGTGGTTGGGCACTTCTTTTTACAGAAGCGCCCAACCTAAAGCATACCACGATTTAATTGCTCAATATAATGTGAAACAGCTGTAACTGCTAACCTGTCTTCTGGGGCTTCTAGCATTATCATACCTTGATTTTCCCACTTAATCATTTGTTGTTTTTTGAATTGTACATTCTTCTGTGCTACCGTTTTTTGCATTGCGATTACAGCTGTTTCCGGATGAGCTTTTACCTTTCTATTTAAAAGCTCATCTTCAATACCAATCATCATAAATAAATGCCTTTTTCGCACTTGCTTAACAAACAATAAAGTATGGTCTTCATGGATGAACGTGCGAACATCACTAAATAATAGAAACAAGCTTCTTTTCTTTTGAACCGTTTGCAAATATTGTAAAACATTTACGTAATTAGATTCACTAGCATCTACTTGAACGTGATAAATTGCTTTTAAGATAACATCTAGATGTGCCAAACCTTTGTCTGCTGGCACAAAAGCTTTAATGTCTTTTGAAAAAGCAACAACTGCTACATAATCCCCATTCTTCAATGCTGCTGCAGCTACAGTAATCGCTGCTTCGATTGACTTCTCTAAGCGATTACCATGCTGTAACTCAATACCCATCATTCTTCCACAATCAATAAGAATTGTTACATACTTTCCGTGTTCTGGCTCATAATCATTTGTCATAACTTCTTGTAATTTAGCAGATTGCCTCCAATTAATCTTTCTTGGATCGTCACCTACTACGTAATTTCTAACTTTAGCAAATTCACCGACACCGGTTTTTTGTTTACGCACTTTCAACCCTTCATGCAACAGATAGCGTTGGGAACTCGCTAGATATCGCTTTGTTTCTGATAAATTCGGTATGACTTTGATTGTTTCCTCAAGTTTAAATGTCTTTTGTTTTTCCCACAATCCAAATAAGCTTTTATAGCGCAGATAAAGTTTATCAATTTTATAACTTCCTCTTACAAGTGGAAAAACGTTATAATCTATAACATTCTGACCAGAAACAACTGATTGATCGACCGGGAAAATTGTTTGAAAAGATGTTGGAATACCATCAACAAAACGTACATTACAAGAAAACTTGCTTTGATTATCAATCTTAATCGTTATTTTTTGATTTTCATAGCGTTCCATTTCCTGTGCAATGACACGTGTCGCTTCTAATTGGTTTCGATTAGGTGAGAAAAATAAATCAATCAACGTTGTTAACAGAAATAGTCCGTTAGCAATACCAATAAAAATCCAAGATACCTGCCAAATAGCTGAAAATGTAATAACTGTTGCCACAATAAGTGTAATGAAAAGCAGTTTAAACGTTGGAAGAATGCCTCTATCTTGGAACAGGAATCGAGCCCACCAATTCTTGAATAATCTCATCAAGGTTCGTTCCCTCCAATTCTGCATAAGGAGATAATTGTACACGATGACGTAAACTTGGGCGCGCCAAAATCTTAACATCATCCGGTGTTACATAATCCCTTCCAGCTAAATAAGCCCAAGCTTGTGCTGTTTTACCAATTGCAATAGCAGCACGTGTACTTGCCCCAAATTGAATTGCTTCCACTTCTCTTGTTTTTCGGACAACTCGCATAATATAATCAGCAATGCTGTCTTGTATAACAATTTTTCTCACTTCTTGTTTTACCTTTTGTAAAGATTCAGGGGTAAATATAGACGATTCCACTTCAGGTTCTATTTGGGCTTCAATCACCTGTTTTAATACATTTGTTTCATCTTCTAAGCTTGGAAAATCAATTAATAACTTAAATAAAAATCGGTCTTGTTGTGCTTCTGGAAGAGGGTATGTCCCTTCAAACTCAATTGGATTTTGGGTAGCTGCAACAAAAAACATGTCTGACAAAGGATAGGTTTCGCCCTGGATAGTAACTTGTTGTTCTTCCATTGCTTCTAAAAGAGCAGCTTGCGTTTTTGCTGGTGTCCGGTTTATCTCATCAGCCAACAATACATTTGTAAATATAGGACCCTTTAACGTTTGAAATGTACTTTCTTTCATATTATAAATAGTACTCCCAGTTATATCACTTGGAAGAAGGTCTGGCGTAAACTGAATTCGGTTAAAGTCTCCCCCAACAAGCTTAGCTAACGTTTTTACCATTTGTGTTTTTCCTGTTCCAGGAACACCCTCGATTAATACATGACCACCAGCTAGTAATGCTGTTAGTAATAGTCGAAGATTTGTTTTTTGCCCAATAATTCGAGCTTCATATTGTTCTAATAAGGATGTTAATTGTTCTCTCATCCTTCCTCCACCTCTTTCCGTATGCGATCGTTTTTTTGAGACCAAGCTACAAACTCTTGTTTCGTTATTTTCTCTTTTACCAAGATTTCATTTAATCCGTTAATATACGTTTCTATTTCTTTTCTAGACATATCTGTTAAGGCTCGATGAATCGCATCTATACTATCTTCCCAACTTTTTCGATAAGGGATTCCATATCTCTCTTGTAGCAATTGTTTATTGTAACTTGCTTGAACGCTTAATGCATCTTGATACCTTTTTCCTTTGATGTACCAAATCGCTAACGCTTTTAGACGCTCATCACTAAAACGCACAGTCGCTTCACGTGGCTCGATGACTGGACCAAAGCGTTTACCTTTTAACCATAACCATAAAAGGGTCAATATGATTAATTCAACTGTAAAAGTTAAAAGCCAACGAGGATATAATGTGAAGATAGAAATTCGTTCTCCTGCTCCATGAACATACTCATCAAATTTAATTGATGAATAAGTAGAAACATCAACAAGATTTAACACGATATCAACATGTTCGTTCTCTGTTATTGTTTCATTCGTTAACCAATTAGGTTCTGTAATAACAATTAATTTACCTTTACCATAATCGCGTTCAATAGCGATTGCTTCGCCTTCCTCATCCATTAGTAACACATTATCATCGTCTTTTGTTTTCACTCTAAAAGGAGACTGCAGAAGCGCTTCGTATGTTCCAATACCATTAAGTGTTGTAGATTCCTCCGTTAATTCACCTTCTATGTAAGATGTATCAAGATCAAACATACCATCTGGATTTTGTCTTAACAAAACAATCGTATTACCAGCCTCCATATATGTCTGATAGCTTTCCTGTTCTACTTCATCAGCAAACAAAGGGGGGGCTATCATAAATAAAAGCTCGTTTTCTTCAGTTTGCGCAAGCGATTCTGGTGAATTTATCCAACGTTCTGCATCGAACCCCTCTTGGTTCAAGTACGTATAAAATGCTTTTGTTCCCATTGGAGCTGGCGACTCAGAAATATAAGCCGGATATTCTTCTGGACCTTCTTTAAATAAAAAGAAACTTAATAGAATAAAAAGAACGAGCAGACTAACAAGCCAAATCCAAATATTCCGTTGTGTATACCCTTGTGGCATGCTATCTTCACCCCTCTTCTCTTTCTATTGATGAATTAATAGACTTTAGTTCGGCTAACCATTTTTCAATTTGTTCACGATAGATCTGATAATCCTTTTCTTCAATATTATATTCTCCATATGTTACCTCTTCAAAGAACAGAGCTAACTGATAGAAATCATCTGCAAGATCACTTTTGATCAGTCTTAATTCATCGTGATATTCCCAATTCGTCTTCCACATCCGGGCTTGCAACCATTCTTTCTCATGTAATACCAAGAGAAAGGTTAAAAAAAGGTGACGTGTCGCTTCACTATATGCTTTTTTCTGCTCTAATCGATTCGCTTCCTTTAAATGATCATGACTTAACCAATTTTTCTCATTTAACTGATGTAGTGGTTGACGGTAGTTTAAACGTTTCTTTCTAACCCAATTTCGACTTAATAAGAAGATAACTAACAACACAAGAATGACAACAACAAGTAATGCTAATATTATGAGTGCATCACCAATACTGCTTGTAGGCTGAAGGGTTGAAAACCAATTTGATAATAACTCTTCAATCCAATCTTTAATTTCATCCCACAAAACTTGAATAAAATTCCTATTGTCCTCATAATAAACTTGATATTCTTGTTGGCTCAAAATCTCTTCTATCGAATCTTTAGCTTGTTTCATATTTGTCATTTTTCTCACCCTAACTGATTACAATTGCCTTATTGATCAACATCATCTTGATACTCATCGATCATATCTTTCAAATCACCAGCTGTATTGCGTGTTTCGGCATCAAAATACATAACAGCATAACCTACTGTAAAGATAATTGATGTAATTAATGTTGCTAAATTTATGATAATACTATATAGCACACTCATCCCCAAAAAACTTGCAGGAATTTCAATTGCAATAGAAATACCAGCTATAATTAAGCTCAGTACAACATATAAACCAAATAGTTTCCATGTTCTATTTTTTGTTAACATCCAACTTTTCGATAAACCTGGTGCAACTCTATCGAAGACTACAGCTGGCAAGTAAAAGCTCCATTTAGTAAATAATAAACCAAGTCCGATACCCATACCTATTAGTACAATAATAAATAATATTAACGCAACAATAAATGGCGCTATACCAGTAGTTGGATCAAAAAATGCAACACCAGCTAAAATTGAAATAACTATCACGAGTGGAATAAATACAATTGCGAAAACAATTAATCCAATCAATAAGGTACTCCATAAAAGTGGCCAAAAACGTGTGAATGCAGATCTTATTACTGAACCAACTGTATAAGCTTCATCGTTTTTAATTCGCTTAACTAAAATAATAATAGCTGCATAGGCAACTGGATAGAATAAAATAGCAAGTAATCCTATAAATATAGTACCCATACTCTCTACTATTGGTACTTCTTGAGCAGTTTGCGTGTACGAATTAAGAATCTGGTCAAATACATTTCCACCAGTCTCTAACTCTCTAAAAAAATTTCTCCCACCAATTAATTGACTAATCGCCTGAAGAAGAAATACTGGACCCATGAATATAATCATAATGAGAAATAGACTTGAAAAGTGGTTCTTGATAATTCGGAATGTTAGATCAAGAATTTCTCCAAATCCTTTTGGTTTGTTATTAAATGTTGTCTTCATGTTACATTACCTCCTTTTAAAAATGCATATATTAACCATATTATCATTAATCTGTCTGTAATATCATTAAAATTGAAAATTATTTATTATAAAAAAGATTGTGATACTATATTTTCACAAGCTATTATGAAGGATATTGGTAACATGATAAAATTGAATTTATATTCTTTATAAAATCCGTAGATTAAAGAAGGTTTTTCTCATGGAAAGAAATAAAAGCATAATTTCCATATTCATTCTTGTTATTCTAGGCTGTTTAATAATGGCTTGGATAGATAGTGTTCTATCACCTATTTACGCAATAAAATCTGCTATTAAACTTATTCTATTTTTTCTTATCCCTGCCAGTTATGCGTTAATTGATAAAAATACATCTTTTTGCAAGCTGTTTCAGTTAAAGAAGGGACAGACACTATTCCCGATACTATTAGCAATAGGAGTTTATTGTTTTATTTTCGGAAGCTATTTACTCATCGGTCCTTATTTTGATTTTTCAAATATAACTGCAACCTTAGAGAACAACATTGGCGTATCAAAATCGAATTTTATTTTTGTTGCCCTTTACATATCTATTATTAATTCACTTTTAGAAGAATTTTTCTTTCGAGGGTTTGCTTTTTTATCACTTAAAGGTGTTACTAGTAGAAAGGTTGCTTACGTATTTAGTGCTGGAGCATTCTCTCTATATCACGTTTCCATAATGACAAGCTGGTTCTCCCCTTTGTTATTTATCTTGATAATTATTAGTTTATTTATTGCAGGATTACTATTCAATTGGGTAAATGAAAAAAGCAAGACTATCTATCCTTCATGGATGATTCACTTAAGTGCTAACTTAGCCATTAATACAATTGGTTTTATCTTGTTTGGGATTATTTAAACGAAAAAAGCCGCTATCAGCGGCTTTTTCTGTTTTTTAACTTTCTGTATTCTCTTCCGTTTCACTGGTGTCATTTGGATTAAATCCACCTTCTGGCATTTCTCCTCTTTCCATTCCATCTTCAGGGGGCACACCAAAATCTCCTTCTGGTCTCTCTCCGGCGGCTCCTCCCCTACCGCCCATATTACCCATACCACCAGTGCTTCCAGCAGTTGTCGTACCCGATTCATCAATCCATTGAACCGTCTCTGTTGGGGTGAAAGTTACAACCTCTTCACCATCTTGATAGTTATCACCATCAGTTATCAAACCGCCAATATTAGTACCCGTCGAGGAGCCACCAGTATATAAAGTATAACTTGTGTCTGTCTCTAGATCTTTACTGCTAATGAGTACAGTTTGGTAATCCTTACTTGGTGTGTACGTTACGATTATATTTCCAGATTCATCCTCTAAATGTACTGTTGTACCAGCAACTTGTGTTTCCGTATAAGTCATCATTATCGCATTCTGCGTGGATGAGTCAGAAGTTGCTAACGCCATAGCCGAGCTACCACTTGCAACGAGAGTTCCACCAGTTATTTCAAATTCTCCATCATAATCAAGCGAACCATTCCCACCATTAGTTGAACCGTTAACGATCACCGTTCCAGCAGACATATAAATGGATCCATTGGCATCTAAACCATCACCTTCAGCATCTACTGTTATAAATCCACCATTGATATTTAAACCATTAGCCTCTGATTCAGAGTAACCTTCTACTGTTGCTGCAGCGTCACCGCCAGCAATGTTAATTCCATCATCACTTGCTACCACGTTAATTTCGCCATCTTCTATGGTTATAATATTGCTCTCAATGCCTTCATAACTTTTTGTAATATTTATCGTTCCATTTAATATGTCAATTGTTGAGTCAGCATGCACCCCGTCATCGCCAGTTGCAATAGTAAACGAACCGTCCGCGATCGTAACACTTCCATTACTATGCACAGCATCATCTAGTGTATCCATTGTAAATGTTCCGCCAATTATTGTAATATCAACCGTTGCTTTAATACCTTTTGTACTTGGTTCTTCTGTTTCTGTTGTTGTAGTTGCTGCCTCTTCACCCCAAGCTTGTTCCATACCGCCACCTGTTTCAATTGTATCTGGGCTACCTTCACCAGAAACAAAATTATAGGTACCATCAACAATATAGAGGGAATTGATTGCTTGAATACCGTCACTACCAGATATAACATCAAACGTTCCATTTTCGATTACAATATTACCCTTTTCTTCATCTTCATCCTGTGTTGATTTTAGACCATCACCGGCAGCATCAATCGTAAAACTACCATCCTTGATTGCTAATAGATCTCTTCCCATTAATCCATCATCTGCTGCTACAATATCAATAGTACCTTCAACAATTTTTAATTCATCCTTACTCGTAATACCATTATTGAAATTAGCTTGTACCGACAATGTCCCAGTACCATTAATTGTTAAATCATCGTTACTAAATATTGCAGCATTTGGTTCTTCTGCTTCTTCATCATCATAAACATATTCTGTACCATCAGTCACCACATTTTCTGTACCTTCTTGAATGGTTAGAATCGTTTTTTGTGCCTGCTTCACATAAATAGGTGCGCTATTGGAATCCGTAATATTTACACCGTTTAGCACTAAGTGAACTGTACCCTCATCTTCTGCATCAACAATGATCTGTCCATCAGTTAGCTCACCACTGACTACATAAGTTCCAGATGTTTTTATCGTTATCGATCCATCTGAAATGATAACATCGCCTTCTGCTTGGATTTCACTACCATCTAATTCGATATATGTTGCGTCATCCTCATCCCATTCAGTTAAGTAATCATCGTCATCATAGCTAACCAAATCACTCACGTTTTCCGTCACAACAGCACTTGCAACTTCTGTTTCTGTGCTACTTTCCGTTTCAGATGTATTATCATTACTACACGCAAACAAAACCATTGCACATATTGAAATAATAAATAATTTAATGTATCTAGATATTTTGCTCATTTATAAAACTCCCTCATTACATATTATTTCTTTTGACCTGTTATCTTAAGCTGATAATACATATAAAAGCTTAAAGAAAACTTAACAAATGTAATTTTTTCTACAACATGGGAATTTATATTTTTAAACAATCTTATTCTTATTACACTCTTTAAAGCAACAACTGATATAATAAAATACAGCGGTTACATTTTAAAATTGCTATATTATCGACGAATAGGTGGTATTTACAGTGCAATCAAAACTAATTTATTACATAGGACTTATTTTAGTAGCTATTATTTGGGGAGTTAATTTCGGTATCTCACGCTGGGCAATGGATATTTTTCCTGCAGAGATTTTTGTACTGTTACGTTTTGGATTAGCACTGCCTTTTTTATTTATAATTCTAAAACTTACTGAAGGCAGTGTAGGTGTAATGAAGAAAGATCTTATAAAAATCGCGATTATTGGGTTTATTGGCGTAACTACTCTCGAATTACTTCTAATGTATTCGATTAAATATACGACCCTTGCTAATGCTTCCTTATTAAATGTGGCACCTTGGCCTATTTTCGCAGCTCTGTTTGCACCCTTATTTACTCGAGAAAAAATGACAGTGCGTTTAGCAATTGGTGGCTTTGTTGCTCTAATAGGTGTCTCACTTATTATTTTGGGTGGAAAGGCTGGTTTTGACTTAAGTTCAGAATATATGTTTGGGAATCTACTTGCTCTATTTATTAGTTTGATAGGTGCGTTATTTAATTTAGCTTGTATGCCTCTAATGATTAAGTACTCCCCAATGCGTGTAACAACTTGGTATATATTGTTTGGCTCGTTATTTTTAATCCCATTTACAATTGGTCGATGGGATAGCATCCCGTGGGGTGAACTCTCACCTATAACTTTTGGTGCAATAATTTATAATGTCCTTTTTTGTACGGTTTTTGCCTTTGTAATTTGGAATCTTTCCATGAAAAACGTTGGCGCTACAAAATCGAATTTCTTTCGGTATTTTGTCCCTGCATCCGCTACTACTACAGGTGTTTTATTCTTTAATGAAATTATATCAACTACACAGATCGTTGGTGGTTTTGTTATTGTATTAGGCTTAGTATGGATAGCAACAGAACCGAAAATAGGCAGTATTCCTCCAATAAAATAAAAAGTCAGAAAAAACATTACACTTTTTATAATATTACAACCTCAAGGCACTGCTACCTTGAAGATAGACATGACCATAAATGTGAGAATCATTTTCCGAATTATTTGCCTTCCTCAATAAATTCTTCCATAAAATTAATAAACTGCTTCGCTCGAACTGCATTTGTGTGGTATTGATGAATAAAGTTGTAACCATTATCCGTTATTTTGTTTCTTTCTATTTCATTCTCACTATAATAGAGTGCTTTTTCATATAAGTCATTAGAATCACAAGCGATAAAGTTTTCCTTATCGGTAAATCCTAGTTCTAAAATATCGGGGTTTGGTTCTGCTAGAAGTAGTGTTCTACACCCAGGTACTTCAAAGAACTTCATAACAGGATATTGCCTAGCACCTCCGCAGGTAAAGAAAATTTCAGCTCTATTTAGTTCTTTAGCAAACCCTTCATTCACCATGTGATTTTTTCGTGTGCGATGACCAGGATGTCGAATGAATTTAAAACCTTCCACTTTCTCCATTTGCCTCTGTACTTCTTCTCTAAATTTGTATTGACCTTTAGCAGGACTTCTACGTGTTCCATCATATACTAATCCCATAAGTAGAAATTTAATTGTCTTTTCCTGCTCCCAATCTTTAAATACATCAGGTGAAATAGAGAAGGGAGTCCATCTAAACTTTGACTCAAAAGTAGGAAAGTGCTTTAGAAAGGAGTCCTTCGTAACCGAGAAGATTAAGTCAATTTTATTACTAGTAAAATAGTCTACTCTTTTTTTCTTATACCAATGCGTATCAATAACATAACAACCTTTTGGAATATCAATTTTATCTAGATTCGTTATTTTTGGTGAAAAGAAATTCTCCCATCCTATATCATAATGTAGAATGAAATCTGGTCTAACTCCGATCTGTTTAATAATATCCAAGATATCTCCATCACGTTTCCAGTAATACACATCTGCGAATTGTTCTAAGGCCCGAATCATTTCATACTTCATTTTATGTTTAAGATATATTTTATCAAAATCCTTAATTAGGATTAATAACTTTAATTTAGACTTATCTTGATTGACCATATGATTCACTCCATTATTTCTTTTTCTATATCCTATGAAAAAATAAATAGAGTGTTACATAGGATATAGAAAAAGTCTCTACATCTATAGATGCAGAGACTTTGTATAAACTATAGTCTATTAATACACTATTTCCTTTACTCTACCAACGATCCCATTCTCTAATTTTACTTTGATACCATGTGGATGTGTTTGCGAATTAGTCAGCAATCTTGAAACAACGCCCTCAGTAAGTTTCCCCGAAGACTGGTCCTGTTTTTGAACAACTCTAACCTTTGCGCCTATTTTTATATTATTTCGAATCGTGCCTGGCATAATAATGAATCTCCTTTTTCTTTTACAATAGTTTTTGATTTAACCCTTATTCTCACCCTTTTTCTCTTTAAAAACAACTGTTTATGAAATTTTCACTCATTTTTATCAATATGACCAAAAATAAACAAAACTAAAAGTAGAAGCAATTGTTAAATTGATTTCTACTTTTAGTTTTGTGAAAAAGCTTTGACTACTACGTTAACTCCATCATTAATGCTGCCACTTCATAATATTTTAAACCATGGACTTCAGCTATTGCGCGATTCGTAACAAATCCGTCCATTGTATTAATGCCGTTCAATAAAACTCGATTTGCTGAAACTAGTTTTTCTATACCATGATTCGCAATCATTATTGCATATGGGGTCGTTACATTTGTTAGTCCTAACGTAGCCGTTCTAGGAACAGCTCCAGGCATATTCGCAACAGCATAATGCACAACACCATGTTTAATATATGTCGGGGAATCGTGATTTGTTATGCGATCAATTGTTTCAACAATTCCTCCTTGATCGATTGCCACATCAACAATAACAGTTCCTTCTTTCATAGACTTAACCATGTCTTCTGTTATAATAATTGGTGCTCTATAACCTGGTATCAGTACTGCACCAATAACTAGGTCTGCTTGCTTAACTGATTCGGCAATCGTCATCGGATTAGAAATCATAGTCTGAACCGAGTTACCAAATAAATCATCTAATTCTCTTAATCTTTCTGGATTAACGTCTAGTATAGTTACACCTGCACCAAGCCCGATTGCTATTTTAGCTGCATTGGTACCTACAACTCCCCCACCAATAATGGTAACTTTCCCTCTACTAACACCTGGAATACCCGATAACAAGATTCCTTTACCACCATTTATCTTTTCTAATAATTGTGCACCAATCTGTGTTGCCATTCTACCTGCAACTTCACTCATTGGTGTAAGTAATGGTAAAGAGCCATTTAGCAGTTGAATTGATTCATAGGCGATACTAGTTACTTTTCGTTTTAGTAATGCGGTTGTTAATTCTGGTTCATTTGCAAGGTGTAAATAAGTAAACAAGATCATGTTTTCTTTAAAGAATGGATACTCTTCAGGCAATGGCTCCTTAACTTTCATAACCATTTCCTGATCCCATGCTTCTTTAGCAGTCCATACTATGTTTGCCCCATTTTTTTGATAGTCTTCATCCGTAAATCCAGAACCTATACCTGCTCCAGATTGAACAAAAACATCGTGGCCTGACTCTGTAAAATGACTCACACCTGATGGAACTATAGCAACTCTATTTTCATTGTTCTTTATTTCTTTTGGGATACCAATGTCCACGAGTGCCGCCTCCTTATTATCCTATTTGATTAAATAAGCCAAATACAGGCTTTTACTGTTACGACCATAAACTCAAAATCTTCGTCAGTCATACTGAGTGGGGGACTAAGTGTAATAACGTTATTAAAACCAGCAACTGTATCCCCATTTTTCCCGATAATTAACCCTCTTTCTTTACAGTTCTTAATTACCCTTTGAAGAACTTCAGGTTGAACTGGCACTTTCGTCTGTTTATCTTCTACTAGCTCAATTCCTATTAATAATCCTTTAATTCGAACATCACCTACGTTTGGATGATTATTTAATTCATCCATTTCTAACTTTAATCTTTCACCTAGTTTTTTAGACCTTTCTACTAACTGCTCCCTTTCGATAATTTCTAAATTTTTTAAAGCAACAGCACATGCCGCTGGATTCCCTCCGAATGTATTGATATGACGAAAATGATCATATTCTTCTGATCCTTTAAATGCCTCATAGATATCTCGTCGAACTGCCGTTGCAGCCAAAGGTAAATATGCGCTTGTTAAACCCTTCGCCATTGTGATAATGTCTGGTTTAATCCCATAGTTCATAAATCCAAATGGAGCCCCAGTTCTGCCGAATCCATTGATTACTTCATCTATAATTAATAATGCACCATGATCATCACAAATCTTTCGAACTTCTTTTAAATAATTGTCATGAGGAATCAATACCCCTCCACCGGTTATAATCGGTTCCATAATAACACCAGCAATAGTCTTATCAAACTCCCAAGTCATAACACGATCAATCTCTTTTGCACTTTCTGCACAACATGTACCATCTGGAGCATGAGAACTACGGTAACAGTCTGGTGGCGCAACATGTAAAAAACCTTGTGCAAGTGGTTCATAGCGGAATTTTCGAGCAGCTTGACCAGTAGCTGCTAGCGCGCCCATTGTATTACCGTGATAAGCGCGGTAACGTGAAATAAATTTATAACGTTCTGTCTGGTTGTTTTGATGATGATACTGCCTGACTATCTTAAAGGCAGCTTCATTTGCTTCCGAACCACTATTGGAGAAGAAAAAAACATAGTCATCATCAAGCCATTCATTTAATTTTTCAGCCAGCTTAATAGCTGGTAAATGACTTTGTGTCAGTGGATAATAAGGAAGATCGACCATTTGTTCATACGCTGCTTTTGCCAATTCTTCTCTTCCATAACCAACATTTACACACCACAATCCACTCATTGCATCCATGTAACGTTTACCGTCAACATCTGTTATCCAAGATCCCTTTGCTTCTTTAATGATCATGGTAGACTCTGGTGCATACTTTTTCATGGAGTGCCAAACATTTTTGGTATCTTTCTGCAAGAGATCTTCTTCTTGACTTATGACCATTTTCTTCACTCCATTCTATTAGAATCTAGAAGTAATCATTTTTTTTCGTGTGTAAAATGAAACGCCGTCTTTACCGTTAACATGTAAGTCCCCAAAGAATGAATTCTTCCAACCTGAAAACGGAAAGAAGGCCATTGGTGCAGGAACACCAATATTCACACCCAACATACCTGGCTCTGCATCCTCTCTAAATTGTCTTACAGCCTTAGCGCTATCCGTATAAATAGTAGCGGAATTTCCAAATCGCGAGTTATTTACGATTTCTAAAGCTTCATCCAAATCAGCCGCTCTCATTACACTTACAATGGGTGCGAAAATTTCATCTTTTGCTATGGCCATCTCTGGCTTTACGTAATCAAAGATAGTTGGACCTAAGAAATTCCCTTCAGAGAATAATTCCATTTCTTTTCTTCCATCACGCAGTAAAACAGCACCTTCATCAATTCCTTTATCAATGTAGCTAAGCGCATTTTTTACGCTCTCTTTACTTATAATCGGTGTTAACGTAACTTCTTCATCCATGCCATTACCCATTTTCACTTGGTCAACTTCAGCTTTAAATGCTTCCATAAATGCATCAGCATTATCACCAACAGCAACTACGGCACTACATGCCATACAACGTTGTCCTGCGCTTCCATATGCAGAGCTTATTATATGTTGAATTGCAATTTTCCTATCTGCATCAGGCATAACGATATGATGATTTTTAGCACCAGCTAGAGCCTGAACACGTTTGCCGTTAGCTGCTGCCTTTTTATAGACGTATTTCGCTACTGGCTCAGATCCTACAAATGATATAGCTTTTATTTGCTCATGCTCAATTAACCCATTTACAACATCATGTGCACCATGAACAATATTAAATACCCCATCAGGCAAGCCAGCTTCTTGTAACAACTCTGCTAATTTATTTGCGAGTAGCGGCGTTCTTTCCGATGGTTTCAAAATAAATGTGTTCCCACACGCAATTGCTAATGGAAACATCCAGCACGGTACCATCATGGGAAAATTAAAGGGCGAGATACCACCCACTACACCTATCGGATAACGAAAAAATTGAGAATCTATATCCGTTGCAATTGTAGATAAATTCTCTCCCATCATTAATGAAGGAGCTCCAGTTGCAAATTCAACACATTCAATGCCACGCAACACTTCTCCGTATGCCTCTTTATAACTCTTTCCATTTTCTTTTGAGACTAGTTCAGCCAATTGTTGATGATTTTTTGTTAGCAGTTCATGATATTTAAATAGAATCCGCGCTCTTTTAGGTACAGAAACCTTTCTCCATTTATTGAAAGCTTTATGAGCTATCTCTACCGCGTTATTAATATCTGTTTCTGTTGAAATAGGAACCTTTGCGATGCCATTTCCATTAGAGGGGTCAATTACCTCCTGGTAATCACTCGTAGTCGAATCTATCCAACTACCGCCTACAAAGTTTTTTATTGTTGCTAGGTTTTGTTGAAGCAATGACATATGTGCATCCTCCTTAGATATTATCTGATTACATCTATTATAGATTTTTTCAAATACCTATATCATTAGACAAAGCGTTAAAGGTTTTAAGAATCTATTTCACAATTATAATGTGCTGTTGAACGCAAAAAAAAGACCGTGTCTTTAAACACAATCTCAGTTAATGTTTTTAATTTTCAATAGCATTAATCGATGTAGTTTCAACAATTTTTTTAGGTGGATTCATATAGCGATGTGCATGAAGAGAAAATTCGATTGTTGATCGCTTAGAAGCATCCATGAAATCCTCACCTAATAACTCTTTCAATTTATCTAGGCGATGGTATAACGTTTGTCTCACTACAAATAAGCGTTTTGCTGCATCATTTTTTGACCCATTAGATTCCAAAAATACTCGTAAAGTATAGAGTAACTCACTATTATGCATCTGATCATATTCTATAACAGTCCCGATATATTCATTAATATAATCATGTAAGTTAATTGTTTTACTTAAACTTGAAACTAGCCGATAAATATGTAAATCCTCATAAAAAATCTCATCACTGAGTTTTGCTTGATTTTGAATTAGGAGCGCTTCTTTTGCTGTGTCATAACTTTCTTGAATTTTTTCAAGGTCTACGATCATCTTACCAACGCCAAATAGCGCATGGTTAGATGCCTCTATCTCATATAAATTCATTTGATTAACATGATTCAAAGCTTTTTTCAATCTCTCCTTCCAATCCGTTAAGGAACGTTGATTAATAAAAATAAGTGTAAACTGCTTATGGTCATATAGTGATATCAGGAAATAGCCGTGACTTTGTAATACATTTCTAAGGATGGCTAAAAAATAGGAGTGTTTGGAGTCATCAAGTACTTGATTTAATCGACAAATACATACTGTAGCACCGTTAGGTTTTAAAGTAGAATCTAGAGAAGATATATATTGTTGTATTTCTTCGGCGTGATATTCGCCATTCAGCCATTCATAAACCCATTGCTGTTCCTTTTGTTTTCTTTGTTCTTCCATGTAAAGTATCCGAACCAAATCTTGAGAAATAGCATTTGCACATCGATCTAAAACAAGTAATTCATACTCAGTAGCATTCTTATATTTCGGAAAAATAACTAAGTCAGCAAACTTATGATCGAGCGCTTGCACAGGTTGACCAACATAGGAGCCATTAGCTGCAATAAATTGTTTATTTCGATTGACGAGTCTTTTTTCCTTGAAATTTTTCACTGTTTCTATTAATTTTATTTGTTCCATTTCATGTTGCAAAGGAACAAAAATAGTTTCTTCTGTGTTTTTCGCTAGATAAATCACCTGTACATTTAAGTATTGATTTATCAGTTTCAACACACGTTTGAAAGCATTAGGTAACAACATGGTATAGTTAAGTTTTCTCGAAAACTCTTCTAAATCAGATAAAATCTTATATTGATTATTCATTAGCTCTGTATTAATATCTTGCGTTATATCAATAAACCGTACTTCTTGATAAAAAACGATAATTGGCATATTATGCTTATTAGCAAGTTCAATCATTTTCTCTGGTATTTCGTTTGCATACTTTACAAGTTCAATACAAAGACCTGAAACATTAGCTCTAATTAATCGTTCCAAGTAATCAACACTTGTTTTTTTAAAATCCTTCCATCCTATACCTGTAGAAAGAATGAGTTCAGAACCATTTAATAATTCTTCAAAATTTGTTACCTCCATAATATGAACCCAACGAATAACATTATCAAGTCCATCTTCACCAGCTATTACCTTCGCATTCTTAAAACACTTATGCTGCAAGACATCTCTAACAGTTAATTGAAATGAGCCCAATAATAATCCCCCCACACCGAATCGTTGATTTTGATTAACTGCAGAACGTATATCCCTGCCTAAATCGCAGTTATTAGCTTTGTACTACTGTAACATTTATTCCAGATGACTACGATTGATTTGTAAGGTAATCTGCCTATATAAAAAAAGTTTCAGAGAATAACTACTATTCTCCGAAACTTTTTTACAAGTCATATTTTAGGCATCTGCTGATACCCAAAAATCAAGTTAGAAACATATTTTCGAGTATCAGCCATAAATACATGTAGTTTTTCAGGCGTTTCTTTCTCTTTTTCAAAAACAACCATTGCTCCATCTAAATTATCTTTTAAACCCAGTATGACATATCCTTTTTTTAACAAATCGTCAATTGTCTCTCTTTCTTTAGCAAATTCTTCATACTCTGACAAAAAGGAACACCCCCTTCATTAGCAATACATTTACACGGTTAATTTATCACTATTATTCGTCAACATATCACCGTAGCGTGCCCGTTTTAAATAGTTTCCTGCCCCTAGCTTTCCGACAAACTGTTTGTCTCGAATAACGAATTCACCACGCGAGAATACGGTAACAGGTTCTCCTGTTATTTCCATCCCTTCAAATGCATTATAATCTACAGCCATATGATGCGTATCAACAGAGATAGTTCTTTCTACATTTGGATCAAAAATAACAATATCAGCATCACTGCCAACAGCGATTGTTCCTTTTTTAGGATATAAACCAAATAGTTTTGCACTTCGAGTCGAGGTAATATCAACAAATTGATTTAATGTAATCCGGCCTTTTTTCACTCCTTCTGAAAACAAAATACTAAATCGATCCTCAATCATCGGACCTCCATTTGGTATTTTCGTGAAATCATCGATACCTAAATCCTTTTGCCCTTTAAAGTCAAATGAGCATTGATCTGAACCTATCGTTTGTAAATATCCATTCTTTAAAGCCATCCATAATTTCTCTTGATTCCACTTTTCCCTAAGCGGCGGTGACCACACATATTTAGCACCTTCAAAATTAGGTTTCTCCATATAAGATTGATCAAGAACTAAATATTGTGGACAAGTTTCTCCCCAGACATCATAACCTTTTTCACGGGCTGCTTTAATTTTCTGTGCGCTCTCATCGCAAGATACGTGAACCACATATAACTGTGAATTAGCTAAACCCGTTAACTCAGTTGCTCTACTGGTTGCTTCACCTTCCGCTTCAGGCGGACGTGTTAAAGCGTGATAGATGGGATCTGTGTTACCAGCTTCTAATGCTTCATTGACCAAATAATCAATCACATCACCATTTTCAGCGTGAACCATAACAAGTGCTCCAAGTTCTTTTGCCGTTTTCAATGTTTGGAATAATGTACCGTCATCTGCTTGAAACACATTTTTATAGGCCATAAATACTTTAAATGAAGTAATCCCCTCATCTTCTAGAATAGATGGTAACTCATTTAGTACATTCTCATTAATCTCGCTAATCATTAAATGAAACCCATAATCAATAACAGCCTTGTCTTTTGATTTAGCATGCCATTCTTTAATAGGATTTTTTAACGTTTCCCCTTTTCTCGTAATACAGAAGTCAATCAGTGACGTAGTTCCACCGAAAGCTGCTGCAATCGTACCCGTTTCAAAATCATCTTTACTCACTGTTCCACCAAATGGCATTTCTAAATGCGTATGCGGATCAATTCCACCAGGAAAAACATAACAACCTGAAGCGTCAACTATTTCAGCACCTTCTATAGCCAACCCTTGACCAATTAAAGCAATTTGTTCATCCTCAATTAATAAATCAGCTTGATACGTATCTGATGCCGTAACAATTGTTCCATTTTTGATTATTTTTTGAGTCATTATTATCCTCCTTATTTTTAAGCAACATTGCGATTGATTTTACGAACGTGATAGATAATGATAACGCGACATACCGCTTTGGAAATATACTTCGCTTTCCGTGGGCACGACTTCAGCTAACTTCGTAAAGTAAAGATCACTTTACAAAGTGGATCTTCAGCCCGTGCTGTTCCCACAGGAGTCTACGTACATTTCCGACGCTAGTATTAAGCGGCATTCTTTTGTATAATCATTTTTTCGTAATAGTTGGTAGCTATTGTAAGCCTGCGATTTGTTGTTCCCACGGAAAGCGGACTTTTTTAGAGACTGTTAAGTAATATAAGAGATGTTATTCAAACACTTAAAGCTGTCGTTTCGCACTTGTTTTTTGGCGAGAAAGTTGAATACATTATTTAATTAAGTTAGCGTTACTACCTATTGTTCCAGTGACAGCCTCTCTTTGATTCCATGTCATTGGTGGGAATTCGGTATCAACTTCAACCATACTAATCACTCCATCAACCGGACAAACAATTTGACAAAGATTACAGCCTACACAATCTTCTTCACGCACTTGAAGTATGTCTCTTCCACCCCCATCCTTTAACATATCTATACATTGATGTGACGTATCTTCACAAGCAATATAACACTTATTGCAATTAATACATGTGTCATTATCAATCTGTGCTACCACTTTATAGTTAAGATCTAAATCTCCCCAATTAGAGTATTTCGGTACCGTTTGACCGACAATATCCATCACAGAGTCTATACCTTTATTATCTAAATAATTGTCTAATCCATCAATCATGTCTTCTACAATTCTAAAACCATGATGCATTGCTGCCGTACAAATTTGGACACTTGTAGAGCCCATCAGCATAAATTCCACCGTATCCTGCCAATTAGAAATACCACCTATTCCAGAAATCGGAATGCCTATTTTTTCATTCCTGGCACACTCGCCCACCATATTCAAGGCGATTGGTTTAACTGCTGGACCACAATATCCACCATGTGCTCCTTTGTTACCGACATGAGGAATCGTATTCCACGTATCAATATCAACACCAGCTAAACTATTGATCGTATTAATCATACTGATAGAATCTGCCCCACCACGAACAGCCGCTTCTGCAGTTACTGTAATATCTGTTATATTTGGAGTTAGCTTAACAATTACTGGTTTTGTTGTAGCTTCTTTTGCCCAATATGTTTGTTTTTCTACTAATTCTGGTACTTGACCAGATGCGGCTCCCATTCCACGTTCCGCCATACCATGCGGACAGCCAAAATTCAATTCATAGCCATCAACACCAACATCCTCTAAACGTTTCATTATTTCATGCCATTTTTCTCTTTGTGGTTCAACCATCACAGAAGCTATAATTGCATGATCCGGATATTTTTTCTTTGTTTCATAAATTTCTTTTAAATTTATTTCCAACGGACGATCAGTGATTAATTCAATATTATTAAATCCTGCAACGCGTTGACCATTAAAACCAATAGCCGCAAAACGAGATGACGTATTAATTACTGGATCACCTAACGTCTTCCAAACAGCACCACCCCATCCAGCTTCAAATGCTCGTTGAACTTGGTAACCAGTATTTGTTGGCGGACCAGATGCCAACCAAAATGGGTTCGGTGATTTAATACCAGCCATATTGATACTTAAGTCTGCCATATATTGGCCTCCTATTTTTGTAGTATTTGCTTTTACGAAGCTGTTCCTTCAGCAAAACCAAACAGCTCTCGATGCAGTGCATAGGCCACTTGCTTACCTTGCTCTGCTGCCGAAACTACCATCGCTTCTCCTTGACCTTTACCAAAAATAACATCTCCACAAGCAAAAACTTTTGTGTTTGAAGTTTGATACGTTTCTTCATTTATTGTTACGACACCATCATCATGCTGTAAGCCAAATCCTTCTATTAAATTTGTGTACCTTGACTGTCCAATTGCTTTAATCACATAATCTACTTCTAATGTAAATATTGAATCTTCTACCGCTACTGGTCTACGTCTTCCATCCTTATCAGGATTTCCTAGTTCCATCTTTATGCACTCTATGGCTTTTACTTTTCCATTTTCATCACTAATGACTTTGGTTGGTTGCGTTAACCAATTAAATTCAATTCCATCCTGTTTTGCAAACTCGTATTCAAAGTCATAGGCCGTCATCTCATCAGCTGTTCTACGATACAATATCTTCACATTTTCTGCACCGAGACGCACAGAACAAGTAGCCCCGTCAATTGCTGTATTACCAGCCCCAATTACTACCACCTTTTTACCAATCATTTCATCCGTAATGGGCGGTGTTTTCGTACTTTTAACAAACTCAATTGCATCCAGAACACCGTCAAGATCTTCCCCCTCCATACCTAAATCAGGTACGCTTGACATTCCGATAGCAAGTACTGCTTTGTCGTAACGATCTAATAGTTCACTTGTTGGAATATCTTTTCCTATCGTCGTGTTCGTCCTTATCTCTACACCCAGACTTTCTATTTGTTCCACTTCCCATAAAGCCACGTCCTGTGGTAAACGGAAAGATACAATACCATAACTATTTAAACCTCCCGCACGTTCCTCTGCTTCAAAAATAGTAACCTTATATCCTAGCAATGCTAATTCTCTAGCAGCTGATAATCCACCTGGACCACCACCTACAATTGCCACTGTTTTTCCATTAGACTTACCTGCTTTAAATAAGACTTGTTCATTTTTAATTGCCCAATCTGTCGCATAACGTTGGAGATCACCAATCATGATTGGTGTTGTTTCTTCATTTAAAACGCACGCACCTTCACAAAGCTCTTCTGTAGGACAAACTCTTGCACAACTAGCACCTACTGGGTTTGAAGTCATAATCTTAATAGCTGAACCCTTCATATTACCACTAGCAATCTTTTTAATGAAAGAAGGGATATCAATACTTGTTGGACACGCTTTTATACAAGGTGCATCATAACAATATAAACAGCGATTAGATTCATCCATTGCCTTCTGACTTGTTAAACCGGCATTTGCTTCTTTAAAGTTACCTATTAAATCTTCAGGTGTCGTATGCATCAAATTCGATCTACCCCTTTCTAATATTATGTTAATCACTCGTAATAAAGTAAAACTTCAATTAGTAGGAATCTTTATTTTTCTTATGGAAGCAACGCAGTCATTTCATCGTATGTTTCTGGTCTACGGTCACGATAGAATTGCCATGTATCTCTCACTTCACGTATCAACTTTTTATCCACATCGCCGATTATTACTTCATCTTGATCACGGCTACCTGTAGCAACGAAACTACCTCTTGGATCAACTAAATAACTTTGACCATAAAATTCACCCATATTCCAAGGTCCTTCAAAACCAACCCTATTAATCGCAGCTAAGTAATAGCCATTAGCAACGGCGTGTGCTGGTTGCTCAAGCTTCCATAAATACTCTGATAAACCTGCAGTTGTCGCAGACGGATTAAATACAATCTCAGCGCCATTTAGTCCTAGCAATCTAGCACCTTCTGGGAAGTGACGATCATAACAAATATACACACCGACTTTTCCAAAAGCAGTATCAAAAACAGGATAGCCTAAGTTACCTGGTTTAAAATAAAACTTCTCCCAGAAGCCACACCCTTCTTTTTCTACTCCTACATGAGGGATATGCTGTTTACGATATTTACCTAAGTAACTACCATCTGCATCAATCACAGCAGCAGTATTATAATAAGTAGCAATTCCTTCTCTTTCGTAAATAGGTAATACAATAACAATACCAAGTTCTTTAGCTATATCTTGAAATAACTTTGTTGTTGGTCCATTTGGAATTTCTTCAGCAGCGTCATACCATTTTGTATTTTGTTCAGTACAAAAGTATGGACCATAAAAGATTTCTTGAAGGCATACGATTTGAGCACCTTTTTCCTTTGCCTCTCGCACAAGTTTAATATGTTTTTCGATTGCAGCTTCTTTATGAACCGCAACAGGTTCATTTCCATCCACATCATTTTTCGCTTGAATTAAACCAATCGTAATTTTATCAGTCATTTAAACCCCTCCTTATACAATTAGAAAGCTACTTAAATCTGAATTTTTAGATAATTAATACTAGGATTACTTCCTGAATGGTACTTTTAGGAAGAGCCCTCCTTTTACTATATTAACTATAATTACAATTATACAATTAAAAGCGAAGTATTCATTTATACAACATGTAAAACAAAACGCTAGTCAATTACGCACTATGTAAAAAGACTTTGTTAGGTTCTCTTACATCAAACACGCCTTATCTAATTATTTAATTTAAAAGAAATATATATAGAAGAAATGAAATCTAAATACATTCAATTAAAGACATTTGATAAAGTGAAACAATTTTAGACTACTCTTTTAACACTTTGTCTAATGTTATAGAAGGAAGAAACCTTTAACATGTAAAGAAACATAACATGCGTTTTAATTTGACACCTTTTTTGCTAAATAATCTTACAATTAAGTATTATTAAGGGCATGATATTTTCAGGAAGGGGAGATTTCAATGGTAATAGCTGCAAACACTCCAGAAATTCAGTTAGATCACGTTAGCATGCTTTACAAAACGGATACCTCGGAAATTTTGGCATTGCAAGATGTTACTGTGGATATAAAACAAGGAGAATTTGTATCTTTGCTCGGTCCTTCAGGTTGTGGAAAAACGACTTTACTCCGAATTATGGCAGATCTAATTCAACCAACCAAAGGAGAAATAAAAATAGCAGGAGAATCAGCACGTGCAGCAAGATTAGCACAAAAGTATGGGATCGTATTCCAAAGTCCGGTCCTTTACGATTGGAGAAAGGTTAAACAAAATATTAATCTACCATTAGAAATGATGGGGATAAAAAGAGCAGAGCGCGAAGCTAGAGTCCATGCATTACTCGAATTAGTTGGATTAGAAGATTTCAAAGACAAGTATCCTTGGCAATTAAGTGGTGGCATGCAGCAGCGTGTAGCCATTGCTCGAGCTTTAGCAATTGAACCTGAAATATTACTTATGGATGAACCATTTTCAGCGCTAGATGAATTTACACGTGAACATCTAAATGAAGAACTTTTATCAATCTGGAGCAAAGTTAAAAGTACAGTCGTTTTTGTTACCCATAGCATACCTGAATCCATTTTCTTATCAGATAGAGTATTTGTATTGTCCCCACATCCAGGTAGGTTATCTTCCATTGTAGATATTCCTTTGCCTAGACCGCGCACACAAGAAATGAGGAATAGTCCAGAATTTTTCCAACTCATATCAGATATTCGTAATAGCTTTGAAGGAGTGTAATCCAATGAACATGCACACTATCTTAAAAAGCCGGTGGTTCCCTACTTTTATATGGCTAATTGGATTCCTTGTGATATGGGAATTCGGTTCTTGGCTTTTGTTGCATATGACAGAAACAACTATGGCTCAGTCTAAAATCCCATATCTTCATGAAATTGTCTACACGTTCACACAATACGGAAGCACGCTTTACACTGAAGGAACTGCTACTTTTTCCAACGCAGCAATAGGATTTATATTAGGGGCAATTTTAGGTATTCTTTTAGCAGTGCTTATGAGTGTTTCAAAATGGATTGAACAATTAACATTTCCTTATGCAATCGCATCGCAAATGATTCCAATTTTAGGTCTAGCACCAATCGTATACGGTATTATTCGAGATGAACAAATGGCGCGTATTCTAATTGCTGGTTATATTACTTTTTTTCCTGTAGCACTAAACATGTTGAGAGGCCTTAGAAGTGTAGATCCATCCGCTCTTGAACTCATGCACTCTCTTGCAGCTAAACCTTGGATGGTTTATTGGAAGTTACGCTTTCCAGCTTCGATACCTGGGTTATTCAGTGGATTAAAAATAGCAGCACCACTTGCAGTAACAGGTGCAATTTTAGTTGAATTAATGGGTGCACAAAACGGTCTTGGTGTCATTATGCTACGTAATCTTTATTACGGTCCGACACATAATTATATGTTTTGGTCAACTGTTATTGTCGGTGCGTTACTAGGACTCATTAGTTATTTACTAATTAGTTTAATTGAACGTATTATAGCACCATGGCAACCAGATTTCCGATCTGGAGGTGATGCTTAGATGGAGAATAAAGCAATGGCTAATACAGAAAACAGACAGCCCAAAGTAACAGTCCATTCAAAAACGAAAACTTCAAGACTGAAAAAACCTAAAAAAAACATAGAATTTAAAAAACTGTTTCTACCTTTAATAGCCGGCATTGTTATGGCATTGTTATGGGAGTTCCAAGTTTTTCATCGAATTTTAAGTTTAGAAACATACCAACTACCTATACCTTCAACAATAATGGAAGCATTAATCGAAAATTACTCCCTTCTTTTTTCCTATGCAGGTTATACCATGACAGAGGCTGTATTAGGCATGATAGTAGGATCTTCATTAGGGTTTATTATAGCTCTAGTTGCAACCGCATGGCCTAGATGGGGAAAAGGTGGCCTCATGCTGATTGCATCCTTAAACGCCGTACCTATAGTTGCTTTGGCACCTATTATGAATCTATGGTTTGGTTCAGGTATGGGGTCAAGAATTGCGATTGTTACTATCATGACAATGGCCGCAATGGCGATAAATGCACATAAAGGAATGCGGATGGTTAACCCTTTAGCGCTTGATTTAATGCATTCTTATGCAGCGAATAAAAACCAGGTATTTCGATATTTACGTATAACAAATAGTTTACCTTTTGTTTTCACAGCTCTAAAAATAAATACAACCGCAAGTATGATAGGTGCTATTGTTGGAGAATTTTTCTTTTCCTCACAGGGGCTTGGTTATCTATTGTCCAACTCTATAAAAGTGGCAAAAATGCCTTTAGGATGGGCTTGTATTATTGTAGCAGCTATTGCTGGTGTTATTTTCTATTTAATTGTCGAAAGAATGGAAAAGACCTTTCTAAAATGGCACACTTCTCAACGCGCATAGTTAGCCAGGCTATTTTATTCCATTCAACCGTCCGAATTATACCTATTCGGCTGATCACATATAGTAACACCTAATTTATACGGAACAAAATTGAATGAGGGGGAAAATTATGATTAGAAAAGCGAAAATAAACCGCAGCTTTGTCGTGTTTTTTGTTTCTGTCATGTTACTGTTTGTCTTAGCAGCTTGTGGAGAAGATAATTCTGCTTCTAGTGATTCCGATGATGGGTTGGTTCCTGTGAAACTACAATTAAAATGGGTACCACAAGCACAATTCGCTGGTTACTTTATGGCGCTTGAAGAGGGCTACTTTGAGGATGAAGGTTTAGCTGTTGAAATAGTAGCAGGTGGACCAGATATTGTACCAGAACAACAAGTAGCAAATGGTGCTGCAGATATCGGCATCGGTTGGGTAGCAAGTTTACTACCTCACCAAGAAGAAGGATTACCACTTGTTCAAATTTCTCAAGTATACCAAAAAAGTGGTTTATTATTAGTTTCAAAAACTGAAGCTGGCATTTCATCACCCGAGGACTTGGCCGGTAAGAATGTAGGTAACTGGATGGGAGGAAATGAATTTGAAGTACTAGCTTTATTTGATAAATATGGTTTAGATCCTAATGCAGATTTATCATTTGTCAAACAAGGTTTTACGATGGACCAGTTCTTATCTGGAGAAATTGATGCTGCGTCAGTAATGACATATAACGAATATCAAGTAGTACTTGCAGAAGGCATACCTGAGAGTGATTTAAACGTGATCGATATGAACGATGAAGGAGTTGCAATGTTAGAAGATAACTTATTTGCTAACACTGAGTGGTTAGAAGAAAATAAAGAAACTGCAGCTAAATTTGTTAGAGCATCCTTAAAAGGTTGGGAAGCTGCCATTGAAGACCCTGAAGCAGCTGTAGATAGCGTGATGGCAGAGGCTGAAGAAGGAAGCACATCAAGAGACCACCAATTAAAAATGATGGAGGAAGTTGCAAAATTAATTCTACCTGAAGGTTTTGATCCAGCAAACATAGGTCAAATTGATGATGCCATGTTTAAGCAAACAGCAGACATCGCACTTGAATATGGTGTTATTGAAGAACCCGCAGACTTAGATACAGCTTATACCCATGAGATTATGGAAATGGTTAATGAATAATCAATACGTTCTATTAGTAAAAGCCTTAATCCGATTGATAGTGGATTAAGGCTTTTTTCTTTTCATTTAAAACTTAACAAAGCTTTAACACTAACTTAACCAAAGTTACTCCATTTTGCGTTACAGTAAATGTAGAAACAACATTCTAATAAAGGAGGAGAATCAATGATTAGTTTAAAAGAAGAGTATTTAACTGATAACAACACTAGTACAAAGGATTTAAAAAGTATGGAAATACTAAAATACACTGGTGCTTTTCAACCGTTTTTAACAATTGATGTGTTAAACAGGTTAGGTGCACCTAAAAATCTAATAACTATCGCTCTATCACTATTAGAGGAAAACATGACATTTGGATTTATTTCAAAAAAAAGTAATGAGATAGCCAATTTATTAGAGTCCAAGTCAAAGGCTAAATACGTAGAGTTATATAACGCAGACACTATTTTTGTTTCTGATGGATTAAATGCGATTGAGATAAACGAAATTATTACCTCTGCATTTCCTGAAGAACGCTCTATGTTAACTAAACAGACTACTTTTGTGATAGCTGTTAAGCGTTTAGGTAAGGATCTTTGTAGTAGTGGGTTACGATTATTCATTGATCACCAAGATAAACAGGACTTTACTATCTGTGATGTCGAAGGATTGCCGTTCGGATGGATTGCAGAACGTCAATTAATTAATAATCAATTTCCAAATGAGATGTCTTTAATTTTAATCGATCAATTTAACAAATATATCTATATTCCAAGTCATGCATTAATTGAAGTTGAATGTTTTTAAATATAAGTATTTCAATAAGATTTAAAATAAATAAGCCTCACCCTTTTTCACTCCTCTATCTTATACCCCATAATTAAATTAAAGGACATTTTTTGCAAAGATTGTTGATTTTCAATACACACATACTTGAAAGAAACAGCGACTTAGTGAGACTTCCTTATCCGCTACGTCAGTAAATGGATTCCCTTTCCGTGGGCACAGTCTCAGCTAACTCGGATAAGCAAAAGTCGCTTTCCGAGTGGATCTTCAACTTGTGGGATTGCGATTACTCATCCCATCGAAAACATTTGCTGTTCCCACAGGAGTGTCATCCATTTGCTTCCTTCGCTAGAAAGAACTTAAATTCCGAAAAAGTCTGTAATTGTTGATATTGTAACTTCATCAATAAACACATTATTACCGACCAGTGATGAAAATCCACTACGACTCCTGCGGGAAGCGTAGTGGATTTTCAGAGCGTGGTAATTGTATAAGTTATGTCGCAGTTGATGGTAATACCGACGGAAGGAACGCTATGTCGGAGTTTATAAAATTCATTCATAAACAACAACCTTTTAGAAAAATATTAAATAAAATAAAAAAACAGAAAAAATCCGCTCAATTATTCATGTGACGGATCTTTGTTTTATTATTTTTAACATACTTAACTTAATAGTTTATATAATTCTATGATACAATAATTTTAGAACATGAAGATGGAGAGGTGTTAAAATGAAAAGTAAAAAGTCACCAATAAAAATTGTAATGATTATCTCTTTAATTATTGTTGCACTAATTGTAGCCTTAGTGGTTCTAATTAACAATAACAACTCTGAATCAAATACAGAAACCTCTGATGGACAACCTTCTATTGAGGGACAACCTACAATGGGTGAATCAGATGCACCTGTTACAGTTGTAGAGTTTGGAGATTTTAAATGCCCTGCTTGTAAAGTATGGGGAGAAAATATACTTCCACAACTAGTAAGTGATTATGTTGATACGGGTGATGTTGAATTTTCTTTTATTAACGTTTTGTTTCACGGTGAAGAGTCTCAATTAGCTTCCTTGGCAGCAGAGTCCGTTTATAATCAAAATCCTGATGCTTACTGGGATTATCATGAAGCAATTTTCGAAGCGCAACCTAGTGATAGTCAAGAATGGGTTACCAAGAGTAAAATGCTTGAACTAGCTTCTAGTGTATCAAACATCGATACAGAACAATTAGAAACCGCTATTGATGATAACACACAAATTGACGAAGTAAATAAGGATACAGATATAGTAAATGCATTTGATATCCAACAGACTCCTACCATTATGATTAATGGAATAGTTATTGAAGACCCCTTTAATTATGAATCAATCCAAAATGCGATAGATAGCGCATTGGAGGCTAGCTAAAATATGACCAAGTTTGAGTGGAAACAATTTTATCTCTACTTTGCATGGATCGTTTCTGTAATCGCAACGCTTGGAAGTCTTTATTTTAGTGAAATACGTGGTTTTACTCCTTGTGAGTTATGCTGGTACCAACGGATACTTATGTACCCATTGACAATTATTCTTGGTATCAGTGCATTTAACAATGATTTGATCATAAAAAAATACGTTCTTCCATTAGCTAGCATTGGCTGGTTAATTTCTCTTTATCACTACCTTAAGCAGAAAGTACCTGGTTTTGCTGACATAAAACCATGTGTAAATGGCGTTTCATGTAATAATTCTTATATTGACTGGTATGGATTTATCACTATCCCATTACTAGCATTTACAGCGTTTACGCTAATAATAATTATTATGCTTCTTATAAAGATTCCAAAAAAATAAATAAGTTGTAATAGAAAAGGTGCAATTCTCATGGGATTTGCACCTTTTCTATTACAACTTATTTAAAAAGTCGGAGTCCTTAATTAAGGTTTGATTAGTAAACTATATTCCCTAGACTCTGTTACTATCATTAGCTTCTTCCACTTTTTCCTTTAATTTTATTCTTATTCTCTCTACTGTTTTAATCTTTCTTAACGTAATAAGAGAAAGAATAGATACGACTACATATTGAGAAAATGTCATTTCTGAATTTTGGTTTATAATTTTATCCAAGATTACGCCTCCTATAAACGAACATGCTCATATCTAATTTACTCCATTTCAAATACTTTATTATTAGTATACATTATAGTTCTCCTTCCACTTAATACAGTAATTTTACAGCTAGTTACATTTTGTATTATATGTTAAAGTAAATCAATTATTTTTGTAAAGAATTGAGTTAGGGGTTCTTTAGTGCTATGTTTATTAATTCATCCAATTGTTTAGATATTCTTAATACCTCAGCCCCATCTGGGTCTTTTGAATAAGCTTCATACATCGCTAACCTTAATTCTTCAATATGTGTATCAATTGTTAAATGCTTGCTCACATTTACACTACCCTTGTAATATAGTTATTATTACTTAAACCTTAATAAGGGTAATTTAACAACATTATCTTAAATTGACCTTAAAATACAAAAATAAACTTACTAGATTAGCCTAAAGAATGGTTATACTACTTCTTTTACTTGTAAGCACATTCTTAACATTTTCGTATGATGGCCATAAAGATTATCATCAAATTCATGCAAGACATTAAATCCTTTTGCTTTATAAAAGTTTATTCCTGGAAGGTTTTCTTTTTCTACATCTAAAAAGATTTTCTCTGTAGTTTTCGATTTATTAATACCTTTATTTAATAGAGCAGTTCCCAACCCTCTAGCTTGAAGATCCGGATGAATATAAATAGCTCCAAGTTCAACTTCTCCTTTTTCTTTTAAAGAATAAAAATTAGCAAATCCTAAAATTAAATCACCGCTTGTCGCTATATATAAATCTGATTGTTTTAATCTCTTAATCATCGATTCATCACTATATGCTGCACCCAAAAATTTATCTTGAATAACAAATGGGATTATCCCTTCATATGTAGCATGCCAAGTTAGTTTTGCGATATTTTGAACTTGTTTTATATCCTTTTCTTCCATAATCCTAATTATAAAATCCATTTATCAAAACCTCCTATAAAAAGCGCGATTTATACTATTTAAAATTTAACTATTTTCTACTATTCTTTTCACTTTTAAGTGCATATCTAATTCCTTTACCAGCAAGAGGTTCATCTTTATATCTTGGTAAAACATGAAAGTGAGAATGAAAAATATGTTGCCCTCCAACTTCTCCACAGTTCCAACCCAAATTATAGCCTTCGGGATGATGTTTTTTATCTATGTATTTTTTCACTTCCTGAAGTAGATTATATGTCGCCTCCCACTCATTGGGTGTTAAATCAAATGCTGTTTCTCTATGTTCTTTTGGTATAATTATTCCAGCACCTTCAAGCAAACTACCTTTTAATTGCACTTGCTCTAACTGCAAAAACACACAGTATTCATTACTGAGAACAACTTTTTGATTTGAATCTAAATCCGGATTACAAAACACACAATTTTTCATAACAAAGCTCCTTCTTTCTACTTTTCTAAAAATATTTTTATAGAAAAGCAAGACAATTAAGATACTATTACTAGGTTACACGATTCCGACACTTTAATCATCCTTACCGTAATATAACATAGTAATATATTGAAAATGAACGTGTAAGTTCCAATAGTAAGCCAACAATGCTATGAACGCTTTAATAAACACCTATTCAAATGAGAGACTGCATCAAGTAAAACACAGCCTCTCATTCCTCTTAACTATACAATTAGTAATATTTAGTAAGCCATACTCTTATCATGATAGTACTTGAATTCTAATAAGTTATTAGCAGGATCAATCAAAAAGAACGTCATATGTTCTTCTTGTTTACCTTTAAATCTAACCATTTCTGCTTTGAAAAAAGGAAGCTTTTCTTCCTTTGCAAATTCTAATGCTTCATCATATTCATCCTTATCCAAGAAAGTAATTCCAAAATGACGAGGATACATTTTAGGCTTTTCATCAACATCATTTGGACTTAAGTGACATACGATCTGATCCCCAAAAAAGTCAAAGGTTACGCGATCATCATACCTTCTGGCAAGCTTACAACCCAATTTTTCATAGAAAACTACTGTTTCATCTAATTCCTTACATGGAATTGCTAAATGAAACACTTTATTTGTACTTCGCATCATATCCACCTCACTGCATGTGATTTTTCCACCTTATTTAACATTCAAGGTTAAATGTATCAGACCGCAAACCCAATCTTAACGTTTCTAAGGAGACAACATCTGATAAAGCAATATTGGCAAGATTAACATTCGTACCTGCCTGTTGAATAAAAAAAGCCTGCATTTTTTTATTTGGTGCTTCAAAAATTAATTTCTCGAGAGGGATACCAGAATCAATTATTTGATCAAAAATATCAACTCGAATATCTCCATCTTCCTTACATATTCCACTAGTGCCACTTTCTCTTGCTTCTGTAATAACCTTTGTTGCACCAGCCTCTATTTCTTCTTGAATATATTCTAGCCATTCAGAAGAATCCTGCTCATTAGATGCCAAAGCGCCTTTATTACCAACCTCACCAAAGACTGTAAATTCATTTGAGAATTCTTTAATAAACGTAGCTTTTAATTTATTGGATATATCGATGGTTCCATTAGATATCTCCACATAGTTGCAAGCAAATTTTCGACAATAGTTATAATACTCCTCAACTTTACCCTGGCTAAGAAACTTTTCGAATAATGTACCACCGAAGAAAAACTCAATGCCATATTCTTTTAAATAATCAATTTTCTCTTCTATAAAACTTGTTACTAGAGATGTACCCCAACCAAATTTGATAAAATCGATATAAGTTTTTGAACTATTGATCGTATCCATAAATAGGTTTAAAGGTGTTCCATTGTCAATTAAGATTGTTAAGCCATCTACTCTTGGTTTTATAGCCCTTGATGGTAGAATTAATTTCATTTCTGTCATACATTAACCCTCTCAATCACTGGTATTTCACTAGACTTATTTATTTTCATGACAAAGTTCGTATTTAACTCTTTTATACAATAAAGAATATCTTCAAAATTAAACGCTACGTTGCCTTCATCAAGAAACCTTTCTGCTACATGAGAATGTATAATTCTCTCCTTGACCTCTTTATTCGACATAGAATTAGACCCATCTAATATACTTTTTATATATGTAGCACAAGCAAGATCATCATCCCCATTTGGATGGGAAGCAATGATATTTATAACCTTTATTTTGTTAGTTATTAATTTATTTTTTATAAATTCTGCTGTTTTTTTCGCATTAGTAAATCCAGTTACAAATATATGCTCGGATGACAAACAATTTAACGTAACTTTTACACCGTTCGTTGTCTTTTGAATAAGCGTCTTTCTTACAAGGTTCTTTTGTTTTATATTATATGGCGAGTTATCTAAATCAAATCCTTTAATAGCTAGACCATCAATTTCTCCCGTCAACAGATAATCTGTATGCTCATTCTTTATCTGAAATGCTTGTTCTACTTTCTCAGCAAGATATATACGATTTGCCCCTTGAAGAAAAGCATAATGAGCTACTGTAAATGCTCGAATTACATCAATCACAATCGTAATACTTGCGACAGTTGGTGGTGCTGTTGCCCCTTGATAAATGTATATCTGCATCATCTTTCTCCTAACTTGTAAGGAGTCTCTTCATACTTGGAAGAAGTTAGTACCCCCTCTCCTTAATTACCCATCTGACATATCCAAAGTATATTCGCCTATTTCATATACGTTACAATTTTATCAGCCTTAAAGAAATTTAGTGGGATAGGTAAACTTCAATTTGTTGAGGATTTTTGCTCTTGATAGTGAATCAATCGGGGGTATTAGCGTTCATGTTTGTCTATATCTTATTTCACTGTCTTAATATGATAAATGAAATAATAATGCTTATAAAATGCGATTAGTACTAGCAAAATTTTAAGCCATAGAAATTCAACAATAAATATGGAAATTAAGATCATCGAATCAGCTAGTATATTAATCCAAATCTTTTGTTTTATTGTAAGTGATCGATCTCTCAGGAATGGTTCCACTTGTTTTTTATACAGTGGTGTTCCTTTAAACCAAGTATCTAATCTTTCTGAACCTCTAAAAAAACAGATAGATGCTAAGATTAAGAACGGAATACTAGGTAATAACGGTAAAATAACACCGAGGAAACCAATAGTCATAAATATAAATCCAAAGCAAATGTATATAACCTTTTTTATAACAATAAACATTTTATTACTCCCTGTTTTACCGTATTCTTTAACTTACCGTTTATTATAAACAATTTAATCATTAGTTTCCACAATTGATCAACTACACTTGCTTATATAAGTGTAGCTAAAAACTATCCAATAAATAAAAAAAGCCCTAACATCACAAATACTATTTTTGCGAGATCGGACATAAAATCTAATAAAAAACGCGAAACGATAAATTAATATCTTATCTCGCGTTTTTAAAATTATAAACTATTTAAGATTGTCTACTGCTGCTCTTTCAATTGCAAGACCATTCGTATAACGTTCCATAAATTTATCAAAGCCTTCTACATCTGTTGGATCTGGAGATACCGTACTCACTGCTTGATTCGCAAAGACTTTCTCATTTAAAAATTCGTCTAACGTTTCATTAGCATCTTTGTTTACCATATATGATGCAAGCAGGGCGATCCCCCATGCTCCACCTTCACCTGCCGTTTCCATAATAGAAACAGGAACATTAAATGCGGCCGCTAAGAAATTTTGACCTACACCTTCTGTTTTAAATATTCCACCGTGACCTAAAATTTCGTCCAGGTTTACTTTTTCTTCTTCAAGTAGAATATCCATCCCTACTTTCATTGCACCAAACGCTGTGAATAGCTGAACACGCATGAAATTAGCCAGATTAAAATTGCTATCGGATGAACGAACAAACAGCGGACGACCTTCTTCAAAATGCGTTATATGTTCGCCGGAGAGATACCCATATGATAATAATCCACCACCATCTGGATCTCCTTTTAACGCTTGCGTAAATAACGTTTCATATAACTTATTCGTATCAACTTCGATGCCCATTGCTTTTGAAAACTCTTCAAAGATTCCTACCCATGCGTTCAAGTCTGAAGAGCAATTGTTAGAATGAGCCATTGCTACCAAGTTACCGGTAGGCGTTGTTACCAGATCAATTTCAGGATGTACTTTAGACAAATCTTTTTCCAGAACCACCATTGCAAATGCAGAAGTACCAGCAGAAACATTACCAGTACGTTTTGCTACACTGTTTGTTGCAACCATACCAGTTCCTGCATCACCTTCTGGTGGACAAAGAGGAATACCAGCCTTCAACTCTCCAGTAGGATCAAGAAGTTTTACGCCTTCCTCTGTAAGAATTCCAGCATTCTCGCCCGCTAGCAATACTTCAGGAACAATTTCTTCAAATTTCCACGGTAAATTCTTCGGTGCAATCAATTCATTAAATTGATCAATCATTGTTTGATTATATTTCTTCGTATTCAAGTCAATTGGAAATAAACCAGAGGCTTCTCCAACTCCCAGAACTTTATTTCCAGTTAGTTTCCAATGAATGTAACCAGCAAGTGTTGTTTGGAAGCTAATATCGGCAACATGCTCTTCTTGATTTAAGATAGCTTGATACAGATGAGCAATACTCCATCTCTGTGGAATTTGATAATTAAACAGTTCTGTCAATTCACTCGAAGCTTGTTCAGTGAAGTTATTACGCCAAGTACGGAAAGGTACAAGAAGATCCCCTTCCTTATCGAAAGCCATATAACCATGCATCATAGCACTAAATCCGATTGCTCCCACAGTTTGTAAAGTAACACCATATTCTTGTTTTACATCTTCAGCCAATTTTTTATAGCTGTCTTGTAAACCCTTCCAAATATCTTCAATACTATAGGTCCACGTATTATTTACATAACTATTTTCCCAGTCATGGCTTCCAGATGCAATTGGAGCGTTATCTTCTCCAATTAGAACTGCTTTAATACGAGTTGAACCAAATTCAATACCAAGTACTGTTTTTCCCTTTTCAATCACATTTTTCAGATCACGTGTCATATTATTTTCCCCCAATTATAGATAAATAAATCGATAAGTCTATTATAAAAGAAATCAGTAACTATTACAATCCTAAATGTACGGACAACTTATTTTTGAATACGTTATCTTTTAATTGATAAACGTACAATTAATCTCAACTTATAAAATATGTAAAGTAAACGGATTACAAAAAAGTCCCAACTAATTGATAGGTTAGCGGGACTGGAATGACATATATTTTTATTTACTTATTTCTTTTCCTACGATATTACCTCTAGAGATCTTCAATTTCTTTCTTCTCTCTTTTATGAAATGTATTAATCCTTTAAAGAAATGCCCATTCACCATCATTAAGATACCATCTAACATCGGCATATTAACAACACCACCTGTTAATCTAGCAATTCCCCTAAACGGCATATAATAGATAGACATCATAATTAAATTAGCTGTATTTCTTTTCCCAGTTTTTCTTAAAAACCAATGTATAAACACAATCAAGTGATAGGTAATACGCCCAAACAACCCTTTTGCATACTGACATTGTTCAATAGTGTCCGTGTATCCTAGAGGCTTACTTCTGTCCCAAGTTGAAACAGGTACGTTACGTCCAAGTAGGTTTTCAAACTCATCTTTACTAACATTGTTTGCTTGACCTGAATAATAGGATGGTAATTTTTCTTTATCGTATGGTAAAGGTGCTTCTGTACCCTCTACAAAGATAGTATCCTTTAGCCGAATATCAGTGCTCGATGCACCAATCATTATTTCATAATCGGCTTCTTCGATTTCCCACTGATTCGTTTTAACATTAAAATAACGGAAAGTCTTATCATCAAAGGGAATTGCTACTGTCTTTGTTTCACCAGCATTAATAAATATTTTATCAAACCCTTTTAATTCCTTTTTAGCACGAAAAATAACTTGAGATTTACACCCAACATATAATTGGGCAATTTCCATTCCTGCTATGTCGCCCGTATTAGTTAATTTAAATGTTACTCCATCTTTATCGATACGAATATCAGAATAATCAAAGGTGGTATAGCTAAGACCAAAACCAAATGGGAAGAGAACATCCACATCTGCTGAATCATAATAACGATAGCCAATGTACATGGCTTCTCTATATTCGACACTCGCTTCGTTATCTAGAAAATTATGATAGGACGGCGTATCCTCATACTTAAGTGGATAAGACTCGGCCAGTTTACCTGATGGATTCACATCTCCTGATAGAACTCTAAGAATAGCCCTTGCTCCTGCTTGTCCGCCTAAATATCCATGTAAAACACACTTCACCTTATCAATCCAAGGCATTTCAACAGCTGATCCACAAGAAAGAATTGCAACAATATTTGGATTAACTTCATATAGTGCATGTAATAAATCGACCTGATTATCTGGCAAATTCATATTAGGCCTGTCTAAACCTTCAGCTTCGCTAGCTTCATCAAGGCCTACATATAAAAACACTACATCTGCTTCTTTAGCCAATGTACAAGCCTTATTTATTTTATCTATACTTTTTTTTCCATAACGTTCAAAACCCTGTTCAAAGCCTATACTAACGATTCCAGATTCCTCAAAACAATCCATCGTATGATCAAGTATCGTTGGATTTACAATCGATGACCCAGCACCTTGATATCGCGCATCTTTAGCAAAATCACCAATAACAGCAACCTTTTTCCCGAATTTAAGCGGTAACATGTTATCTTCATTTTTTAGAAGGACAATCGACTCCTCCGCCACCTTCTGAGCGACTCTATGATGTTTTTCTACATCAAATTCCTGCTTATAAGACTTCTCAAAAACTTCATTAGTAGAAAAGATAAGTTCTAGTAACCTATCTACACACACATCTAATACTTTTTCTTCGATCTTGCCTGTTTTAATCGCATCAATAATCTCTTTATCGGTTTCTCCTGCTGTTGTTGGCATTTCTAGTTCATTTCCAGCCAAAAGTCCGGCTATACGATCGTTGCTTCCACCCCAGTCCGTGACCACAACACCATTGAAACCCCATTCTCCCCTTAGAATATTGTTCATCAAATGTTGGTTTTCATTTGTATAATCACCGTTAACCTTATTATAAGAAGACATAATCGTCTTCGTTTTACCTTCCTTTACTGCTATTTCAAAAGCAGTTAGGTAAATTTCTCTTAGCGTTCTTTCATCTACTATCGTATCAATTGACATACGTCTTTCTTCCTGATTATTAACTGCAAAATGCTTTACGCACGCAGAAACACCATGAGACTGAATGCCCCTAATGTAGCTGGCAGCCATTTTACCTGCATGATAAGGGTCCTCACCAAAATACTCGAAATTTCGTCCGCATAAGGGGTTTCTTTTCATATTAATTCCTGGTCCAAGTAAGACATTTACTTTTTGCGTTATGGCTTCTTCCCCAAGATAATCTCCAACCTTTTCTCCCAGTTCAGCATTCCAACTGTTAGCAACAGTTGCAGCAGTTGGATAGCAAGTCGCAGGTATACCAGTATTTAAACCTAATTGGTCTGCAGCTATCTCTTGTCTTCTAATACCATGTGGTCCGTCAGCAAGAAACATGCTATGAATATCAAAACGTTCTATATCTTGTGTTTGCCAGAAGTCCTTTCCCGACATCATAGACGCTTTTTCTTCTAGTGTCATTTGATCAATTATGTCTTTATACTTCATCTTAATTCCTCATTTAAATTTTCAGTGGCACTCCTTCAAGAGATACTGCCGAAACATTATTTGTATTATGATTCAATATTTAACTTAATACTATAAAAGTATTTTACTATAGAATCCATATATTTTCTAATACTTCTTACTCAAGAAAAATTATGATATTACTAGTAATCTAGAACAAGGAATTGTAAAATATTCCAGTAAAAAATAATGAGGACATCAAAATGATGTCCTCATTATTCATATCTTTAATTTTCAAGATGTGATGTATATATTGTAGATCTTCCTACAATTCTTTAGTTAATTAAAACCTACTAACCTTTGTGATATCTTATATGCCCCTACAGAAATACGACGTCCTGCACGACCTGGTAAATTAATCAACCCGCCCATAATCCCGTATTTAAGACTATGGTACAAATGAATATCTTTATCTTTAATATACTTCCATAGTTCTTTTTTCTTTTTCAAGTTTTCTGCTGATCCTGAACGAATTAATAAAATTGCAGATACTATTGTAACAATTTCCAAATGTCTAAGCATATAATGCTGGAGCATTGGATTTCTAATATTCTTTAACTCTACTTGATCTATCATGAGTTTATTGACTTTAATCTGTTGATCAATTCTTTTTATCATAATATTTTCTTGAATCGACTGGTCTTCCCTGCCGATAAAATATCTATAAAAATCGACATTGACATAGAAGATTTTTTTAACGTGCTCAAGCGGTCGATAAACATACAAGTTATCAACATAAAAAGTATGTTTCGGTAGCTCTAATCCGCACTCTCTAAGTAAATTCGTTCTATATATAACAGAATGCATCAAAATATACTGCCCTTTACGAAATGGCTTTATATCACTCCAGGTAAAAACTATTCCTTCTGGAAGGACGTTATCATATTTCATGATCTTTTTATACCTTGCACCTTCTTTTTCATAGACGAAATTACTAATCATCATATCAACGTATGTTTCTTCTACAAAAAGATCATTTAAAGATTCTAATATTTTAAGATATGCCCTTATGTCTACCCAATCATCACTATCTACTACTTTAAAATATAATCCCGTAGCATTTCGGATGCCTGCATTAACAGCTTCTCCGTGCCCACCATTTTCTTGATGAATTGTTTTTATGATAGTCGGGTACTTATTTGCGTACTCATCTGCTATTTCTCCAGTTCGATCAACGGAGCCATCATTAACTATCAGTAACTCTACGTTTTCCCCTCCAGGTAGGAGGGATTCTATGCAATATCTCATATAATCTTGTGAATTATAGCAGGGTATAACTACTGATAATATTTTCATACTCACACTACCTTTACTTCGCCTTTGTTTCTGGCTCTTGTTTGAAAATAATTTTAAATATCGGGAAGAATACCCAGAAGGCAATTGCACTGTTTATGATCATTGTAATAACATCTGCTGTTGTTTCACCTGCAGCACCAAAACCCCACGTGTTCATTAATAAATTATAAATAGGAGCTTTATAAATTCCCTGAGCTGCAGCTGCACCAATTGTTATAATAATGTAGGCAATTAAATACCAAGAGAATGCCTTCCAAATATTAGAGTTTGATTTAAACGTGATGCTTCTTTGGGCAAAGAAATTAATAATCTGCGCAATAGCAATTGTTATTTGGACTGCAAGAAAGTAAGCAAGACCCCCACCACCACCTGCTGAGAGAGCTCCAGCAGCATAATCAAATACATAGTAATCACTACCATCAAAGGTTTGCCCAACCTGTAATACTTGAAAACTAGTACTTACTAATGATGTTTGGGCAAAGATACTCTTAAAGACAGGCATTAAAATAAGTTGTAGCGCGGTCACTCCATTACTTAGCAGAAAGAACACTAAAAATTGTGCAATGTTAGGATGATTTTCCTTGTATCTCTTCCAAAACCCAATTAGTCCTTTTTTATTCTTTTTATCTTCCACTCTTTCACTCTTCATTTTACCTCTCCTTTGCCGCCAGCGCCAACATTTTTTTAACTTAAGCGACTTTTTAACATTATCTTTCTTTCATTTAACAAATGTTTCAATCCCTTAAAGAATTGACCGTTTACTATCATTAAAATGCCATCCAACATCTGCATGTTGATAATGCCACCTGTCATTCTAGCGATTCCTCTAAAGGGCATATGATAGATTGACATCATGATAAGATTTGCAGTACTTCTTTTTCCTATTTTTCTAAGGAACCAATGGGAAAATGTTATGGAGTGAAATACAAACCTAGCGAATAAACCTTTTGCATATTGACACTGTGCAATCGAATCATTATATCCAAGTGGTTTTGTTCGATCCCATGTAGAGACAGGTACTTTTCGTCCAAGAAGCGTCTCAAACTCATCAATATTTACGTTGTTTACTTTTCCAGAGTAATAGGAAGGAAGCTTTTCTTTATCGTATGGACTTGGTGCACTTGTGCCTTCAACAAAAAGACTTGCCTCTAATTTAATATCCGCACTTGATGCACCAACCTTGATTACATAATCCGCTGTTTCTATTTCCCACTGATTCGTTTTTGCATTGAAATAACGAAAAGTCTTGTCATCAAAAGGGATCGTTACAAACTTTGATTCTCCAGCTTCTATAAATACCTTAACAAAGCCCTTTAGTTCCTTTTCTGGTCTGAAAATTTCATCTGATTTACATCCTACATATAGTTGTGCGCTTTCCATTCCCGCACTATTTCCTGTATTTGTTATTTTAAATGTAACACCTTGTTTATCTACTTGAATATCTGTGTAGTCAAATGTCGTATAACTAAGTCCATAACCAAAAGGAAAAAGAACATTTACTTTTGCTGTATCATAATAACGATAACCTATAAACATTCCTTCTCTATATTCAACACTAACTTCCTTACCAGGGAAATGGTGATAAGCAGGTGTATCCTCATAACGAATTGGGTATGTTTCTGCTAATTTTCCTGAAGGATTAACATCACCTGTTAAAACCCTAAGAATTGCCCTTGGCCCTGCTTGACCACTTAAATAACCATGTAATAAGCCTTTCACTTTATCTATCCACGGCATTTCTACTGCAGCACCGCTAGAAATAATCGCCACAATATTCGGGTTAACTTCGTGCAAAGCATTTAATAGCTCTATTTGGTTTTCAGGAATTTTCATGTTTTGTCTATCTAATCCTTCAGCTTCGGTAGCCTCATCCAAACCAATATATAAAAGAACAACATCTGCGTTTTTTGCAAGCGCACATGCTTTATCTATTTTTTTCTTACTTTTCTTTCCATAGCGTTCAAATCCAGGTTCATAACCAATATTAATAATTCCTGATTCCTCTAAACAATCTAACGTATTATCTAAAATTGTTGGATTAACAACCGATGATCCGGCACCTTGATAACGAGCTTCTTTTGCAAAGTCACCAATAGTAGCAACTTTAACACTGTTCTTAAGCGGTAAGATATTATTTTCATTTTTAAGAAGGACGATTGACTCTTCTGCAACTTCCTGCGCTACTTTATGATGTTCTTTAACATCAAACTCTTTTTTATAAGGCTTCTCATATACTTCCTCTGTTGTAAAAATCAGTTCAAGTATTCTGTCTACACATTCATCTAAAACTTCCTCTTTAATTTCCCCACTTTTAATTGCTTCAATAATTTCTTGATTCGTCTCACCAGCAGTCGTAGGCATTTCCAACTCATTTCCAGCTATAAGTCCTGCCACCCGGTCATTACTTCCGCCCCAATCAGTCACAACAACACCATCAAAGTTCCACTCATTACGTAAGATTTCTCTCATTAAATGAATGTTCTCATTGGTATAGGCACCATTTAACATGTTATAAGAAGACATAACCGTTTTTGTTTTACCTTCTTTAATAGCTATTTCAAATGCAGTTAAATAGATTTCCCTCAGTGTTCTTTCATCCACTATTGTATCAATAGACATCCGTCTTTCTTCCTGGTTATTCACGGCAAAGTGTTTCACACATGCAGAAATGCCATTTGATTGAATTCCTTTTATATAACTTGCAGCCATTTGGCCAGCATGATAAGGATCTTCACTAAAATATTCAAAGTTTCTTCCGCACAATGGATCTCTCTTCATATTAATACCAGGGCCCAGTAATACATTTACCTTTTGTGCTACTGCCTCTTTTCCAAGATACTGTCCAATTTTTTCTCCTAGTTCAGTATTCCAACTATTAGCTACTGTTGCTGCTGGCGGAAAACAAGTTGCCGGTATACTTTCATTCAGTCCAAGATGATCAGCTGCTTCCGCTTGTTTTCTTATACCATGCGGGCCATCAGCTAGAAAGATATTATTTATTCCAAGTCTTTCTATATCTTGCGTTTGCCAAAAATCTTTCCCTGACATTAATGAAGCTTTCTCTTCTAACGTCAATTTTTCAATTATCTCTCTATATTTAAACGTCTTTTTTTTAATTACATCCACATTTTTCATATGTCAGTCCTCTTTTATGTTTTCAGCGGTAGTCCCTATGGAATACCGCTGATTTTTATTTTTTCAAAATTAGATGTTTGTTCCCCTTAAATGCTTTAAATTTTATCTATGCTAATTTATTGCTTTCTGTGCTCTCATCTCTCTTTTTGGAGTTACGGAAAGTGAAGAAGAAACCAAGAATGATTCCTAGACCTACAAGACTATCAACAACAATTGTGATGACAACCCATTGCGGTGTATCCGAACTCATGCCGTCTTCAATCGCACTACTGTTAGCAACAGTGTAAAGTACATTTTTCGCAGCATCTCTCAACGCCCATAATGTATCATTACTGTCCGTATTAAACTCAGGTATACCAAATGGCGCTACACCAGTAAGCATGATATCATTACCTGCACGTACAGCAAGCTCAGCGTTCATGTACGGATATGACTCCAAGATATAGAAGTCTGTATTAACTGTACCGTTAAATCCCCACTCGTTGCGTAGAACTTCTTTAAGCAAACTTTCGTCTGCACCAGCCCAAACACTACCGATACTGTTAAAAGATGACATCACACCTAATGCGCCACCTTCTTTAACTGCAACTTCAAACGGTTTCAAGTAAATTTCACGAATCGATTGTTCATTACCCCAAGTTAGTACACCTAACGTACGGTTGTCTTCCTGGTCATTTAAGGCGAAGTGTTTCATGTATACAAATCCACCTTTGCTTTGGTAACCTGCTGTAGTAGCAGCTGCAAATTCCCCAGAAAGGAATGGATCTTCTGAGTAATACTCAAAGTTTCTTCCTGCAAAGGCTGTACGGTGAATGTTCATTGCCGGAGCATACCAACCTGTAACTCCATATGCTTCTGCTTCATCGCCAATTGCTTCACCCATTGCTGTAGCAAGCTCGACATTCCATGTAGATGCAAGCATTACTTCTGCAGGGAATGGAATACCTGATACAGGTGTTGCCGCTAAGAATGAACTGATACCTGCAGGTCCGTCATAATCTGTTGTAGCTGGTTTACCAACTGATTCAAGCTCAACCGTTTTATAGCCACCATGTGTAACAACATTAACCAAGTCATCAACAGACAATTGATCTAGTAATGGCTCCCAGCTTTCATCATCAAAAGCTACATCTTCATATTCATCTAGCGTTAATCCATTATCTGCACCTGTTGTAGGTGCTGAATCTTGTGTATCAGCTGGCACATCGTACCGCTTACTATTTACCATGTCAACAAAGGTAGAATCTACTAATGTACCCTCAACTTCTCTAGTAGTTCCATCCTCATTCGTTACAGTAAACGTTTCATTTTGATCAATCTCATCTAAATTCGCAAAGCCATCCGCTCGAGAAAGATAGGTCTCAATACTTCCTTCACCAGTAACTTCTTCATCGAACTGGTTTACTGCTACTTGTTCGTCTGTAGAACGTCCAGAATCATATACAATCTCTGAAAGTGTTTCTGAACCCACATCAGCAATTTTTTCGTGTGAGTCTTTCATCAACATAAGGTTATATTCGCCTGCTTCAAGTACATAAGAACCATCCGCACTGAATAATTTATTAGAGTCATATGCAGCCATATCTTCTACTTCGAAAGAAACTGTTACAACCTCTGATTCTCCAGGTTCAATGACGTTTGTTTTTGCAAATGCTGCAAGCTCAATTGATGACTTTTCAATTTGTCCAGTATACGGTGCAGAGTAATAAAGTTGAACTACCTCTTTACCTGCTACTGAACCTGTATTCGTTACTTCTACATCAACGGAAATATCCGTTTCATCCCAAGTTAAACTGTCCGTTACGACCTCTTGCTCATAATCTGTATAGCTTAAACCATGCCCAAATGGATATAATACTTCTTCATCATAGTCGATTGTTCCCAAGTCGGCAGCGGTTTCATAATAACGATAACCTACATAAATCCCTTCAGCCAAATCAACATATTTCAATGGAACACCTTCAGAATCACTAGCTGTAGAATATGTTTCATCCGCATTCTCAACAACATAATCAAAATCACCAAAATTACTAACTGCTGGTGCGTCAAGAACATCAGAAGCATAAATATCTACTGTTTTACCTGATGGATTTAAATCACCGGCAAGAACCTTACCTAATGAACCAAATCCACTTTGTCCTGGTCCCGCAATATTTACAACACTTTTAATTTCATCGTAATCATTAACCCAATCAAGTTCGAAAGTGTTTGCACTGTTTACAACGACAATGACGTTACTAAAATTAGCTGCTGTTACAGCTTCAAGCATTCCTAGTTCTCTATTCGTAAGTTCTAGATAATGTTTGTTTGGGTCTTGGTCATCTTCAAAACCAAATGTTTGTCCAGTAGGACCCTGTGGACCGCCTTCTGGATCATACGTATCAGGTCCAGATAAACTTTTCGGAAGATCTGCACCTTCCCCACCCGAACGGGCGATAAAGATAACAGCTGTATCCGAGTATTCTTTCGCATGAGCCATTAAATCTTCTGTATAGAAACCTTCTGGTTGAGGCTCTGGAATAGTAAAATCTTGACCTTCTATACCAATTATCGGTCTTTCCAGGTCAGTGGCAGTATAAGCATTATATAATTCCTCATTAATCTCAATTCCTGCAGCCTCAAACCCTGCTTTAGGCGTAATGGCTGTCGATGCATCAGTACCACCTGAGCCCGCTCCTCCATAAATTGGATTTGTGAAGCTCCAACCAAAAACATTTACTTTTGTTCCTTCAGCAAACGGTAAAGCGTTTTCTTCATTTTGCAAAAGGACAATACCTTCATCTGTAATTTGTTCAACAACTTCTACTGAATGATCACGAGCTGTAACCGCCTCATCACTAGTTATATCAATTTCTGAAAAATACGATGTAATAACATCTGAATAATAGCCTAAAGCTACGTTTGCTCCAATAGCTAGTACCAGTAGCACACTTAAAATAGAACTCATAATAATGCGAAATTTTTTCTTACCCATTTTCTTCTTTGCCATGTCTGTATTAACCCCCTAATTTATAAATCTAAGTAACTACTTACCCTCCTCTATTATATAGAGCGCTATCAATTTATTTGAAAGCGTTTTACTAACATATTCTAAGTTTAACGGAAATTTTACGATTGGACTATAAACCAAAAGTTAGGGGGGAGTAACTTTTGGTTTGTTATAACGAAAAAAGTCGATTTTACGGGCTATTCAGCACATAAAATCGACTAACTTTTTTCTTTTAGGTCTTTAATATAACTCTTAAACAGCATAATTGCCTTAGATTGGATACCTCTTTTTCTTGAAACTAAATATATATTCTGTGGGATTTTTTCTTTTAACTTTATAACTTTTAAATTTTGTTTCTCAATTGAATTTTCAACATAATCTACTGAAACAACTACATATCCATTCAACTCACACAATCTATGTGCCGTTAGAATATTACCAAATTCATGGACAACATTTGGTGTGAAGCCTTTTTCCAAACACTTATCAACAAAATTGTGCTCTTTCCCTTTTCGGACAGACTTTATTACCAATGGCTCTTCTTTTAGATCCTCGACCATTACTTCATCCTTATTTGCTAACCAGTGGTCTTTAGAAACAACAACAACTGCTTCTCCTTCAGATACTAATTCATGTTCACAGTTTTCAATATCTTCATAGTCAGTAACTAGTCCGACATCAACTTCTTCTTGAAACAACAGATCTAGATTAGATTCATCGGGCAGCTCACTAATTTTAATTTGGATATCTGGATAGTTTGTTGAAAATCCATATAAAAATTCAACAGGTATAACTGCTGTTGAAGAGTATGTTACCACCACATTTAATGTCCCTTTTCGTCCACTAATAATGCTAATCTCTTTTTTTAAATCTTCCATAAGATACACAATATGTTGAGATCTAGCATATAATAATTCACCAGCTTCCGTTGGTTCCATTCCGCGAGGCTTTCTGTCAAATAAATCCGTCTCAAATTCTAACTCTAATTGTTTGATCGTCTTACTTAATCCCTGTGGTGTAATAAATAGTTCCTTTGCTGCGGAATTTATACTATTCATTTGATAAACTTTATTGAAATGTTGTAATGATTCTATATTCATATTTTCACCTTTTAATCAGTCTCTCCACACTTTAAACCTAGTATAGCACTCAGATTATAATTTTTGCAATCTACAATACTATCAGAATCTCCCTTTATACTAGCGTAATTGATGTTCTTTATTAATTGATAGTACTTTGATATAATTCAATCCATACTCTATCTTTGACGAATTAAAAGGTAATAGTTCACTATATGTAACTTTAAGGAGATTTAACATGTATGATTATTTAATTGTTGGTGCCGGTTTATTTGGCTCAGTATTTGCTTATGAAGCAAAAAAAAGAGGTAAGAAGTGTCTAGTTATTGATAAACGAAATCATATTGGTGGTAATGTCTATACAGAACAACTAGAAGGGATCAATGTTCACAAGTATGGTGCGCACATTTTTCACACAAATAACAAAAAAATATGGGAATATGTAAATGAGTTTGCTGCGTTTAATCGCTATACTAATTCACCACTTGCAAACTATCGGGGAGAACTATATAACCTGCCTTTTAATATGAACACATTTAATAAGTTATGGGGAGTTGTTAACCCAGAGGAAGCCAAAGAAAAAATTGAACAGCAAAAAGTCAATACTAGTGCAACCGAACCAAAAAATTTAGAAGAGCAGGCTATTTCATTAGTAGGTACAGATATTTATGAAAAGCTAATAAAAGGCTACACGGAGAAGCAATGGGGAAGGTCAGCAAAAGAGTTACCAGCCTTTATTATCAAACGCTTACCAGTTCGTTTTACATATGACAATAATTATTTTAATGATCGCTATCAGGGAATTCCGATTGGTGGTTATACTGGTATTATTGAAAAAATGTTAGAAGGAATTGATGTAAGATTAAAGATTGACTTTTTTAAAGAACGAGAAGAATTAGAAAGTTTAGCTGACAAAATAGTCTATACAGGTATGATCGATCAATATTATGATTATAAATATGGTGTGTTAGAATATCGAAGTTTACAATTTGAAACGAGTATTTTGGAAGACACAGATAATTATCAAGGTAACGCTGTTGTCAACTATACAGATAAAGAGACACCTTATACACGGATTATTGAGCATAAACACTTTGAATTTGGTACACAGGATAAAACAGTAATCACAAAAGAATATCCTAAGGAATGGAAGGTCGGGGATGAACCATATTACCCAATTAATGATGATAAAAATAATGAAATTTATAAAAAGTACAAGCAGTTAACTGTTAATGAAAAAAACGTAATATTCGGAGGTAGATTAGCAACATATAAATATTACGATATGCATCAAGTTATCGGTTCAGCTTTAGCAACAGTTGACAAGGTATTTGGTTGATAAAATATTATTTAGGTATACTACTTTTATTCTTATAATTATGATTCATTTCGAGTACCCTTAGCTATCAATTAGCGTCCATTTTCACTCAATGCACTGGACACCTTGTGATACACTAAGGGTTTCTTTTGGCTAAATCCTCAACGGAACTCCTTTGTGATATCCGTTTTAGTTCCCTCATTCTTAATTAATTTAAACGAAAAGATTTAAAATCCAACTTTCCCGAGCCTTTATAAGTGAAATACAATGCTTGTTTGCCATTAGCTATAGTCACATTCGTTTGAAAATAGCTGTAATTTGTACTTTTCTTGATTGGAATACTAGCAATAGGTTCTTTATCTAATGAAGTAGATACTAGAATTTCTCCATTACCTGTTGCACGGATCTGTACAGCAATTTCATTCAAATCATTGATCAAGAAATATTTAAATCCAGCAACTGCACCGTCTCTCATATTAGCTATATACTGCGTAGGGTTGTTTTCCCTATCTCTTCCAGTTTGTGTGAAATAAGGATGTTTTCTAAATGTAATATTGCCAAAATACGTACCATACCTACCAGCACCCTCTTTTGACATAAGCTGACAGGCAATACATGCTTCGTATTCGCCTTTACCACTTAAAGGACCATTGTTTAAGCCAGAACTTGTCATCTCGACTTGTGGTATAGAGCCATCCTCCTTTATTTCTATAGGTTCCGCAAGTCCTTGTCTAGAATAATGATGCCTGTTTGTTTGCCTATGATGAAAAATATACCATTGTCCTTTTATAGAAACTATACTGCCGTGATTATTCCCAATGTAATTAGTAGCATGTTTATCTTTCGAGAAACCATTTATATACAAGTCGCCGTTACTTATAATCGTTCCACCAAATTCAAACCCAGTCATTGGGCTTTTACTAGTCGCATAACATAACTCATGGCCGTTAATGGAAGAATAAATAAAGTAATACGTGTCGTTTATTTTACGCATGGAACTCGCCTCAAAGAACTCATGACCTTCAAAACTTGTCCCTTCCGCTTCCCCTACTTTAGGAAAGATTAATGTAGATTTACTTAATGCAGTCTTCATATCAGCGGCTAACTCAGTAACATAACCACCTCCAAATGTACGTTTTTTTCCACCTGTTATTATGGCTGGTAAGCCCTTTTCTGGAGCAAAACCAGAATATAAGTAAACTTTTCCATCATCATCAACAAATACACCTGGATCAAATAGAAATGGCTCTGCCTTTTCGCTCGACAAAAGTGTACCATCTGGGTTACTGATATAGCCATAAAACTCAAAGTTACCAGCAGGGGAATCACAGACTGCCACAGCCACTTCACTACTAAATAGAAGCGCATAATATAAGTAATATCGATCATCGTGCCCCTTTGCGACATCAGGAGCATACATGTGTTTCAAACCTAGTTTATTCTTTGGATCTTGTTTCTTCTTATAAATAACTCCTTCATATCTCCAATCACTTAAGTCATCAACTGGAGCCGACCAACAAACATAATCGTTCATACAAAAAAACTTGCCGTTGAAACGGTCATGGGAGCCATATACATATATTCTGTCACCAAATACATAAGGCTCGCCATCAGGAATATATTCATAACTCGGTAAATAAGGATTAACAGCCATTTTCCCCATTTCTTTCAGCCTTCTTTCTGTATGCAAAATCTATTTTTTAAAAGTTTGGTTTCTAATCAAAGCTTAACTAATATTTCACCAAAATGATAGCAACCAAAGAGAAGGGGGGATAAACATAAAGTTGTTAATCAATCCATTGCTATTAAATATTAAAGTCCAATCGATAAAGTGATTTCTTGTTTTTTTACTTCCTAAATATCTACAGAAAAATACATACTTATACCCATATTTCCTTGTTTCCGTTTATTTAAGATTATTTTTATACTGATATGGTGTTACTCCTACAAATCTTTTAAATATCTTTGTAAAGTAACTTTGGTCATAAAAATTTAACAACGTTGAAATTTTCAATAAGGAGTATTCAGTAAACTGTATAAGCGTCTTGGCCTCTTCAATCTTAGTATTAAGAATATAATTTTTCATCGTAGTTCCAACTTCTTTTCTGAAAATTGCAGATAAATAATTAGGATGAACTCCTGAAACATTTGCAAGGATATCTAGGCTGATCTCGTCATAGAGATGATTGAAAATATAGTTCAGACAAAAGTTTACTGGTCTAGAATATTTTTGTTGTTTATTTTTCCTTACTCGCTCTGCAAAATCGCCTAAGGTATGCTCTATGAATAGCTCAACATTTTTGCTTGTATCTATATCTTCTATGTTTTGAATATACAGATCACTCAATGTGTAAGCAACCTCATGATTAATCCCACCTTTCATGGCAGCTCTAGTAGCTAGAGTGATAGCAGATATTCCAAGGTTTTTTAAATGTCTAAGATGACTTTTCTTTGATAGTACCCCTAAATCTCCTTCTTCATCATTTGATCTCCAATACTTAATCACTCCAACTTTATTTCCTTCCACAACACATTGGAGAACTTTCTGCTCATACAATAAGTCATGGTGTAAACGAACATCCTGCCTTCTTTTTGAGACACTATAGTTTGGATCCTCTATTTCTACTATTTTTTTGTTTATTGATCTATTTTTCTCAATTACATCCACAGGATCCAGTCTTCTTTTGTATAACATATAATACAAGTGCAAACTTAGATAGGCTATTTTCATTTTACTCATGTTAGGCAATTCTCTATAATATTTGAAAACGCTTTCTTTTTTATAACTAGGAACCTTTAAGTCCGATACTAGTCCTTCTATCATCTCCTCTATTAATCGAGAGTCAATAATTGGACCTATTAAAATTGCTCCATAATAGCCATGACTGTCTTTTAATGCTACCGATATAAAGTTTTCTAAATAAATAGTTATCCGAAAAATAGGAAATTCACAACTATCATTTTGATCTGTCAATTGATGGAATAGTTCTGTTTTTGATTGAATCAATGGATGTTTGACAAAGTTTGATCCAGATTCAAACTGAATAACTCCTTCTTTATTTAATATAAAAGCAGGCAGATCATAAGATAGACTAAGAATTTCACAGATATATTCTAAATGCTCCTGATTCGGTAACATAGTAGCAGGCTCCTTTATTCATTCTATTCTGACATCTTACATGATAAGTCAATTTCGCTATATAAATCGAGCTTATAAATGTCAGAAAAAATTTTTCATTTAAAACCTAGAACTCTATTTATTCAACATCTTCTGCTCATCGAAAACCTATATTAACTTTGGAACTATCAAGTGTATTTGAACTATGAGCACCTAAATGACATCGGTTACAATAAGATTTATGGCATAGATAAGATCCGTCACCCATAACCTTTTGAGTCTGACTATTAATCTGTTTTACGATCAAGTCTATTCGTAAAACAATCTTCACACTAATCCCATATTTTTTCTACCATATTATAAAAGCCATTCTCATTTAGCGAAAATGATTTAACAGGTGCTGTATTAAGAAAACCCTCTTCTTCTGTGTTCTGACGCGGAAAATCTCCTTGCCAAATATTACAATAATATATCTGCATCCCATTAGGTGTTATTATATCGCCCAGCGGATACTTTTTTTGCTTAATTAAAAATAGTCGTTTATTTTAGTCAGCAGGGAACTGATCCATTTTTAGGAAGTATAACACCTTGTTTTTCTTAGGAAATTGTCTATTTACATCAATAATACTTCACAAAATGAACTTGCCTCATCCTTATTATTATTCAAGAATTGTACATTTTTTATTATTCCAAACCGTAGTCCTCTTCTGCTTGTAAAATAATAATTACTATATTGTACAGAAGCAAATTTCAGCCATCTCTATTAAGATATAAAACCTAATTCGTAACTCACTCATATTCTAACATATTTTTACAAGAAAAAAACACCTGTCCTTTGACTTTTAAGACAGATGTTTTTTTGGCGAGCGGTCTAGGACTTCACTAATTTTAGAATAGGCCTTTTAACATTTCCCCTTTAAACTTTTCACTTAACAGATCCTTTTCCTCAGGAAATTCTTGAGGGTGCTTTTTCTTTAATTCATTAAATTGAGCTTCTCTTCCAGTTTCAATCAAACGTTTACCATAATTTTTTAAGAACCCTTTTGCATGAAATGGTCCACCTTCTTTAATAACTGTCCATAACGGATCTACATCATCGCCTGTTCTAAACATCATTTCATCATGCCATTCCTGCAAATAGTACGCACCTTCCATACATTTGTCTCTGTGCAGTTTTGCAACATTGTTTTCTTCTCGTGGATCTTCTACAAGATTGAATAACATTTCCTTATCAAACAAATGATAACCATCGTGATAAGTCCTCATATATAACCAATCACCAAACCGAACACTACGTTGTGCTACATGAGCACATTGAGATACAACCAAATAATCACGTCCAGATTCTTCACCATTAGTTAAAACAGGCGCAAAACTTCTTCCATCCCATCCTGGTGAAGCAGGAATATCCAATAATTCAGCTAAAGTAACTGGTAAATCAAGATGATAATGTAGACCTTCGTCTACTGTACCTTGCTTCATACCTGGCCACTGAATAACCATAGGAATACGACATGTGCCATCGTCAGCAGTACCATGTTCACCATAGATTCCTAGTTGTCCCATGTTTTCACCATGATCAGCTGAAATTATGATTACAGTATCTTCCATTATACCTTGTTTTTCCATTACTTCAAATAGCTTACCAAGATTCTCATCAATATATTTAATTCCAGTATCATAACCATCGATCATCTTTCTTAAATCATCCATATTTTTTATTTCACCAGGACTACGAGGGAACTTTTCAGATATCTCATTCGTATATGTCATGCCAAAATGATCAATTTCCAATTCATGAACTGAGTGAGGACCAACTCCTTGCTTATGTTTTTCTAATGTCTCTTCGTTTGCCCATTTTGGTAATGGTTCTTCTACAAAAGGATTACCATAACTTTCAGGAGCACGATAAGGTGTATGAGCATCCCAATAGTTAATATATAAGAACCAATCATCCTTTTTACCGTTTTTCTCCAACCATTCTTTAGCAACTGGAGTAACCTGCTCGGCTGACTCCATACCAAATCCACCGGTATTAAAAATCTCATTAAATCCTGCATAGAAATTATATGTTGAATGACGTTCCACGAACGGACTTATCAGAGCCGTATTTAGTCCCGCTCCTAATTTTAAAAATGACGGTAAAGAACTACCTAGTGAAAGTTTCCCAAAAAGTTCTCGTTCAGTTCCTTCTGCTTTCATATCACCTGCAGTACCTCCGTGTCCTACAAGACCATTACGAATACCAAATTGGCCAGACATTAATGCTGTTCTTGAAGGTGCACATGGTGCATCAGATGTATAGTAATTATCAAATCGAACACCTTTATCTGCTATCTTATCGATATTTGGTGAAGTATTACGATTATAACCATAACATCCTAGGTGTTGCGGGCTTACTGAATCCAAGTCTAAAAATAATACTCTCATTTAAAACCTCTCCTTTTTCTAAAATAGTATAATTTTGTATCATGCAAATTTTATTGTAACTTAATTCACTATACTTCTGAAAGGATCTTTAGTGAATAAGGAAATAGTAATGTAATAAAGGGAAACTTCAAATATTGAGAAGTTCTTCTTCCCAACTGATTATTAGTTGAACCAATAAAGGTGTTAGCGTCCGATTACTCCCACTTAAATATTTCGTCTTAACTCATATTTTGAAATGGAAGTCCTACGGACCGTTACACTGGGATCAATTAGTTTGTTACTTTATTCAGTATTTATATTTCTTTAGTTATTCTTATTTCTTTCTTCTATCTCTCTTACAATTTGCGGATGAATTTTATCTAATTTATAGAACTGCAATAAAATTAATACCAAACTAAAGCTGATAACTGGGAACCATATAAAGGCGAATTCAATTGCATTCAAAGCAGAAGCTGATTGTTGTGCTAGACTTGGATCATAATTTCCTAAAGCTAACATCCATGCACCCGCAGCTCCACCAATTCCCATTCCGAATTTTGCTGCAAACGTTGAACCTGAGTATAATAGTCCGTTCGCACGTACACCAGATTTCCATTCGCCGTAATCAATGGTATCTGCAATCATCGAGAATAATAAACTTGGAACTAATCCTAAACCTAATCCACCAATTCCAACTCCTATTAATAATAAAGGAACAGATGTGGCAAAAATACTTAAGAAAATAACTAAGGATCCTACAATGGAGAATATAATACCAGTCTGCATCGTCTTTTTACCACCAAGTCTTTTGGTGAACCATGGAATAAGAAGTAATGATACAACAGTTAAATAATTAAGCCCCATCACAATTGGAATAATACTTTCATTACCAAAGTTATACTTTACAAAGTAAATTGTTGATTGGTTACGAATGATAAAAACGAAAAAGAATGCCATTTTTGTAATGAAAATGATTAGCCAAGGAATATTAAAAGCTTTAATTCCTTCTTTGAATGGAACATCCTTTTGAGCTTTATAATATTCACGTTCTCTTGTATTTTTAAATGCATTAATAAACATTGGTATAGCAATCACACCAAACAAAGCCATTGTTAATGCGAAGCCCTTTGATTCATCATCACCGCCAAGTAGAGCAACTAACGGTAACGTAGCAACTGAGACGATAAATCCACCCGCTTGTCCGAAAATCATACGGATAGAAGTTACTTCATGTCTTTCTAATGGATTGTTCGTCATACTTGGTAACATCGCAGATAAAGGGATGTTAATAAATGTATAAATAAGTCCTAATATAATGTATGTTGCATAAGCATACACAATTTTACCACTTCCACTTAAATCTGGAGCAAGAAAAGTTACCACACCCATAACCGCAAACGGCACTGCCAACCATAAAAAATAAGGTCTAAACTTCCCCCATTTAGTATTTGTACGGTCAATGGTATATCCAGCAATCAAGTCGGTACCCGCATCCAGAAATCTTACGATTAAGAATAAAGTACCAACAATTCCAGCACCAACACCAACCACATCCGTGTAGAAATATAATAAATAAGTGGACACCATTACAAAAATTAAATTTGATGCTGTATCAGCCAGCCCATAACTAATTCTTTCTTTCCAAGAAACCTGATCTACTTTATACATTAAGAATACCTCCTCTTAAATTCTCTCTACATTTCAATCAATTTAGCATGCCATAATTATATCCGTTACATATTGAGAAAAATAATTAATCAGAAAGCGCTTACTATTCATTAAAGTTATTATAGTATTTATAACCTGTTGATTTTGGTTATATATTAATATTTTTAGTATTTAATTAAAACTATTTGTTAATTATACGACTTTATTACTCTTCTATATTATATAAACTTCGTAGGGACGAATAATCTTACTAACGAAACTACCATGAGTTAATTTCTTAAAAGCAATCGCTTTTCTTATTTCAAGTCCTAGAATTCTAAATCCATATCATTCACCCAGCGGTAGCCTTGTTTCATATAACTTTTAGCTTGTCTTACCGCGTCATGTCTTCGTTTGTTAGGTCGAAAGCCATAACTCTATTTCGAAAACGTGGGATCATATATGTCGGTGAGAACTTGTGCAATTGCTTGTTGAATGAATCAATCGATCTGTCACCGTAGGAATACCTAATTTCCTCTTCCCACCGTTTGGTTTCGGGATTTCGACACGACGGACTAGTTGCGGATAATAGGAACCTTCTTCAATTTGTTTACGCAGGGTAGACCAGTTTTCCATGATATACGCTCGTAGGTTTTTGTACAGGAATTTCATCTATACCATGACTCCCCTTATTACGTTCTACATGTTCTAAGGCTCATAATAGGTTTTCTCGTGACAAGATTTTCTCCAACATGATATCCAACTCCTACGTGAATTGTCGCTTCTTTTTGTGTGGTAACAGCTTTCAGCCCTTTTAATGTCGTCCCCTACGGGATTCACCGTTTCCTCCATTAGGAATGGTTACTTGTTTCTGCTTCATCAAGTGTTACGTACGCCAAGTGACAATTCTTCCTAAATGATTCAGCCCTTCCTAGATATTCTAGAATTATCTAGTACTATGGCTTCTGCTGACTTCTGATAGTTCAGCGAACAGTGATCTGTTCGGTTACGCAATGCGTTGCGCTATCTATCAGAACCTCCCTAGGTAAGAACGTAATCTTTCCCTCCACCTATCTGCTTCATTTACTCTGTACAACCTTTGCTAGAAAGGACTTTGTTTTGTTTAGCAAACTCATCCAATTGCACCTAGCCTTCTATGAAATTCGTGTTCCTCAGACCGGAGGTTTGCCGCTGCTTCCTTCAGATTCCACGTCACCGTGGACACCCTTGCGTTAAGTTAACTGTTACTTCTACCTTCACAGTTCAGGACTTGCACCCTATAGATTACGCCATGCTGGGCACACTAAAAAAGCAAACAACAATCACTTAATGTGTTTGTGTTTGCTTTTAATATATCTCAATTTGTCTATTCTATCGGTGTCTTTTGTACTTCGTTTAATTTATTAATCATATCCGTTAGGTTATCTTCTGTGAAATTACCACCACTAAAGTTTGCTAAAGCACGTAATGGCAAATACTTCATCATCGCTTCCATCATTGCAGCGATTTCATCTGATTCATCAGGCATATTAAATAATGGATTGTTCTTATTCGCTTCTTTTAGCAATTCTGTCGCAAGTGGAGCTAAATTAGGATCAGCCATTAAATCACCTACTAATGTATTTCTATGCAATTTTTGTACAAGCGATTCCGAGGATGTAACGTTAATCGTATCCGTTAGAACAATCTCTCTAGACGACTTACCTACTAAGATTTCAAATTCACCTGATTCTACATGCCAATCTTGAAGTTCAACATTATAATAGGCGAACGCACGCTTATCTAATGTTATTGTCACTGTCTTTTCTTCACCTGGTTTTAAATCTACTTTTTCAAATCCTTTTAGTTCCTTTTCAGGTCTAACCACTGTGCTTTGTTTATCTTTTACATATAGTTGAACAACTTCTTTACCTGCCATTTGACCTGAGTTTTTAACAGTTACACTAACTGTCATCGTATCTGTATCTTGAATCTCTTTATTATTAATTTTTAGATTATTATATTCAAAGGAAGTATAGCTTAAGCCGTATCCAAATGGAAATAAAGGTTCTATTTTTTTCGTATCATAGTAACGATAACCAACAAAGATACCTTCTTTATATTCCACTTTATCACCTTCACCTGGGAAGTTTAAGTAAGATGGGTTATCACTTACCTTCATTGGGAATGTCTCAGCTAACTTACCACTAGGATTTGCAGTACCATAAATCAGATCCGCAATTGCTCCACCTAAAGCTTGACCTCCTAGATATCCTTCAAGTACTGCTTTCACCTTATTTAACCAAGGCATCTCAACTGGTGCACCATTACTTAGAACAACGATCACATTTGGTTGCACTTTCGATACCTCATCAATCAATTGACGTTGATTTTCTGGAATAAGCAGGTGAGAACGATCATACCCCTCCGACTCATATCGATCTGGTAATCCGATAAATAGTACAGCTGCATCTGATTTAGCTGCTATTTTTTTTGCTTTTGCTATTAATTGATCATCAACATCATCACTATTCAAGTGGTATCCTTGTGAATAAGTAACACTGTTTTGGCTATAAGCAGCCTTTTGCATTTCTTCATATATATTATCAAGTTTTGTAGGGTTAATATGTGAACTGCCTCCACCTTGATATCTTGGTTTTTCAGCTAGCGCACCAATAATTGCTATATTATTATCCTTAGAGAGTGGTAGTACTTGATCTTCATTCTTTAAAAGTACCATTCCTTCACTAGCTATTTGCTTAGCAAGTTGATGGTGTTCTTCTTTATCATAACTTGCATTTTCTTTATGATTATCAGCCGCCATAAAGATAATTCTAAGTAATCTTTCTACGGCGCGATCAAGCTTAACTTCTGAAAGTTTTCCGTTTTTAACAGCTTCTAGTATCTTTTTATCACCCATACCATAACTTGCTGGCATTTCTAGTTCTAAACCTGCTTCAAGACCATCAACACGTTCATTAACTGCACCCCAGTCAGAAACGACAAATCCTTCAAAAGCCCACTCATCTCTTAAAATATCTGTTAATAATGTTTTACTTTCGGCAGCAAACTCACCATTTACTTTATTATAAGAACACATCACCGTCCATGGTTGTGCTTTCTTTACTGCATTTTCAAAACTTGCAAGATATATTTCTCTAAATGTTCGTTCATCAATCACTGCATCTATGGACATACGACGGTGTTCTTGGTTGTTAGCTACAAAGTGTTTCAGAGAAGTACCCACACCCTGGCTTTGAACACCTCTAATATGACTGGCAGCCATTTCAGACGATATATATGGATCCTCTGAAAAATATTCAAAGTTTCGACCACATAATGGAGAACGTTTTATATTAGCTCCTGGCCCTAATAATACACCTACATTTTCTGTTTGTGCTTCCTCCCCTAATGCAATTCCTACTTTCTCAACAAGCTTACGGTCCCATGAACTTGCTAAACCTACTGCAGATGGAAAACAAGTTGCTGGAACACTACTACTTAAGCCTAAATGATCTGCATCTTCGGCTTGTTTACGTAATCCGTGTGGGCCATCCGTTACCATAATTGATGGAACACCAAGTCTTTCAATTCCTTTTAGGTACCAAAAGTCTAAACCAGAACACATACCTACTTTTTCTTCTAAAGTCATTTGATCTATTATTTTATTTACATCTCTTATCATTTCAATTCCTCCAAATATCAGAAAATTTTAAACTCTATAATCTATATTATAGTTTGTTGTATAACTTTTTCGGTAATTTAATATTAATATTAGTATTTTTTTAATATTATCCTATGAAATCACTAAAAGTATTTAAGAACATATTTATCAGGTTACTTTGGAAAATGCTTCTTAAATACTAAACATATATTTAGACCATTTTCATAATATTTTTCAAAACATTATGTGATAAATATCATATACAATCCACTTATCATCTAATAACATAGCTATTATCCTTACCAACTTATTGAAGGAGATGAGAGATGATGGTTTATGGAGAAACATCCATAGTAGAAAATGGATTAACATCTGTAATGTGGAAAACGGTATCAGAGGCTTGTAATCTGGCTTGTGATTATTGTTACTATAGTCAATGTAACGGCATGCCAAAACAAATAAGTAAAATAGATGATAAGGTATTAGAGAAATTTATTATAGAATATATGAATATATCAAACGGTTTTGTAACTTTTATCTGGCAAGGTGGGGAACCATTATTAGCAGGATTAGATTTTTTTAAAAAAGTTGTTCATTTGCAAGCAAAACATGCACCCAATAACACCGTTATTAGTAATTCCATTCAGACAAATGGTACTTTAATAAATAAAGAGTGTGCAGAATTTTTCAAAAGATATAACTTCCTAGTTGGTGTTAGCATAGACGGTCCAGAAGATATAAATGATGCCCGACGTGTTATGGGTTCTGGCAAAGGAAGTTACAAAAGAATCATGCGAGGAATCGAGCACCTAAAAGAAGCAAAAGTAGATTTTAATATTTTGACCGTTCTGCACGAAAATAATATTTCAAGAGCAACGGATCTCATGAATTTTTACCAGGAACATAATTTTCCCTTCGTTCAATTCATTCCTTGTATGGATTTTAAAGCACAAGATATAAATCAACCTGGTATATTTCTAATTACTCATAAGGAATACGGAGATTTTCTCTGTGAAGCCTTTGATGTTTGGTATAATGAGGGTAACCCTGACATATCTATACGCTTCTTTGATAATATGCTATCTGCTTACCTCAATCAACAAGCAGGATTATGTACTCATCGAGAATCATGCCCTAAACATCTTGTATTAGAACAAAATGGCGACGCTTATCCATGTGATTTCTTTATCCACGAGGATTACCGCTTAGGTAACGTTGGGATAGATTCTCTTGATAGTCTTTTAAATAACAAATTGATGGACAAATTCTTGTCACTAAAACCCAATTTACCTAAGCAATGTACATCTTGTGAATTTCTCCACCTATGTCACGGGGGGTGTCCTAGAAACCGAATACGAGATAATAATGAGGTGGATGTTGAATACTTTTGTGAAAGTCATAAGCAAGTATATAAATATGCACATAATAGATTGTTAGAAGTTGCATCCAAGATAAAAAAACAAAGATTAATTGAACTTGTTCAAGCTGGTTATCAATTACCTAAGAGAAACGATTATTGTATTTGCGGAAGTAAAAAAAAATACAAAAAATGTTGTAAACCTTTATTGATACAAAATGTCTAATAAATAATAAATATGCTTCAATAAATAACTTTGTTCCAAATCAGAGTACCATTAGTACACAACTTTAATTTTATACATCTTAGATCTGTTTAGAAATTTCAAAACAGCCTTTTTTATAGCCATAATAAAGTTTCGGAGGTTTTCCTTCTATCAACTTCTATATTTCATTCGTTACATATAGCATTATTGAAACCTCTTATATTTTCGTACGATTTATAATAAAGCTCTATAGCTTCTTGTCGTTCTTCTGTTGATTCAATGATTTCTTATGCTTCTTTTTGATAAGCCATTGTTTCGTTTGTCCATACTTGAATTGGCTCGTGATTATCTGTGTATTGCTGCATTTCTTCTAATCTACCTTATTATCGATATCACTAATAAAACCCATGAAAAGTGCTATATACTGACCTTCTGTTGGCTTTGGCTTTTCGTCATTGGCTTCATAAGTTCTAGCCACCATTTTTTGTTTTTCGATTAAATTGATATCCATTTTCATAATAAACAAGGTTACCTTCTGTTTTTATTATCCCTTTTTCGCGCAACTAATATTTTTTTATAAGTGTTGCTATTTCACGTTCTTGGCTTAATAATTCTATATTGTATTTTTCTTTTTCTTTTTCTTTTTCGTATGCTTCCACATCTAATGCTTCGGGTGATTTTTCACCTCTTTCAATCTCTTCTAACTTTTCGTCATTTCGCACAATTATCTCATCAATTTTGCTCGTTTCGTTCGTGTCATTTGGGGTTACGCTTTCCTTAGTTGACACCACATCTGTATTTACACTCACAATAAATACCAAAGCACTGATCGCTGAAACAAAAAAAATTTCCATTAAAACGATCATGGGAGCCATATACATATATTCTGTCACCAAATACATAAGGCTCTCCATCCGGAATATATTCATACTGGGTAAATATGGATTAAAAGACATTTTACCCATCCTTTTCAACCTTCCTTGCATAACATCTACGTCCTTCAATTAGCGAAGTTTCTAATCTAATCTCACCTAATAATTCATCAAAACAATAGCAACCAAAGTTAGAGGGGGATAAACATATAGTTGGTTCACCTTGCCATAACTTGAATGGATAATAAAGATATATATAAGTAGACTAAGGTGGCGATAATCTACTATTTTTAAAACCGCAAGATAGTATCAAAGTTTTCACGCTTGTAACTCAACACCGATTTAAGAAATCACTTTACACCTGAATCGATTGCCAATCGAGGAGGTGACGTTGTGAGTTTCGCATTTACTCCTAACGGCACACCATAATTAGGTTCACAATGACCGATGTAAAAATTCTCAACTACCGGGAAAGGAGCATCAGCGAAAAAGTCTTCAAGCACTTTCTTAATCTTCACATATTCTTCTGGATCCTCTTGGAAGTTACCAAGAACAACACCTTTTACAGCATCAAAAACAGCTGCCTGTTTAAGGTGTGTAAGCATGACATCAATTCGAAACGCAGGTTCTTGGACCTCCTCAATAAGTAGGATCGCCTCATTTGCATTCACTTGAAAAGGCGTTCCCAATCCATTAGTTATTAGCGTGAGATTCCCTCCAACTAAACGCCCTTCTCCTTTACCATGAGCTAGTGTAATGAGGGGCGATTTGTGAGAATCATAGATTAGAGTTTCTCTAGTGAATAAAGGCAAAAACGAAGATTCTGTCTCAGCTGTTCTTTCTTCGTCATTCAAATCGGATGCCACCATTGGTCCGTGGAATGTAACCAAGTCACTGCATTTTTGAATTGCATTATGTAGATAGGTAATATCACTGTATCCCCAGAATATCTTAGGGTTTTTCTGTATCATTTCATAATCAATCATAGGAGCAATTCTTGCTGATCCAACTCCCCCATTCGCACAAAAAACCCCGTTGATAGCAGGATCACTAAATGCATCATGCAAGTCAGTAAATCTCCTTTTATCTGTAACTGCAAGGTCTTCCTCTACATCAAACACATGTCGTCCAATAACTACATCAAGTTCCATTTTCTCTAAAACACGTATTCCTTGTTCTAGCTTTTCTCTGTCCGGTGCTCCAGCCGGTGCAATAATTGCTACCCGATCACCCTTTTGTAATGCAAATGGTTTAATCATAAACTTTCCTCCCTTTACTTAATACCTCTTGAAATTATGTCAGTAGTCTAATCCAATACCTTTTTAGCGTATTATTTTTTTCATCAATAAAATCTTCATCACTTATTCCACCGTTATTTACTATCACTTTATTCGATGCGATATTAGCAGAATTACAAACTAAAAGGACCTTCTCTAAATTCATATCTTTAGCTTTTTCTAATGCTAACGAAAGGATTTGAGTAGCATAGCCATTTTTTCTTTTTGAGGGTCTAATACCATATCCTATATGACCGCCAGCATTTAATAACGGCTCTGTTAGACGATGGCGAATATTTACGACACCAATCAACTCGTGATGATCTACTAACCAATAAGTAGAACTTTCCGGTATCCAAATTTCGGATGGTTCTATTCCTTTTTCACAGTCAGATAAATAGTTAAGCATCGATTGAAAATCCGCCGGTTCTTTTCTTATTACGAAAGGTATCATTTCTTCTTCGCTTTTCTTCCACTCTTGATAAAAATCATTATATTGCATTTTCAATTCTATTGTTGGTTGTACTAAAAGCATTTATGAATTAATTCCCCTTTTTTTAAATCATCATCTCACTTCTATTAAACTGCTATCTATTTCTGTAATTGACATATTATCTGTTTTGAATTTTGTCATTTCTTCAAATGGCGTATTTGTTAGATAACATTGCAAACACATAATAACTGCACTATGTGTTACAATCAAAATATTTTCTTCATTACTATCAACTATTTTTCTTAACGTTTTTAAAACACGCATCAACATTTCTTGGTATGACTCTCCTCCTGGTGGTTTGGTGTTTCTTCGATTTTTATACCATTCACTAAATTCTGAAGGATACACTTTTTGTATCTCAGCCCAAGATAAGCCTTCCCATTCTCCGAGATTAATTTCTTCTAAGCCTTTAATCTCAATACATTCAGTCTTAGTAGTGTCACTTAGTATTTTTGCCGTTTTAGTAGCCCTTTTTTGATGACTTGAATAAACCTTTGAAAATGAATAGTCAGTCTCAACTATTTTTTTACTTAATTCTTCTGCTTGTGAAATCCCAGTTGAATTAAGTTCAACATCTTTACTTCCCTGAATCGTACCAACTATATTCCAATCTGTTTGTCCATGTCTAATCAAGTATAGCTTCATTATAGTGCTCCTTTAACATTTCTTTATAAATACACTACCTTATTTAATAAGACTTTAATTTAAAAAATAGCTTCTTACTTCTTTCCAGTTATTCACTCTGTAGTAGCCTGTTTCGTATATATTATAAGGTGAATTAAATAAAATACCTTGACCCTTAAAACGTTTAAAGTGCTTTGGATTATCGTCAATCAGATAATCTGCATCAACAATACTTTTATCACCACAAAACACAAAATGATTCGGATTCAAAAAACTAAAATGTTGTTTTAACCATTCATATTTTGCCGAAAAAGATGTAGGTAATTCCATAGCAGCTGTTACAATAAAAACTTCATAGTATTGGGTTAATTCCTTTAACACTTCTTGACTGTCTTCTATTACACCTAAATCACGAAAAAAATTAGGTTCATTTAATATACTAATAATTTCTTCTTCTAACTGAGGCCGTATTTCAGTTAAGTATTTTCCTCGTAAGTCTTGCATTGAAATTCTCTCATCGTATCTTTTATTAAAAATTTCTAAATGCTTAGACAGAGGATCAGCTAGTACATCATCCATGTCTACTGCTATTCTGTTCACAATAGGAAGCCCCCATAGATTATTTCTCAATTAATTATTAAATCTGAAACACTATTTATATCTTACACAAAAGGAATATATCCCTTTAATATGCAGTCTATAATTATCACCCAATAATCGGTATTTGTTTCTTTGATAATAAATCATCTATTAGCATTTTATGTTCTGTAAATATACATTCTGGTAGTTCATCAAGTGAATAAAATTTATTCTGTAAAGATTCCTCGTTACTTTCAACTAACTCTCCACTATATTTTTTACAAATAAATGATATAAGGACCAGTGATACTTGATCACCATTAGAAAAAGTCTTATCATATTGAGGACCAGAATAAATCCCAAATAACTCAAGTTCTTCTAATAAAAGTCCTGTTTCTTCGTACACTTCCCTTTTGGCTGTACCTTGTACACTCTCTCCTAAATCCATAAATCCACCAGGCAAACCCCATTGTCCATTATCAGAGCGTTTTTGCATTAGCACTCGATTTTCTCTATCAAAAACAAATGCTCCTGAAACAACCATAATCACCTTCTCATTTCCAACCATTGACCTTAAATGTTGTATGTAATCCATTAAATCACTCCCCATATTATATAGTTTGAATTAATACACCTAAAGTTAAAGAATTATACTCAATAGTGAAAAAGCGACTGTTCTATATTGAACAATCGCCTTATTAGTTGTAAAGATTTACTCAATAGAATTTTTATAATAAATTAAATTATCTGTCCATCTTCCAAATTCAAAAATAAATCCTTTTCTTGTACATTCATATTCCATCCCCACACTCTCTGCTAGATTGAATGAAGCAAAATTGTCTAAATTGATGTGGGCCTCTATCCGATGGAATTTTAAATGGTCAAAAGCAATATTAAGCGCTTCTTTTACTGCTTCTTTACCGTACCCTTTTCTCCAATATTGATTATGGTTTGAGTATCCTATCCTTCCCCATTGGAAATCATCTCTTGCTAAGGTTGAAAAATCTATCATACCTATGTGTGTAGCGTCTTCTTTTCTAAATACACCAAATACGTGAGCAGTATCCGTAAGTGCTAATTCTTGATGTTTATCTACGAGATTATCGAACCATTCCTCTGTACATGCGCTCATATCTATTTTTCCTTTATCATGGCGATATTGCGTCGGATAACGGTTTTCAAATTCATTTAACCAATTTTTATAATCAGATTTCTCTAAAGGTCTTATTACTAATCTCTCTGTTTCTGAGCTTACTTCAAATATTTCTTCTTTCAATTTCAATTTGACATCTCCTCTGCATATACTTTTTCCAAAAACCAAAACCTACTTGTTTATCATGATTTAGTTTATATGCCATAAGACATCACACCTTTCTATATGTAATATAAATACCATACCATTATTCATTAAACATTTAAACTAAACTGTAACTTTTTAGGTGATTATTTTTCGTGAAATTTGGTATTTTATGTTAATATATAGAAGAAAGTGTTTACGATTAACAGTTAGATTTGTTTGTTCGAGAAGGTAAGAAAATAATATTAAATAGTTATATGATTATTTATTCAACAAGATTGGAGGAACACTTAATGGAAGATTGTTTAATTTGCACTAGGATTAAGATGATTAAAAAAGGCACAAATAAATATTTTGTTAAAGAGCTTGAGACAGGATATGTTGTTATTGGTGATCATCAATATTTCAAGGGTTATACACTGTTCCTTTGTAAAGAGCATCGAAGTGAACTACATGAATTAAATAACGACTTTAAAGAAAAGTTTCTTTTAGAAATGAGCAGAGTATCAGAAGCAGTACATAGAGCTTTTAAACCACTAAAATTAAATTATGAGCTTTTAGGTAATAGTGATCCTCATATGCATTGGCACATTTTCACTAGAAGCGAAACAGAGTCAAATCCAACTCACCCCGTTTGGTGGACACCTAGAGATCAAATGTATGCTGAAAATATAAAACCCAATGACAAAGAACTAGAAAGATTAAAATCCGTTTTATTGAGTGAGCTGGATAACCTTGTACTGTGAATGAGATATATTTTACTTAAACTATCTCAATAAACAGTAATTGACCAAAATAGTATAATGGGGGAATTAGATTTGAGAATTTTAATATTAGGTGCAACTGGATTTCTAGGATCAACTTTATTTGGTTTAGCAGAAAGTTTAAATCATACCGTACTAGGCACTTCAAGACATATGAATGAAAAAGCGAATATAACTCAATTGGACATAACAGATGAAGATGCTGTAGAACAAATTATCCAAGAATTTCTTCCAGATGTAGTTGTATGGTCATTATTAAGTATGAACGAAGAAGATGTGCTAATAAAATTTGGCCTATCAAACCTTATTTTGGCAATAAGTTCACAAACAAAACTTATTTTCATTTCTACTGATGGTGTTTTTGCAGGAGGAACAGGGGGATATAAAGAATCTGATAATCCAATTCCAATAGCTGAAGAGGCGCCTTTAGCTACTTACATCAATTCAAAAATATTAGGTGAAAAGAAGGGTCAAAATAACCATCCAAAGTACATGATTATTCGTACAGGTCCTCTTTATGGAAAGGATTTAAATCAAAATATTGAAGAGCGAACCCAAAAAGTAATCAAGGAAGTCGAGGAAAAAGGGTTCTTTCATGCAGCCACAAATATGTATCGAACATTTGTAAACATTGAGGACCTTTCAAAAGTCATATTAGAACTTTCTAATATAGATTTTAACGGAATTTTACATGTAGGACCATTGCAAAAAGAAAGTTACTTTACGTTTTATAAAAGGCGTCTAAGAAGGCTCGGTTATGATGAAGCTGTTATAAAACCATCCACGATAAATTCAAATGAAAACCCATATATACTATTGGATACTTCATTAAACACTCTAAAAATAAATAATTTGCTTAAATCACCATTTAGCATTTTAATATAAATTATAAATGGATTAATAGTAAATTGAATCGGTTACACTAAATTGGCCCATAGAGTGTAACTGATCCATAAACTAATCTAATAATTCTAATCACTATTTTCATCTATCATATTTTGCCAGAATACATTCACCTTTTCTTTTTTCTTTTTGGAACAGATCATATATATTTTCCGCTTTGGTATTTCTATTTTGGGTTTATATAACACAGAAGAAATCAAACCTTCTTTCTCATACTTATCAATAATACTATTCAACATAAATCCAATACCTTCACCCTTTAATATAAGTCGTAAGGCGACCCCTGTATGATCAACTCTGTAACGCATTGTTTCATTTCTTCCTATTTCTTCTTCAAACCATTCAGAAAAATCTGATCCCCAATTATAATGAATAAACGGAATATCACTTACAAAGTCTGATGTTAATGTATTTAATTTTGCAACTAATTTTGTTGAACCAACCAGCGATATTGATTCTTCTCTAATATTATAGACGTTAAAAAACGAAGAATAAGGTGGATTATACACAAATCCAACATCTATTAAACCGTATTGGATCTTCTCAATAATATCCTTTGAATGACCAGTTATAAGTCTTATTGCAGTGTTGGAATAAATAGATTGATAATTGTTAATATGGTCAAAAATAGGTGTATCCCAGAGAGAATTCAAGCCGCCTATTACTAAGCTACTATTATAATTGGACTTTATCCTCGTCGCTTTAATAGCTTCATTCATTATCTCTAACGTTTGTTTAGCATAGGATAGAAATGTCTTACCTGCATCCGTAAGCTCCAAATTTCGAGTTTTCCTTATGAATAGCTTTTTCCCAACTTCTTCTTCAAGTAATTTTATCCTTGCTGTAACAGTAGATTGAACAACATTCATTTCATCTGCTGTTCTTGTGAAATTCTTGCTGTTTGTAAGAGATACATATGTTCTTAACTGTTCAAAGTCCACTCGCCATCACCCACTATTAATTAATATTTTCGATTAATTCTATTAAAATAATTCGTTTCTATAATCAATTATACTCCATTACTATGTAATAGAGGAGTGATTATGTGACTAAACAAACTTATATACTTGCATTTCTAATTTTTATTCTTTCGACCGGTGGATACACTGCGATGCCTTTATTTCCTTTACTTACAAATATCCATAATATTACGCTGACCCAGGCCAGCACGTTAACAGCCACTTATATCTTCACTCAAAAAATAACACCAGTGTTACTTGGCCCACTAGGGGATTATTATGGATATAAACGAATATCTATTTTAGGAGAACTGATTAGAGGTTTTGGTTTTATAGGAGTAGGCTGCGTTTCTAATTACATATCATTGTTAATCTTTTCTTCCTTAGCAGGATTAGGCGGAGGATTTTCAGGTCCTTCTTTACAATCTCTTCTAATGAAAAGTTCAAAACATACAGATAGAGCAAAAGTTTCCTCTATCAGAGCAAGCGCTACAAATGCTGGCTTACTTTTAGGCCCTATTATTGCAGGTATTGTAATATTAAATGGAAACTATAACTTTATTTTTATTTCTGCCGGTTCCGTTTATCTATTTGGAGCATTCTTATTGATTGCTTTTGTTGTTAACCCCAAGAAAGTTTATAATTCTAATAGATTGTCTCTTCAGCATTTCAAAGAAGCGTTCTACAACAAAGGCTTTTTACAACTAATGATCTTTATGCTTATGTTTTATATTTTATTTGCGCAATTATTTGTAACAATGCCCGAATACGCAAAAACATATACAGACCAAATACAATTACTGTTTCTTATTAATGGAATTACAGGCTTAGCATTACAATACTTTGTTGGTTTATTAATAAGTAAATATGCTAAACCCAAACTCTTCATTAATGTTGGTGTTTCACTGATTATTTTAGCATTTGTTATATTAACTTTATGGCATACCTTCACTATGTTACTTGTTAGCATAATCTTATTTACAATCGGTGAAATCTTTCTGTTACCTATCATGGAAATGTCTATTGCAAATTTTTCCGATAAATCTGGAAATATGGGACTTTATTTTGGCATTAGTAAATTATCAGATGGAATTGGTAGATCATTTGGCAGTATAATGGGTGGTTGGTTACTTTACAGTTTTCAACCTGCTTTAGTTTGGTTAACTTTTACTATTCTAAGTATTTTAATTCTTCTCTATTTCCAAATAATTTTCAGTAAAGTTTTTCAGTATAAATAACTTATTAACAATACCATTTAATCCTTACTCACTTTTTTGTATAAATAATGGAGATTTCATAAGTTATTATTGTGCGTAATGGAAACAAGAGACAACCGAATAAAGACAAGGGATTCGCATGAAAAAGACCCTGAATTCGGAAATGTTTATTTTCACGAAATCGGGGTCTTAATCGGAAATGTTTATTTTTACTGGGTGGTTTCTATTTTAACTTCACAATTTTTGTACCAAAATATTAAACACCTCCGAAATCCCCCCCCTCAAACCCGCATTCCACCGTTACAGTTAAAATAAAGTTTTCCGACAGAACCCCTATTTCCACCCTTTTTCGTTTCAAAAATGACCGTTTTTCGCCGCTTTTTCGCCTGTTTTTTCACCTTTTTTCGTCAGTTGAAATAAAGTTCTCCGAGAAAAGAAGGAAGAGATAATCGGGAAAAGACTGACAGGACAAGGGATAATAGAAAAAAGACCCTGAATTCGGAAAAGTTTATTTTCACGAAATCGGGGTCTGCATCGGAAATGTTTATTTTGGCTGAGAAATTACTATTTTAACTTCACATAGTAGATAGAAGAGTTTTAGAGAGAAGAGAGAAGATAAATGGAAAAGTAGCTAATTCTCAATTGTCTTAGTAGCTCTTTTTAAGTTACCATTTACAATCCTATTTACATATGAACTTTTTAAAGAGAAGATGGAAATTTATTAAATCAAAACCAATAAAACAAAAAACTCTACCAAAGTTAAGCAGAGTTTCGTTGATCTTTACTATTCTCCAATTCCTACCTCGACTTTCACCTATCTTAGCCACAATCCAACGAAGAAAAGTATAACAATATGCACAGGGTAGAAGATGTAAAAAAAGTATTTCAATCCAATTCCCCTTTTACCGTTATACAGTAATATTAATGGCAATGCAAAAATCATCATCCACTGGTCGTCTCCAAACGGAACTAATAGACTTAAGATCGCTACCCTCATAAGTTCTACTTTTTGAATAACTAAAAAAATAACGACACAAAACAAAATATAACCAACTGCATCCTTTATTTTATCACCATCTGCAAAGTAAAATATCACACCTAATATAACAAAGAGGATACTCCCTTCCATTAATAAAACGTTCCCTAATACTGATCCAAGAAAATGGTATGTTGAATCTACGCCGGCCGGAACAAACAGTTTGTACTTCTCAATTATAAGGTAGAATAAAACACTAGAGATGGGTTGCCATGCAATAAGCAAAAAGAAAGATTTTATCTTCCTGTTTTCTAATAAGAGTAGTAAAAATACGATGAAGAAAAATAGAGAAAAAATATTATTCGTAATATAATAATCATTAACTGGAATTGCACCCGTTCTAACGAGTGTGTAACTGTTCATATTTATAAGTAAGTTAACTAAAGCCATACCTACATTAAAAAGATATAAACGTATAAGGTACTTTCTCTTGTTCGAGGTATTTTTATAACCCACCACAATGCAATAAACAAAAACAGGAGCAGCGATTCTCCCTATCCACCGAAACCATTCCGGAGTATCAGGGATAAAGTAACCGATATGGTCGATAAGCATGGCAATAAGTGCTATGATTTTTAATTTAGTATTAGTCATTATTATACTCCTTTAAACCTTGTCAAATCATAAATAAAACGCCGATATCGGCGTTTTATTTATGTTAAACATTAATTCTAATTATGAAAAACCGTTTCCTTATCTTTGTACGTATCCGTCAAAATTGCTAGGGGCATCGAATTTCAAAAAGTAGTTTTATTTATGATTCAAATCACTTGGATAAGCGTATTTAGTTGTCTGTGAGAGTTAATTATAGCATGCAGTAATACCAATATTTTTAATTTACTGTAATATTTATGTAAATAAAATTCAAAATACTACATTAAACCAATTCATTTGTATCTAACTTAATAAAAAAACTCCACTCATTAGATGAGTAGAGTTCTACTGTTAATTATACTTACTGGTCTTAAAACAAAAGATCGTCAAAATCAGGAAAATACCGGCCTGAAAAACACCCTGAATTCGGAAATATTTATTTTTACTGAGTAATTTCTATTTTAACTTCACAACAATTTTAATTCGAGCAACGCAACTGCCTCTACATGCATTGTTTGTGGGAACATATCAACGGGCTGTATTTGTTTTGTTTGATATCCACCATCTTCTAGAATACGGAGGTCACGTGCCAATGTTGATGGATTACAGGATACGTAGACAATACGCTTTGGTTGCATTGTAGTCATTGCTTCTAATAATGCTTCTTCGCACCCTTTTCTTGGGGGATCGACCACAATAACATCCGGTTTTAACCCTTGTGCTGTCCACCAGGGCATAATCTTTTCAGCTTGTCCAACAACAAACTCTACGTTGTCCATTTGGTTTAGCTTCGCATTGTTTTTTGCATCTTCAATTGCTTCTGGTACAATTTCAACGCCATAAACTTTTTTTGCTTTTTGTGCAAGGAATAACGAAATAGTACCTATACCACAATAGGCATCTATTACTGTTTCGCCACCAGTTAAATTAGCATATTCTAATGCTTTGTCATACAACTTTTTAGTTTGTGTAGGGTTTACCTGGTAAAATGACTTACCGGAAATAGCAAATTTAATATCACCAATTTTGTCATAAATATATGCTTCGCCCCACAATAATTTTGATTCTTTTCCTAGAATGACATTTGTTCGTTCTTTGTTAATATTGTGGATGATAGATTTAACATGTGGATATGTCTCATGTAACTCCTTAATTAATTCCTTTTTATGCGGTAGCTCTGCCGTTCTTGTCACGATTACAATCATTGTTTCGTTCGTTGCTTCACCTGTACGAACCATAATATGACGTAAAATTCCACGATGCGATTTCTCGTCATAAGCAGAAATACCATGTCGATCAGCAATGCTTCGTACTGCTTCTACCATGCGGTCATTTACTTCTGAGGTAATAATGCAGCGATCCATCTCGTCAATAATTTCGTGGCTTTTTTTACGATAAAAACCAGTAATCAATCCGCCATTTTTCTCTGCAACTGGGATTTGAACCTTATTACGATAGCGCCATGGGTCAACCATACCAATTGTTGGATGCACAATAACATCTTGGATATGTCCGACTTTTTTCAAGGAGTTATTTACTTGATTTCGTTTCATATCGACTTGCATCGTGTAACTCATATGTTGGAGCTGACAGCCTCCACATTGAAAGTAAACATTACAAGGAGGTTCAACTCGTTCACTGCTTGTTTTTTCTAATTCAATTAACTTACCTATTGCGAAGTTTTTTTTAACTTTAATTACTTTAACTTTTGCTGTTTCATCTGGTAATGCATATGGAACAAACAATGGATAACCATTGATCTTACCTACACCATTTCCTTCATGCGTGATGTCTTCGAAGTGAAGAGTAATTTCTTCATTTTTTTTCACTGGGACTTGTTGCTTTTCCAATTTATATCATCGTCCTTTATTTATCTACTGTGGTCAAAGTTTATCATAAGTTAGTCATTTTAAGAAATGGAGTTGTACTTCAAGAGGTCATTATCGACGGCGTTTTGCAATATTTCCTGGGAAATAAGCTATTATGACGAATAATAGTATAGTCTGCAAAAAAAAGAAAGAAGATCTGCTACTACTAGCTATCTTCTTTAATGAATGACTCGGGTACAAAATATTCAATATGTCGATATAAGTTGGTGAATTCTCCTGGTAGTAAACCACCGAATTCTCCATCAATATTTAACTGCATTTGTTCTTCGGTATTTATCTTAATCTTACTTGCACGTGTGTAAAAAATTCGGTCATCTTCTAGATGAGCACCACGTAATGCTAAAGAAGCAATTCGTACAAATTCTGCTAAATTTGTTTTGCGTAATATTAGTAGATCAAACAAGCCATCATTCATTTTGGCAGATGGAGCTAGTTTTTCAAATCCACCAACAGAATTTGTATTAGCCACCAAAAAGAGCATGATTTCATCTTCAAATAGCTTTCCATCATGTTCTATTTGTACTTTAATAGGCCTTAGCGATGGCAGCATTTCAATACCTTTTAGATAGTAAGCTAATTGACCGAGCATCGTCTTTAATTTACTTGGTACATCATAAGACAATTCAGTTAATTTCCCACCACCAGCAATATTCATGAAATATTGATCATTTACACGTCCAATGTCTAATGGAATGGAGTGATTCTCTAGAATAACATCCACCGCTTTATGAATATTTCTTGGAATAGAAAGTGCTCGACAGAAATCATTTGTTGTTCCAACTGGAATAATACCTAGTTTTGGTCGATTTGGTTGCTCTGCCATTCCATTAATCACTTCATTAATCGTCCCATCTCCACCAGCTGCCACAATCACATCGTAAGCCCTGTCAACAGCTATTCGTGCTGCTTTTGTCGCATCTCCTACACCTGTGGTTGCATGAACAGAGGTTTCATAACCTGATTCTTCAAATCTTCTTAACACATCAGGTAACTCTTTTTTAAAACCCTCTCGTCCTGAAGTTGGGTTATAAATAATTCGGGCACGTTGCATAATGAACCCCCTTTTTATGTTACTCTATCTATCTTTAGAATAATGTCTTTTTTCAATTTAAGAGAACTAGAGCAGCTATTAAAATTAAACATACAGAAGGCTACAGACAATTGTGCAAGTAGCCTTCCCATTTTTATCGTTTTTTAATTTCTGCTAAAATTATTTTGTTTACCATTGGCGGATTTGCTTGTCCTTTTGTTTCTTTCATTACTTGTCCAACCAAGAATCCAATTGCTTTATCTTTACCATTTTTATAATCGATAATCGATTGTTCATTCTTGTCGAGCAATGCAGATATAATCTCTGTTAATTGCCCTTCATCTGAGATTTGAACAAGTCCCTTATCTTTGACGATTTTTTCTGGTTCTCCACCATTTTCAACAAGTTCAGCAAATACTTTTTTCGCGATTTTAGAAGAAATTGTGCCATCTTCAATTAACTTAATCATCTTCGCTAAACTCTCTGGTGTTAAAGCTAAATCATGTAACGCTTTTTGTTGTTTGTTCATATAAGCGGAAAGTTCGCCCATAATCCAATTGGAAGCTTGTTTAACATCAGCATCTGCAGCAATTGTTGACTCAAAGAAATCAGACATTTCCTTTGTGCTAGTAAGTACCATTGCATCATATGCAGGTAATTCTAATGTTTCAATATAACGTAATCTTCTAGCATCTGGTAACTCTGGAATTTCGGCACGAATTCGCTCTTTCCAAGCATCATCAATATAAAGTGGTACAAGGTCTGGTTCAGGGAAATAACGGTAATCATCTGATCCTTCCTTCACACGCATTAAGATTGTTTCTTTTGTTTGTTCATCATAACGACGCGTTTCTTGCAGGATTTCTCCACCAGCAAGCAATACTTCCTGTTGACGTTTTTCCTCAAATTCTAATCCTTTTTGAACAAAAGAAAAAGAGTTTAAGTTTTTCAATTCTGTTTTTACACCAAATTCTTCTTGTCCAATTGGTCGAATTGATATATTCGCATCACAACGAAGTGATCCTTCTTCCATTTTACAATCTGAAACGCCAGTATATTGAATAATATTTTTTATTTTCTCAAGGTAAGCATATGCTTCTGCTGGAGAACGAAGATCCGGTTCTGAAACAATCTCTACTAATGGCGTTCCTTGTCTGTTGTAATCAACAAGTGAATAACCGTCATTATTATGTGTTAATTTTCCAGCATCTTCTTCTAAATGAAGACGCGTTATGCCAATACGTTTTTTCTTACCTTCCACTTCAATTTCTATCCAACCATTTTCTCCAATTGGCTGGTCGAATTGAGAGATTTGGTAGGCTTTCGGATTATCCGGGTAAAAATAATTTTTACGGTCAAATTTTGTATTGGTCGCAACATCACAATTGATTGCCATAGAAGCTTTCATTGCATAATTTACCGCTTGCTCATTTAATACAGGTAATACACCTGGATATCCCAAATCAATTGGATTAATGTTTTCATTTGCTTCTGCACCAAAATGATTAAAACTAGGGCTAAAAATCTTTGAATCTGTTTTTAATTCGACATGGACTTCAAGGCCAATTACTGTTTCGAAATTCATTATTTAGCACCTCCCAATTCCGGGCGTTTTTTATGATGATCAGTTGCTTGTTCAAACGCGTAAGCTGTACGATAAATGGTAGACTCGTCAAAGTGTTTACCAATTATTTGTAAGCCGATTGGTAATCCTTCACTGGAGAAACCACACGGAAGTGACATTCCGGGAACACCTGCTAAGTTAACAGGAATTGTTAAAATATCATTCGCATACATTGTTAACGGATCATCAATTTTTTCGCCTACTTTAAATGCTGGTGTTGGCGTTGTTGGTCCAACGATGATGTCATAATCTTCAAATACTTTTTCGAAATCATTTTTAATTAATGTACGTACTTTTTGCGCCTTTTTATAGTATGCATCATAGTAACCAGAGCTAAGTGCAAACGTACCGAGCATAATACGACGTTTCACTTCATCTCCAAATCCTTCACTACGAGACAGCTTGTACATATCAATCATATTTGTTGCTTTCTCTGAACGAACACCGTAACGTACGCCATCAAATCGCGCCAAGTTTGCCGAAGCTTCAGATGATGAAAGTAAATAATAAGCTGCAACTGCATATTGAGAGTGTGGTAACGAAACTTCTTCCCAAGTCGCACCAAGATCTTCATAAACTTTTAATGCTTGTAGGACAGCTTCTTTCACTTCTGGTGCTACACCCTCTTGTAGGTATTCTTTTGGTACAGCAATTTTCAATCCTTTTACATCTTGTTTGATTGCATCACTATAATTTGGAATCTCGACATTTGCTGATGTTGAATCCATAGGATCTTGTCCAACAATTGCTTGTAATAAATGTGCATTATCTTCAACAGTTCTTGTAATTGGTCCAATTTGATCTAAAGAGGATGCAAATGCAACTAATCCAAAACGTGACACAAGTCCATAAGTTGGTTTTAACCCGACAACACCACAAAATGCTGCAGGCTGACGAATCGAACCACCTGTATCTGAACCTAGTGAGAAAAACACTTCACGGGCCGCCACTGCTGCAGCTGAACCACCACTAGAGCCACCTGGGACATAATCTGTGTTCCATGGATTACGAGTCGGTGCATAGCTAGAGTTCTCATTTGATGAACCCATCGCAAATTCGTCCATATTTAACTTACCAATTACAACTGTATTTTCAGCTTCTAGCTTATCAACCACAGTTGCATTATATAATGGATCATCAAAGTTATCTAAAATTTGACTAGCACATGTTGTACGAAGTCCTTTCGTCACCATATTGTCTTTTACACCTAGTGGCATACCAAACAATGGATTTGAAGCTTCGTCCACTTGTCCATCTAATTCTTTTGCTTTTGCACGTGCCGCTTCTTCATTCAATGTTAAAAATGCTTTTACCTTGTCGTCCACAGCGTTAATACGCTCATAAGACGCGGAAACGAGATCACTGACTGTAATCTCCTTACTATGTAGCTTATCTTGTAATTCTTTTAATGTATAATCAAACAGGGACATAATCTGTAAACCTCCTTATTCTAATATGGAAGGGACGCGAAATTGACCTTCTTGTTGGTCAGGTGCATTTTTTAGTGCATCTTCTTTTTCGATCCATTTTCTTGGCTCATCTTTGCGCATCACATTTTTCAAATCTAATACGTGTGTTGTCGGTTCAACATTCTCTGTATCTAAATCGTTTAATAGTTCGGCATAGCTAATAATATCTCCGAGCTGTTTCGTCATTTTCTCTACTTCTTCTTCTGATATTGCTAAACGTGCTAAGTTTGCCACGTGTCTTACTTCTTCTTTAGATATTTCTGCCATTCTTTTCACCTCCACATTTATTTCCGTGATTATATTCGTAGACTAACAATACTTATGATAATAGCAAAAAAAGGACTGTATTAGCAACTATTGATTTACTAACTTACTATTTCCTTATCGGATTTTAATCATAAATATGAACAGTCGGTTCCTCTTCGCCAGCCTTACGGAAAATCAAGCTCTCCTGATTGTCACTTGCCGTTATATTAATCTCTAAATCGTAGTGGTTTTGAAAACCATCCATTACAAGCCCATAAGCATATTGGGTAAATCCAATTACCTCCGCTTTACCTTTAAATTGAATTGGGACTTCTAACGTGAGTTTTTGCAATTGTTCATCAATATAGAATCCTTCCCCGATTACACCAACATAGTTCGGAAAATATTCAGCAATGTCTTTTTCAAAGTCGTCTAAGTTTGCTGTTGTATCTGGATCTTTTTCAGTGGCTTCAGTGGAAGGAAATAAAATATATTCCTCATCAATAGATTCCCAATCCCCAACAGAATTGCTACCATTATCTACAGTTGCTGTTGCGACAAAATTCCCAGGTACTAATGCATCACGTGATTCTTCTCGATATACAGCTAACATAATCGGCACTTCTTCTAACCCTTCTATTTCTCGTACTCTTGTAACCACTTCTTTTGCTATCCGATTTGCTTCAGATAACATTTTATCCATACTAATATCTTCGTAATAATAAAGGCCATCCTCTGTTTCAAATCGGTAATTTGATTTCATCGCTATTCCAATTGAAATCCCAGCGAGTTGAACAGCATTATCTTCTGTTTTGACTAAATAGTCTTGTTCTAGAATATGGGATAAATATTTTGGGTTTTCTCGTTCCTCTTTTAATATTTGTTCTGGATCTCGGTCTTCTTCATTTACGGGAAGATCAATTTCAGGATTTAGACCGAGTGGATTCCCATTACTGTCATCTTCTTCAGAATAACGTTCTAACCAATTATAGACAACATCTGACGTGATCTTTTGCCCTTCTTGAAAAAAGTAATCATCAGGATCGTAAACATTCGTTGAGTGTCTTCGTAATCCTTCCTCAAACGAATCAATGTCTAAACGATTGGCAATTTGATTGACAATTACTCCTCGAGATTGACTTAGTTTATAAGGTAACAACACTTGATAATCTTGATCTGATACACTGTAGCTTGGAATAATCGCTGTTTCCTGACCTGTATCATCTAAGGTATTATCATCAACAACTTCATCTTCTTGATTATCAAATGAAGGAGCACAACTTGTTAAAAACAATAGGAGTAATAACAAGAGTACGCTAAAACCTTTTTTATTCATTAAGCATGTCATCCTCTCTCAGTTGTTTGGGTTATATATCAAGCGCATCAATTAACTGTTGCTCTTCCCAAACTTCTATATCTAACTTTCTAGCTTTATCCAATTTAGATCCAGCTTCTGATCCTGCAATGAGTAGGTCCGTCTTTTTACTAACACTTCCTGTCACATTGCCACCTAAAGCTTCAATTTTTTCTTTTGCTTCTGGACGTGTCAGTTGCTCCATTTTTCCTGTCAGAACAATTGTCTTTCCACTAAAAATCGAATCCTCAGCTTGCTGTGTCTTTTTCGGTCCTAGGTAATTCATATTCAATCCTAATAGCTTTAACTGTTCGACCAATTCTTTTACATGATCTTCTGAAAAATATCGAACAATCGAATCAGCCATTTTTTCACCAATTTCGTTCACTGCAACTAAATCATCATACGTAGCCGCTACTAAATTATCGATCGTCTCAAATTCAATTGCTAATGTTTTCGCAGCTTTTGCCCCAACAAAACGTATTCCTAAACCAAACAACAGTTTCTCAAGTGAATTACCTTTTGATACTTCGATTGCACGTAACAAATTATCAACTGACTTCTCACCCATTCGTTCTAATTCTAGTAAGGAATCACGCTCTAGTCGATAGATATCAGAAATTTTATCAACTAAATCCGCATCAAAAAGTTGCTCAATAACTTTTTCTCCTAAACCATCAATATTCATGGCGTTACGCGAAACAAAGTGCGTCAATCCTTCTTTTACTTGTGCCGGACAACTAGGATTTATACACCTTAGTGCAACTTCTTCCTCAAGCCTAACTAACTCACTTTCACATGCAGGACAATGTGTAGGCATCTCATAAGGAATTTCTTCCCCATTTCGTTTGTCAGTTAAGACACGCACAACCTCTGGGATAATATCTCCGGCTTTTTTAATTACAACTGTATCATCAATTCGAATGTCTTTATCACGAATAAAATCTGCATTGTGTAAGGAAGCACGCTGTACAGTTGTACCTGCAACTTTAACTGCATCAAGAATAGCAGTAGGCGTAATAACCCCAGTTCTTCCAACACTTAATTCGATATCTGTAAGCTTAGTGACAACTTCTTCCGCTGGAAACTTATAAGCAATTGCCCAACGTGGCCCTTTAGCTGTATTACCAAGTATATCTTGATATGCAAGATTATCCACTTTCACTACAATGCCATCTATGTCATAAGATAAGTTCTCACGATTTTGAACCCAACCTTCTACATAAGCAATCACTTCATCAATATTTTGGCATTTCCGCCATTCTGGGTTTGTTTGTAAACCTAATGAAGCTAAATAATTTAACCGTTCACTATGTGTCGTAAGTGTACCAGACTCCCATTGTCCAACCGCATAAAGGAAAACATCAAGGCTACGTTTAGAAGCAATTTTAGAATCTAATTGTCTTAAAGAACCCGCTGCCGCATTACGTGGATTCGCAAACGGTTCCTCTCCATTTTCTTCTTTTTGCGCATTTAAGGCAAGAAAAGATTTCTGTGGCATAAATGCTTCTCCACGAACTTCAATTGTACTTTTCTCTGCAATTTTTAATGGAATGTTTCGAATCGTTTTTAGATTATGTGTAATATCCTCGCCCGTTTCACCATCTCCTCGAGTAGCTCCCAGAGTGAAAATACCTTCTTCATAGCGAAGAGATACGGCTAACCCATCAATTTTCAACTCACAAACATACGTGACCGCCTCTATATCTAAGCCTTCACGGATACGTCGATCAAAATCTTTTAGATCTGTATCACTAAACGCATTAGCTAAACTAAGCATTGGTACATTATGTTGCACCTTTTTAAAACCCTCTAGAGGTTTTCCACCAACTCGGTGTGTGGGTGAATCTGGTGTAACAAGTGCGGGAAATTCTTCCTCTAATCGATGCAACTGTTGCATTTTTTTATCATATTCCGCATCTGGAACAGTCGGATTATCTAAGACATGATAGTCATAATTATACTTTTCTAATGTCTGACGTAATGCTTTTATCTCTTGATCAGCTTTTGCTTGATCCATCTGACATCCACCTCAATTTAATCTTTTGTAATCGGAGCAAACTTCGCTAATAATCGCTTAATACCAGTTGGTGATGGAAATGCGATATCTAATTCCATTGATTCACCTTCACCGGTAACTTTCACAACGGTTCCTTGACCCCATTTTTTGTGGTTAGCTTTGTCACCAACTTGCCATCCAACCTTTTCTCCACCCGTCGTTGTTTTTTGTGCTGCTTTTTTAACAGCCAACTTGGATGGTGCAGCAAATGGATTTGGTTTTTGGAGATTGGAATTGATAGAAGGCGATTTGGACATTTGTTCTTTCACTTCTTCCATACCTTCTAACAATACTTCTGGAATCTCTCTAATGAATCGACTAATTGGATTCATATTGGTTCTGCCATATAAGGTTCGCATCTGAGCATGTGAAATGTGTAGTATCTTTTCCGCTCTTGTAATTCCTACATAGGCTAAACGACGTTCTTCTTCCATCTCATCTTCATCAAGAATAGAACGACTATGTGGGAAGACGTTCTCTTCCATGCCTACTAAGAATACAATCGGGAACTCTAGTCCCTTGGCAGCGTGCAAAGTCATTAGTGTTACTTTATTATCTGCAAATGGATCATCATCTACTCGGTCAATATCAGCAACTAAGGCTAAATCAGTTAAGAAAGCAAGTAATGTCTTATCTTCACTATTTTCCTCAAAATGTTTAGTAACCGTTTTGAACTCTTCTAAGTTCTCAAGACGACTTTGTGCTTCAATGCTACGCTCATTCTGAAGCATTGTCTCGTACCCTGTCTTTGTTATCACTTCTTCCACCATATCCGTTGCAGTTAAAAACTCTTGCTGTTGTGTCCAATTTCTTATTAATGCTCCAAAGTTCGCTAACTCTTTTGCAGCTTTACCACTAACACCAGCAAAGTCAACTTCTTGTACTGCAGTGTATAAAGAAATGTCATGTTCAGCTGCATAGGCTTGAAGCTTATCCAAAGATGTTTTACCAACACCACGCTTCGGCTCATTTGCCACTCTTACAAAACTAAGGTCATCATCAGGATTCGATATTAAACGTAAGTATGCAAGCATGTCTTTAATTTCTTTTCGATCATAGAACTTAGTTCCGCCAACAATTTGATAAGGAATATTTGCTTTAACAAACGTTTCCTCGACGGATCTAGACTGAGCATTTGTTCGATAAAGAATGGCTATATCACGATAGTTATATTCATTAGATTGTACATACTCTTCCGCCTTGCCAGCCACATATAACCCTTCATATTGTTCTGTTGCCGCTTTATAATAATTTATTTTCGAGCCCTCTGTATTATCTGTCCATAGTTTCTTCGCCTTACGTCCAGGATTATTTTCAATCACACGATTAGCTGCTTCTAAAATTGATTGTGTCGAACGGTAATTTTGCTCAAGTATAACGACTCTAGCACTTGGATAATCCTTTTCAAAAGAAAGGATATTCGCAATATCTGCTCCACGCCAGCCATAGATAGATTGATCAGAATCACCTACTACGCATAAGTTTTGATAGCGTGATGCTAACTGTTTTACTAAAGAATATTGTGCATGGTTTGTATCTTGATACTCATCCACATGAACATATTGAAACCGTCGCTGGTAATATTCCAACACTTCTGGTAATCGTTTAAACAATACAATTGTCTGCATGATTAAATCATCAAAATCAAGTGATTGGTTTTTCATCAGTCGTCTTTGATACGATTCGTAAACCGTTGCTATTTGTTGTTGATAGAAATCTCCTGCTTCTGCTTTATACCCTTCAGGTGTAATTAAACTATTCTTTGCTGAACTAATTGCATTCAACATAGCTCGCGGTTCGAATTTTTTTGGATCGATATTCTTTTCTTTTAAGATGTTCTTTATTACAGTTAATTGATCCCCACTGTCTAAGATTGAAAAGCTTCTACTGTAACCAATTCGATCAATATCTCTGCGCAATATCCGTACACACATTGAGTGAAAAGTAGATACCCATATTTGATCTGCTTCTGGTCCAACTAGTCGGGAGATCCGCTCTTTCATTTCTCTTGCTGCTTTATTTGTAAAGGTAATCGCCAAAACGCTTCTAGGAGAAATTTCTTTTTCATCTAACAAATAAGCGATTCGATGTGTTAGGACTCTCGTTTTACCACTTCCCGCACCTGCCATTATGAGTAATGGACCATCTGTATGACGAACAGCATCCTGTTGTGGTTTATTTAATCCATTAAGTAATTTTTCCATTGCTTTGCTCATTAGTCCACCGCCTTTATCCTTCTTTTACTGCCTCAACTGTTTGTAACGCTTCTTCAAAATTTTCATATATACTATTTCCTACAACAATGACATCCGCGCAAGTCGCCATTTCTTTTGCCTGCTGTTTATTCTTTATCCCACCACCGTAGAATAATTGTGTAGCGTTCAATTGTTGTTTCACTTGCCTCACTAATTCTGGATCACCGTATGTACCGCTATATTCTAAATAAAAAATTGGCAAATGAAGCATGTGTTCAACCATTTGTGCATAAGCTATTACATCTCCTGCATCTGGGAGCTTACAATTAGCAAGATTGTATGCTTTTGCTTCCGGATTTAAAATACAATATCCTTCCGCCACAATTTCGTTCCAGTTCAACATATTTCCAAAATCTTTAATTGCTTGATGCTGAATGTCCATCATCCATTTTTTATCCTGACTATTTAACACCATTGGAATATAATAAAAGTCAAAACCAGGTGTAATTGCATCCATTGAAGAGACTTCTAAAATGCAAGGTACTGAAAACCTGCGAATCTGACTTAATAGTTGTAATACACCATCTAAAGTAACCCCATCTGTTCCACCAACGATTATTGCATCTGTTCCTGATTGACAAATTTTCGTTACTTCTTCGTTAGTAATTTCTTTATTAGGGTCTAATTTGAAAATATGTTTCCATTCTTTCCTATTATACAAAGTATTAGCCTCCATCCACTACTAATCCATTATTTCATTATACCAAAAATCCTACAAAATTCAGTAAGATATCTGAATCATTTTAAAAAAGGTCGTTTTTCATGAGAATCTATCTATCCCGACATTTAAATGGCAACATAGTGGCGAATAGTGACTTAAAAAGAAAATAGAATATAATAGAAAAAAGCTAGCCACTTAGGCTAGCTTTTTCTATTTATTATCGGCTGGAAATACGAGTCCAAACTGTCCTCTTGCTTCTTCTAAAATAGTCGCCGTTATTAGTGTATTTTCATACGTATTAATTGAGGATTCTAATTCATTGTTTTTTATTGCATCAATAAAAGCCTTTGCTTCATAATACATGGCATTGTCTTTTTGTGGTCGCGAGATATCTTCGACAGTTCCATCATTCCATTTTATTTCTACTTTGGTAGGGTGATTAATATTGTCAATTATGATTGCGCCTTGTTCACCTTGAATTTCAGATGGCAGATAAGAATTTGTAACCTTAGAATACATTACTGAACCATTTAGTTCATCATAATCAAACAGGGCACTTCCTTGTCCATCAACACCTGATTCAAGCATATAAGCATTAGCATGAACTTTTTTTGGCTTGCCAAAGAGGGTTACCATAGGATAAATACAATAGATTCCTATATCCATTAGAGAACCATTAGAGAATTCAGGCTTAAACGCATTCATGACGTTTCCTTCTTTATATGCATCATAACGTGATGAATACTGACAGTAGCTCGCAAAATAGCGACGAACTGGCCCTATCTTGTCCAAGTTTTCTTTAACTGCTTGAAAGTTGGGCAAAAAGATTGATTTAATTGCTTCCATTAGCAATACACCGTTTCGCTTTGCTGTATCAATTAATTCTTTAACTTCAGTTGCATTTGATGCTATTGCTTTTTCCACAATCACATGTTTACCTGCATTCATCGCTTCAATCGCTTGTCCTGCATGCATAACATTTGGGCTTGCTATGTACACTGCATCCATTTGATCATTTTGCAGAAAACGATCCATATCTGTAAATATTGTTTCTACAGAGAACTTGTCTGCGAATTGCTTTGCCTTATCCTCTGTGCGAGAATAAACTGCAACTAGCTCAAAATCCTCCACATCTAACGCAGCATTAATAAAACTTTCTGTTATCCAATTTGTCCCGATAATTCCGAATCTAACCATATATTTTTACCTCCTATAAAATTAATATCTATGACTCCTCTTGTTCTTCTAGACGTCCAAGTACCATTTGATAACCGTCATTACCATAATTAAGGCAACGCTTCACACGCGAAATCGTGGTTGTTGATGCGCTCGACTCTTCAACAATAGCATGATACGTATGGCCTTCTTTTAACATTTTTGCTACTTGTAACCTTTGGGAAAAGGATTGAATCTCGCTCATTGTCGCAATATCATCAAAAAATTGATAGCATTCTTCTCGGTTTTTTAATGTTAGCATTGCATCAAATAGCTGATCCAATTGTTCACCTCTTAATTTATCGATCTGCATCGAACTATTCTCCTCCCTTTGTCTTATTCTATCTCTTCTACTGCTGATAATCCTGGATCCGTGGGAATCACATTAATCCAAGTCTGACCAGAAACTAACCCAACTTCTTCTCCATCACGAACCGGTATAATTCGTCCATCCTGGTTCTTCCATTGGATTTTTTGAAGTTTTCCTTTTTGTAAAAGATATGCATTTCCACCTGAATCTAAATCTATCTCGCGGCGTCCAGCATCATCAACCACTTCATGATTTGTCTCGATAATAAAGACATTGTCTAGCTCTACAGGTTCATCTGTATTTAACTCAAGTGTTTGTTCTTCCCCATTATAACGTAAATAGGCTTCTGATTCCGAATTATACACATAACGAACTGGTGTTGATGTGTAATTGAAAGATACCTCTGTAACCTCAGTTCCTCCAATTTCAGTAGTTTCTTCTTCTTCTAAAAATCTTAGAGACTCATACTCCATACTTGTTTGGTACCCTTTTTCTTCTGCAACATCATAAACAGCTCCAAATTGCAAATAAGAGTTGTGCGGTGCAACACGGAAAGACTCCCGTTTAAATAAATTACCATCATCATCATAATAAGCACCATTCAAATACTCAGCGGCACCATCTGCTAGCATATCTTCTATAAAGTTTGCTGCACCATGATAAACATAGAGCGCACCATAGTCATCTGCCGTATTAAAATAATAAGGACGCGCACTTCTTACTGGTCCGACAACCTCTGGCTGTTGACTTTGAAAGAGAGCCATTAGTCTTGTAATGTCACCCTCAGCCAAAATTTCAAACACAACATCTGCTTGGGATAAACCAGTCTGCGGTCGGGCTGATGGATGATTATTGATCATGACAGCGACAATTCGATTATCAACTGCTTCTTCTGTCCTTTCTCCAGTAAGCGGATATACATTTGGTAACGCTGGTTCTGATTCTCCTACTGGTTCTTCAACTTCCGGATCTGAATCAGTCTGCTCTGTTTCATTTGAACAAGCGACCAATAATAACGGAATTAAAAATATTAATAATAGCATTAACTTCTTTTTCATTTGTCACACACCTTTTCTATTTGAGGATTGATTTTTATCTGCAGTTCTTCTCCATAATTATAGCAAAAGTATGTCCAACTATCATCGCTCTTTTAATTTATCATTAAACAACATTGACATACATTACTGATTTACTTTACGCAAAAGGAGTAACATGACAAACGAAATAGCTACAATGGAAATAACCCACGCCCATGCAAGTTGCATTTGATTTGATTCAAACGCCACATAAATAGCCAGTGGAATGGTCTGGGTCTTTCCAGGAATATTACCAGCAAACATTACAGTCGCACCGAATTCTCCCAATGCACGTGCAAAACTTAAAATAAAGCCTGCAATAATCGGTTTATAGCATAGTGGTAAAGAAACAAAACGAAAAACGTGCCATTCGTTTCCACCGTCGACTTGAGCAGCATCTTCTATATCTCGATCAATCGATTGAAACCCTAGCTTAACAGTTTGATACATTAAAGGAAACGCGACAACTATAGCGGCAATAATAGCGGCAGTTATCGTAAATATAATGGACTGCCCACTAAAAAAGTGAATAATTTCCCCAATCCAACCATTACGTCCGAAAAGTATAATTAATAAAAAACCTATTACAGTCGGTGGTAATACAATCGGCAATAATAGCATCGTTTCTATTAATAATTTAGCTGGTAAACGCTTTTTCGTCATTAACCATGCCATTGTTATTCCAGTAATAACGACAAATAACGTGGCAACAAATGCTACAATTATAGAGAGTTGTATTGGTTGCCAAAATGTCATATTCAATCGTTTTCGCTCCCTACTGAACGAAATCCATATTCTTTAAATATAGTCGTTGCCTGTTCTGATGTTAAAAAATCATAAAATAAGATTGCTTCTGGTCCATGGGCTGTATCTTTCACAACCCCAGCAGGATAAGCAATTCTGTCATGATCAGCTTGATCTGCTACCGCTACAATCTCTACTAAATCCGACTGTATTGCATCTGTCTGATAAACAATCCCTGCATCGACATTATTTGTCTCGACATACTGTAAAACTTGACGAACATCTTTAGCAGGTATTAGTTTATCTTTTTCAGATAACGTCTGATACAATCCTAACTGCTCTAACGTTTGTTTCGCGTATGCGCCAGCCGGGACACTTTCAGGTGTGCCAATTGCGATCTTTTTCACATCTGTTTCTAATAAATCTTCAAAGGAGGTAATAGTAGAATTAGCTTCTTTATTCGCAATCAATACCAAGCTATTCTCAACAATAGTCTGGTAATATCTATCATCTATTAAATTCTTCTCTAGTAAATAAATTAATTTATCTTCTGCCGCTGAAATAAATAGATCAGTCGGTGCACCTTGTTCAATTTGTTGTTGTAAAGCACCAGATGAACCCAAATTCAGTTGGATTTGAATGTTTGTATGGTCTTCTTCAAAAACTGTTACTAGTTCATCCATTACATCTGTCAAACTAGCAGCCGCTGAAATAGTTAACTCTACTTTTTCCTCATTGCTACCTTTTGAATTTTGCACACATGCTGTTGTTAATATAAGTAGGCTACCAATTAGCAAACACAATATTTGTTTTTTTTGCATTTTTCTCTTCCTTCCCTTCATTCTAGCACAGACGTCCATTCTATATTTTGTTATAATAACATAAGAGGTGATCAACATGACTGAATTTTCTCATTTTAATTCAGAAGGTAGAGCAAAAATGGTCGATATAACGGATAAACAGGAAACGACTCGTACTGCTGTTAGTCAGTCACGCGTAATTGTTAATCAAGAAATTTATCAAAAAATAACACAGCACGCATTTGCTAAGGGTGATGTACTTGCCGTTGCTCAAGTTGCTGGTATTATGGCAGCAAAGCAAACTTCAACGATCATTCCAATGTGTCATCCCTTACCTTTAAGTGGTGTAAATATAAGCTTTAGTTGGGAAAGCCAAGATAACGATAAACAGTCCCTTATTATCGAGGTAGAAGTCAAAACAAAAGGAAGCACAGGCGTGGAAATGGAGGCACTCACCGCCGCCTCTGTGACAGGTTTAACTGTGTATGACATGTGTAAAGCAGTAGATAAAGGAATGATACTAGGTCCAACATTCTTGTTAACAAAAACTGGCGGAAAAAGCGGCGATTATCAACGATAAATAGCCTTATTTTTTTATCTCTGTTATGACATGGATCAACTCAGGTAAAACTAATCGCTCCATAGCAAGTTTAACCGCTCCAGTTGATCCTGGCATTGCAAATATGGCTGTATCTCGTGCTACTCCTGCTGTTGCACGAGATAATATCGCAGCAGATCCAATATCATATTGATAGCTTAAATAACGGAATAATTCACCAAACCCTGGCAATTCCTTCTCTAAAACGCTTTGTACAACTTCTATTGTGACATCACGCTTCGCAATACCTGTCCCTCCATTTAATAAAATAGCTTCAACTTGTACATCTGCTAACCCCTGTTGGATCGCTTTATTAATCTCTTCTTTTTCATCTTTTACAATCACGTAATCTTGTAGCAGGTGATCATTTTCTTCGAGAAATCCCTTAATAGCTTGTCCACTTTTATCCGTTTCTTTATCTCGCGTATCACTCACTGTTATAACCATACAGCGAACATTTTTAATTTTATCATTATCAAGATGTGTCATAATCAGGTCCTTTCTTATTAACTCAACTTTCGTACTGTAAAACAGGCAGTTAAGCCTTAGTATATCAACGTAGTCTCATAATCCAAAATAGAAATTGACTTCACCTTCTTTGGTTATCATCCGTATGTTTGACCTGACGCACTTGAGAGAAATTCCGCCGCAAGAGGCATAAAGTTCTTACCCGCTCCTCAAATGAAATTGACTTCCTTTCCGTAGGCACGGCTTCAGCTAATTCGGTAAAGAAAAACGCTTTACCGAATGGATCTTCAGCCCGTGGGACTGCGATTACTCATCCCATCGAAAACATGTGCTGTTCCTACTGGAGTCTCGTCAATTTCATTTGATGCGCTGGATAGAGGTTAAAATAGCTTCTTGTCATAAATTTTTATTTATACTTATAACAACAGGTGCTTACAATATGCTGAGCTGATTGAAGCGTAAGGCAGTCGAATCCTGCGGGAAAAGCAAGATCTGAAGATCCACTTCGGAAAGTGCTTTTTGCTTTTCGAAGTTAGCTGAAGACTTGCCCGCGGAAAGCGACTGCCTGCAGCGGAAATCAACATTGCAGTTACGACAGATTTTATGGGTTTTCATTACTAAACATTTTTTAATCGTGTCAAGTTTTATAAGGAACACAAACCAAACTTATAACAGCCAACGTTTAGCGCTTATTTTTTAAGTGAGAAAGTTGAGTTATTAATAGAATAGTTATCTTTTATTGTAGTTGAAACACCCTGTTACGTCTATGTGACATATTCCTTTAACTGTAATTTAAAACTAGATGTTCGTTTTATCTATACGGAAACTTCTTTACAAGCTAAAATTGAAACATAAACATTGTAAGCCTTTACTCTATGTTGAAAGAAGGGTACTTACAATCAATTTGGAGGGATTCTTATGACGAAGGGATTAAAAATTGCGACAATTGGTGGCGGCTCAAGTTACACCCCAGAATTAATGGAAGGTTTTATTAATCATTATCATGAATTATCCATTCGTGAGCTTTGGTTAGTTGATATCGAAGCTGGTAAAGATAAACTAGAAATAGTTGGCGCTTTAGCAAGACGTATGGTAAAAAAGGCAGGTCTTCCAATTGAGATTCATTTAACATTAGACAGGGAAGAAGCATTAAAAGGTGCTGATTTTGTTACGACACAATTTCGCGTTGGTTTACTAGAAGCACGTGCAAAAGACGAACGCATTCCAATGAAATACGGTGTACTTGGTCAAGAAACCAACGGCCCCGGCGGCTTATTTAAAGGATTACGCACCATCCCGGTGATTCTTGAAATTTGTAAGGACATCGAACGACTATGTCCGAATGCATGGTTGATTAACTTTACTAACCCAGCGGGAATGGTGACAGAAGCCGTTCTTCGTTATTCTAACATTACCAAAATTGTTGGCCTGTGCAATGTACCTATTGGTATGGAGATGGGTATTGCTAAATTATTAGATGTAGATCATTCTCGTATTCATATCGATTTCGCTGGACTTAATCATATGGTTTACGGATTAGATGTCTATGTAGATGGAAAAAGTGTTAAAAAAGAAGTAATTGACTTATTATCAAATCCAGAGAATAGTAGCTTTGTGAAAAACATTGAGGGCTTAGGCTGGGAACCAGAATTCATTAAAAGTCTTGATGCCTTAACTTGTCCTTACCATAATTATTACTACAAATCGAAACAAATGCTAGAGAAAAATGTTAAGAATGCTGAAAAAGAAGGTACTCGTGCAGAAGTCGTTCAAAAATTAGAAAAAGAACTTTTTGAATTGTATAAAGATCCTGAATTAGATAGTAAACCACCACAATTACAAGAACGTGGCGGCGCCTATTATTCTGATGCAGCTGTTCGTTTAATTACTTCTATTTATAATGACAAACGAGACATCCAACCAGTAAACACTAGAAACAATGGCGCAATCGCAAGTATTCCCAATGATTCAGCTGTTGAAGTTAGCTGTGTCATTACCAAAGATGGTCCGAAACCTATTACAATGGGTGATTTGCCAGTGGCTGTCCGCGGATTAGTACAACAAATTAAATCATTTGAACGTATTTCAGCTGAAGCTGCAGTAACCGGGGATTACGATAAAGTCGTCTTAGCCCTAACTATTAATCCATTAACTCCATCAGATACAATAGCAAAGGAAATTATTGATGAAATGATGGAAGCACATAAAGAACATCTACCACAATTTTTCACAAAGGTGAATGCATAGCATTAGAAACACGCGCTAATCGATATGATTAGCGCGTTATTTTTCCTTTATGAACCAGTTATATATGCCTAGGATAAAATAATTATAAATAAAGGTTTATCTTTAAATAATCGGGGTATATATCAGAGCATATAAAAAATACTAGTTTCGAGAGGAATTATAAAAATGGAAACAAAAAAACTACCAATCTGGCAGCATATCCAATTTCGAATTATCATCGCACTAATCATTGTCTTACTGTTAAATACAACTATTTCAAATTTTATTTTAAGTTTAATTGAAATGACAAACATTAATTTAGGGATAATTGGTATTTGGATCAATAATCTAATGAACATTGTTGTCACCACAATTTTGATTGGAGGCTTTTTACGCTATTACATATTGAAGCCTATTAAAGATATGGAACAGAAAATTCAACAATTTGAAAATGGCGAACTCGATACTCGTATTCAATCGAAAGAAAATAATGAAATTGGTTTATTGGGAGGACAATTGAATAAATTATTTGCAAGTATAGAAGACTTTCAATTAAAGCAACAAGATCAAATTCATTTAGTCGAAGAAAGATCAACTAACATTTCGGAACGTGTTAATAATTTAACGGATGAGATAAAATCAATTAGTGAACATTTTGAGGATATATCAGCAACTTCCCAAGAACAATTAGGTTCTTTTGAAGAAACGACAGCAGTTGCGGATAATATGAATAATCAATTCCAAACAATTACAGACGACTTATCAAACTTAACTGATGCATTCCATCACATGAAGATGAAGACAGAGGACGGCGTAAAGCAAATTAATGATTCGTCCGAAACGATGGAGAAAATCGCTAGTAACTCTGAAAACGCGAAAAATAAAATCGTTCAACTTGCAGATGAAATTCTAAGAATAAACGAAGTTGTTACATTAATTAACGATATTTCAGAACAGACTAATTTACTTGCCTTAAATGCATCCATTGAAGCAGCACGTGCTGGAGAAAATGGAAAAGGTTTTTCAGTTGTAGCAGAGGAAGTTCGTAAGCTAGCAGAAAGATCTGTTGATGCAACAGAACAAATCACAAAAACGGTAGACCGAATTTTAGAAGATGTCCAGAACATTGCAAGTCAGTCGGAAGAACGTGCCAATAATATTAATCACGAATCAGAAAAAATATTAGAAATCAACACTAGTTTTGAGGATATTGCTTCAACAATTATGACAAACATTAAATCTATCGAAAAAGTTAATACAAACAGTCAAGATGTTTCGAAAGCAAGCCTTGAAATAACAACCACAATGGAGTACGTTACAAATAAAACAGAGGATACAACCGAAAAAATTATGCACTTAAACACAACATTGACAGACCAATTGACAAAAACAGAAGAAGTACAGCAAGAATTAGAAGCACTAAAAGCATCATTTTAATAAGGGAATCACAAAAATACTTAAGCAACATGCACAATAAAATGTGCCGCATGTTGCTTTTTTATAAAGTGAATTATACTTCAGATTTTAATTTATCAATATATTGTTTTCCTTCTAACAAAGAAAGACCTAATGTTTCTCTTGCTTTTTTAACTGCTTTTATATCTTTACCTTCTTTTATTAGTTCACGTAAATCATCATTTATCGGGTGTTCAGGTATTCCCGATTGTTTAACTAATTGATCTAATTTATATTGCATTCCTTTTATATGACCTTCCAATTTATCCACCTTACTTGATAAAGAAATTATGATAAGAATAGATATGGTTATAAGTAGATATTCCATTTATTCACTCCTCATTCAAAATAATTTCAATACCCAACAAGAAAGTCTCACAATCCAAAATTGGAGTTGACTTCACGCTTCTTTGGCAATCATCCGTGCATTTGTTCTGACGCACTTGAGAGAAACTATGCGGTAAGAGGCATAAAGTTCTTACCTGCTCCTCAAATAAAATTGACTCCCTTTCCGTAGGCACGGCTTCAGCTAAATCTTTAAAGAAAACCGTTTTACAGAATGGATCTTCAGCCCGCGCTGTTCCTACAGGAGTGTCGCCAATTTCATTTGATACGCTGGATAAAGGTTAAAATTAATATATTATCTGCTGGTCAATAAGTTTTATTGTGCTTATGACAACAGCTTCTCACATTATGCTGATTGAATGTAGCGTAAGGCAGTCGACTCCTGCGGGAAAAGCAAGATCTGAAGATCCACTTCGGAAAGCGCTTTTTGGGCCTAAGATTTGTAATGTACCCCCGAAAAAATTTTCCCGCGAAAAGCGACTGCCTGTAGCGGAAATCAACATGGCAGTTATCGCATAGTCTATGTTTATTCAGTAATAAACATCTTTTTTAAATCATGTTACATGTCAAAACTCATAACAGCCAACGTTTAGTGCTTATTTTTCAAGTGAGAAAGTTGAGTAACTTACTTATCAAATACCTTTTTCCATGCAATCCAATTGATTATAGCCAATATAATATTATAGAAATAAACGCCAAATGGGAGTAAGCTAACTAAATAGTGCATGAGCGTGAATATACCGATTAATGAGATGAGTAGAATCATGCTTCCTGTATTAATATTTTGGGCAAATGAAAAGGATTCAGAAAACGGATACTGTTGATTGTTCATTAATTTATAGCATATTAATGCATAAAGCCAGCCAGTTAAAATGATTGCTATAACATCTGGTAACAAATGAAATGAAAAAAAACCCATAAAGATACAACTAATGACCAAGATTACTGGCATATACAATTGAAATAAGAAGGCTTTTAAAGTAGCACGATAAATCGCTTTTGGTTTTAAAAACGGAAGCGTACGATAGATCCATGCTCCTTTATAACTACCTGAAAACTTTAACATATGAACAATATTCGGAATCATTAGGTTACAAAAATAAATAGTTAAATATGCATTAGGCGAATCAAGGCCGGTGCGTAGGACATTAAAGAGAATGATAAACGGCATAACAATAGAGAACCCTAGTGAAGGATAGACTTTTAGTTTAAATTCTCGTTCCTGTCGAAGCATCTTACTAGCGAAACGAAACACTGTTCGTTCTTCCTGACTACCACAGCTGAGCTTCGCTAAAAACCTTTCCCATTTTAGTCCTTTCGATCTCTTCGTTCCACTTGTTTCTAATAATTTCTGTAGATTACGTTCAAATGACGGAACTAGATATAAGTAAAGTACAATCGATAGAATTGGTATAACAAGTGCCATAATAGAAAATAAAATAGTGTACATAGATTGATTACCTGAAAGAAACCATTCAAATGGTGCCGCAAACCAAACAGGTGGTAAAAGTAAATGCCACCACTGCCAGTCAAATTGCACATTTAAATCAACGAATTCAAATGATCGAGCGACAATCTGATAACCTATCAATATTGTAACCGATAGAAAGATTTGGACATAGTTAATGAAGTCTTTTAGTTTCTCTCCATCAAAGAATCGTAAAATAAAGATGTAAAACAAGGCCGTTACTACGATAATAAATAGTGCATTCAAAATAATTTCAGCTAAAAATAGCAAAGCAAATCCAATACCTTGAACAGCACCCGCTACAATCAATGGTATCATAACAAATGATCCAGTTATTTGACTCATGTAAATGATGACATGAATTAGTTTAGCTGCACTAATTGTCTTACTGTTAATTGGCTTCGTATGTAAGATCGTTTTATCACGAACATCAAGTAATACGGTGGAAAAATCGGATATCATTGATGTCATCAAGATAAACATAAAAATGCCAAACACAATACTCATTTGAAATAAAAAATTATCATCCATCAGAATAAACGGAATTAGAATTAATCCATAAAATCCATATAAAAGTAATGACTTTACTAATGGATTTCCGTTTTCTTTTTGTTTCATATCTTGAAAAATAGTCGGTACACGTCGTTGATCCATTGTTAACTTAATCGCTAAAATTCTACGCATTACTGGATAGTTAACACCAAACAGTGGAAAGAGGCGCTTAAAACGATCTAATACTTTTAATGTAAAAAAATCACTCATATGAACGATCTCCATGTACGATTGTGATTACCTCTTTAGCGATCTCTTGATGGTTATCAAATCCCGTTAACTGATTAAAGATTTGCTCAAGTGTACCTTCCTCATTTTTCTCCTTCAATTGACCAAATGTACCGTCTGCTACAATTTTACCATCCTTTAATAAGACAATACGGTTACTTATTTTCTCAACGACATCCATAATATGAGACGAGTAAAAGATTGTTTTTCCTTCTGCAGCCAAGAGCGTCATCATCTCTTTGATAATCATCACACTATTTGCATCCAAACCATTTAATGGCTCATCAAAAAACAGTAGCTCTGGGTCATGAATGACACTTGAGATAATAAGCAGTTTCTGTTTCATACCTTTTGAAAAAGAAGAAATTCTTTGATGTAGGGAATCACGCATACCGAATTTATCTAATAACTGGATTGTTTTCACTTCTACTTCTTCCTCAGACATGCCATATAGTTGTCCGATAAACGTAACATATTCTAAAGCTGTCAAATTATCGTAAACTTCACCGCTTTCGGGAACATAGCCGATTTTCCTTTTATATGACACATCACCTTTTGCAATATCTTGACCAAAAATTTCAACCTTACCTTGGTATCCTTCTAAGAGCCCAAGGATAATTTTTACCGTTGTACTTTTACCAGCACCATTTGGACCGATATAACCAATAATTTGACCACGAAATACTTCCAAGTCAATCCCAACCAACACTTTTTTTCCGCTAAAACTCATCGTCAAATCTTCAATCTTTAGCACACTCTCATGACTGAATTCGATACGCCTCACCTTCCTATACGTTAGTATCTTTAGCTTAACATAATTTACCTTTTTAATTATTATATAATACAAAATAAACGGCTGAAAAGTTTCACCTTTTAGCCGTTCTTTATTTATTACTAAATTATCATTCTTTTCGCTCGTTTAATTGCATTTTCGCTCGATTATCATTCTTTTCGCCCGATTAATTGCATATTCGCCCGATTATCACTCTTTTCGCCTGATTAATTGCATTTTTATTAAAAATAGCCTTTGCTTCCGTAGCGGGTATAGCACGTTATGTCTAAGTTTATAGCTTTTTCAAAAAAACGCCTACAAAGTCTATACTTTGTAGACGCTACTATTCTAATTATTTCGTTGATCCGATATCTTTTCGATAGAAAAAATCATCTGTTTGATCAAACGCTTTTACATATTGATATACTTTTTCTCGGGCATCTTCTGGATTCTTTTCAACTGCTCCAACAAGTAACACACGTCCACCTGTTGAATAGAAAGATCCTGAAGATGACAACCCAGTACCTGCATGTATAACGAAACAATCTGATTCATTTGTTAAATCAGGTAGCTGGACTTCCTTTTGATAGCTACCAGGATAACCTTTTGAAGCAACAACTGTTCCAATTGCATAGCCTTTTTTCCACGTTAATTGCGGATCATCACCGTTTTTCACGTCGACTATCACTTGCATTAATTCGTTTTCTAATAAAGGTAATACAACCTGTGTTTCTGGATCACCTAACCGTGCATTAAATTCAATCACTTTAGGTCCTGCTGGTGTTTCAATTAATCCACCGTAAAGAATACCAGTAAAAGAACGTCCTTCTTCCATCATTCCTTTTGCTGTTGGTTTTAAAATATGCTCTACAGCAAAGTCCACTTTGGCTTGATCAAGATCAGGTACTGGAGAAAAAGCGCCCATACCACCAGTATTTGGCCCTTGGTCATGATCATAGGCACGTTTGTGATCTCTTGCAGGCATCATTGGATAGACGTTCTCTCCGTGGACAAAAGCCATTAAAGAGAATTCTTTACCAGCAAGAAATTCTTCAATAACAACGCGACTCCCAGCATCACCAAAACAGTTATCTACTAACATAGATTCGACAGCTTCAATTGCTTGCTCAAGCGTTGTTGCTACGACAACGCCTTTACCAGCTGCTAAACCATCTGCTTTTACAACAATAGGAGCACCTTTTTCCTCCAGATAAGCCTTGGCAGCTTCAACTTCCGTAAATGTTTGATAATCAGCTGTAGGAATATTGTGTTTTTTCATAAACGCTTTGGCAAAGTCCTTGCTCCCCTCAATTAGTGCGGCTTCTTTAGTAGGTCCGAATATTTGTAATCCTTCCGCTTCAAAAGCATTCACGACACCTTCTGTTAATGCGATCTCTGGACCAACAATTGTATAATCAATTGCGTTTTCCTTAGCAAACTTTAACAGTCCTTCGATATCATCGTCTTTAATAGGGACACAAGTTGCTTGACTCGCAATACCACCGTTTCCAGGTGCAACAAAGATATCAAGACCTTGTTTACTCTGCTTTAATTTTTGAACGATAGCATGTTCTCTTCCACCACTTCCAATAACTAAAACCTTCATTTACATCACCTCAACTAGGCTTATTTTTAATGTTTGAAATGGCGCATTTTCGTCATTACCATAACAATACCATGCTTATTACATGCATCAATTGAATCTTGATCACGTTTAGATCCACCCGGTTGAATGATTGCTTTAATACCAGCTTTTGCCGCAGCCTCAACTGTATCTGGCATTGGGAAGAATGCATCTGATGCCATTACAGCTCCTACTGCCTTCTCACCTGCTTGTTCAAAAGCAATTGATGCTGCACCTACACGATTCATTTGACCTGCGCCTACACCAATGGTTTGGTCAGCTTTTGCTACCACAATTGCATTAGACTTTACATGTTTGACAACTTTCCAAGCAAACAATAGTTCCGCTAATTCAGCAGGATCTGGCTTACGTTCAGTCGCAATAGTAATATCATCAGCTGTTACAGATCCAGTATCACGATCTTGGACAAGTAAACCACCCATAACACTTACTACTTTTTCTCCATCTGCTTCATCTTTTTTCATCGAAGTTTCTAATAAACGGATATTTGGTTTGACCGTTAGAATTTCTAAGGCCTTTTCTGAGAAACTTGGTGCAATAACGATTTCTAAGAAAATTTCTTTTAGCTGATTAGCTGTTTCCGCATCAACTTCACGATTGAGCGCAACAATTCCACCAAAAATGGAAACTGGATCCCCTTGATAAGCCTTTTCGTAAGCCGAAGCAATTGTTTCACCAATTCCAACACCACATGGATTCATATGTTTAACCGCTACTGCAGCAGGCTGTTCATCAAATTCTAAAACAATTTCTAATGCTGCATTTGCATCTTGAATGTTATTGTAAGAAAGTTCTTTTCCATGTAATTGTTTCGCACCAGCAATCGAGGCACCTTTTACATTACCTTCTTTATAGAAAGAAGCTTGTTGATGTGGGTTTTCACCATAACGTAAAGATTGTACTTTTTCGTATGTAACGGTATAGGTTTCTGGATCTTGGGCCCCAGTAATATCTATAAAATATTTTGCAATCATTGCATCGTAATTTGCCGTATGTCTAAATACTTTCGCCGCTAACTGTTTACGGAATTCTACTGTTGGATCTTCTGTTTTCAGTATTTCAATTACAGCGTCATAATCTGACGGATCAACAACAACCGTAACATCACGGAAATTCTTTGCAGCTGAACGTAGCATCGTTGGGCCACCAATATCAATGTTTTCAATAGCATCTTCTTCTGTGACACTTTCTTTGGCAATCGTATCTTTAAAAGGATATAAATTGACTACTACTACATCAATAGGATGGATATCTCTTTCTTCTAATTGTTTTTGATGGGATGGATCATCTCGTCGTGCAAGCACTCCTGCATGGATAAAGGGATGTAATGTTTTAACTCGTCCATCTAATATCTCATCAAAATTAGTTACGGCTGAGACTGGCAATGCAGGTAACCCCGCTTCTTTTAGAGTCTTTAATGTGCCACCAGTAGAAATTAACTCGTAGCCAAGTTCATCTAATCCTTTTGCAAATTCTACTAGATTGCTTTTGTCGGAAACACTTAATAATGCACGTTTTTTCATCGTTGATCTCCTTTCGATTTTCACTTCATTTGCTTTATAATCTGTTGAATGGTTTGTGGATAAAGCTTATGCTCGATACTTTGAATCTTCGTTTGCAATTCTGATTCCGTCATTTCTGGATTTACTGTAACTGCTTCTTGCGCAAGGATTTTCCCGGTGTCCATTCCTTCATCGACAATGTGAATGGTCACACCAGTAATTTTAACCCCTGCTTTAAAGGCTTGTCCAATTGCATCCAATCCAGGAAAAGCTGGCAATAAGGATGGGTGGATATTTAGAATCTTTCCTTCATAAGGTTGTAGTAGCGTGGAGCCAATTAAACGCATATATCCAGCTAATACAATCCATTCTGCTTCCATCTGACTTAACTGCTCGACAATTTCTGCTTCAAAATCTGCCTTTTGATCATACTGTTTAGGATCAAACACAAAACAAGGTGTACTATTTTGTTTCGCCTTTTCTACTACTTTTGCTGTAAGTTTGTCTGATACAAGTAAAACGATCTCACATGATAAAGCACCTGATTGAATTGCTGCTACTAAAGCATCATAGTTACTACCTGTTCCAGAAGCAAAAACAGCGATCTTTGTTTTATGCATCAATCAGTTTCACCCCAGATTCTGCTGTCACTTCCCCAATCTCTGCAGCATCTTCTCCACTATCTGCTAATAATTGCAAGGCAATATCGACTTCATGGGGCGCTACAACAATTGCCATTCCGACACCCATATTAAAGACGCCTAGCATTTCTTCAAAAGTGAAATCAGCTTGTTTTTGTAAATAAGGGAAAATTGCAGGTACTTTCCAACTATCCTGTTTAATCGTAACACCAAGACCAATTGGCAATGCGCGTGGAATATTCTCGTAAAAACCGCCACCAGTTACATGACTAACTCCTTTAATAGAGATGTCACCTTTTAATTGTTTAATCGCTTTTGCATATATTTTTGTAGGTGTTAGCAACACATTGCCCAATGTGTCACCTAATTCTTCAATATAATCGGTATATGCTAAACCTTTGTCTGCAATTATTTTCCGAACAAGCGAAAAGCCATTAGAGTGTACACCACTAGAAGCAATTCCGATCACTTTATCGCCAACTTCTATCTCAGCTCCAGTGATAACGGCTTGTTTCTCTGCAATTCCGACAACAAATCCAGCAAGATCATATTCACCATCCTGGTACATACCAGGCATTTCGGCTGTTTCTCCACCAATTAATGCACTACCACTCTCAACACAACCCGCGCTGATACCTTTAACAATTTGTTCGATTTGCGTTGGCTTGTTTTTTCCGCAAGCAATGTAATCAAGTAAGAATAATGGATCAGCACCTTGTGCGACAACATCATTCACACACATAGCAACTAGATCTATTCCAACCGTGTCATGTTGATCAAGCGCAAATGCCAGTTTCAGCTTGGTTCCAACACCGTCTGTCCCTGAAATTAAAACAGGTTCTTTATAAGAAAAACCACTTAAATCAAAAAGGCCAGCAAACGCACCAACACCACCAATTACTTCTTTGCGATTCGTTGTTTGAATATGCTTCTTCATTAAGTCTACCGCTTTGTAACCTGCGTGTACATCAACACCGGCGTCTTTATAAATATCGCTCATCTATTTAACTCCTTTTAGAGGTTGTTCAAAAAATCATCAAATGCTAAGCGGCGCATCTCTTCGTTGGCTTGTTCTTCCGGTCCTTATGTAGGGGAGATCTACACTCTGGTCATCAGAAACTTCGCCACCTCGACCTGCTTGCTTCTAATTTACCGACTTTTTGAACACACTCTTTTAATGGTTTTCTAAAAAATCAAGCTTTGTAAGCAGGAATGATCGTATCTGGATATATCTCCGTTGGGTAATTCCCAGTAAAACACGCTTTACATATGCCATGATTCATTGATTCTTCGGTAACAATTGATTGTTCCAAACCCTCTGTAGTTAGAAAAGCTAGACTATCAGCACCTATTTCTTTACGCATCTCCTCAATACTGTAATTAGAAGCGATCAATTCACCTTTGTTCGATGTATCAATCCCGTAATAGCAAGGGTTTTTAATTGGTGGAGAAGCAATTCGAACGTGTACTTCAGTCGCACCCGCTTCCTTCAACAATCCAACAATACGTCGGCATGTCGTTCCACGAACAATCGAATCATCAACCATCACAACTCTTTTTCCCTTAACAATTCCACGAACAGGTGAGAGCTTCATCTTTACTCCTTGTTCACGTAACTCTTGAGAAGGTTGAATAAATGTACGACCTACATATCTATTTTTAATTAATCCAAGTTCATATGGAATACCACTCGCTTCAGAGAAACCAATTGCAGCCGAAATACTAGAATCTGGTACACCAGTAACAACATCCGCTTCAATAGGCGCTTCACTTGCGAGTTGTTTGCCCATCGTTTTCCGACTTGCATGGACATTTAAACCATCTAAATCACTATCTGGACGAGAGAAATAGACATATTCCATCGAGCAAAGTGTACGTTGCATTGGTGACGAAAACATAGTCGTTCTAAGTCCATCATCATCAATCGTTATCAATTCTCCTGGCTTTACTTCACGTAAATACGTCGCACCAATTAAATCAAACGCACAAGTCTCTGAAGCAACAACATAAGCATCGCCTAGTTTACCAATCGAGAGAGGTCTTAATCCACGCGGATCTAATGCAACAAACAGTTTATCTTCCGTTAAGATAGAAAATGCATAAGCACCTTTGATCATACCAAGTGCTTGTTTCAACGCCTCTTCCATTTCTAAGTGACCACTTCGTTTAATGAGATGCGCAATAACCTCTGTATCGGAGGTTGTCTGCATGATACTACCTTGTGCTTCCAATTGATTCTTTAACGCTGTCGCATTTACTAAATTTCCGTTATGTGCAAGTGCCATACTCTTCTTCTGTGAACGAAATACAAGTGGTTGGACATTATCATAACCGCCACCACCCTGCGTCGCGTAACGAACATGACCTAAAGCGGCATTTCCGTTTAATCTACTAATCTCACCTTTTTCAAAAACCTCATTAATTAGTCCGTTCCCTTTATGCAAATGGAGCTCTTCCCTGTCACTTGTTACGATACCAGCACCTTCTTGACCACGATGCTGCATGGCATGTAACCCGTAATATGTCATTTCGGCTGCTTTTTCATGACCCCATATAGCAAAAACGCCACATTCTTCGTTTAAGCCTTTGATTTCAGCAAGCATGGAATAGCTCCTTTCCACAACGCGTGGATATTTTCTATCTCTTCTTTTATCACATCTTGATGATTAGCTGTAATAACTAACTGGTTAGTAGCTGTTACATTACCTATTAAATTAGCACCCTGTATGATTTTTTCGAATTTTATTTGATTTTCTTTTTTAACAGAAACGAGAAAGCGAGATTGTGTTTCACTAAATAATGCAGTCGTTGTATCACCAGCTAGCTCTACTTCACAACCGAGCCCCGCTTGACTAAATAGACTTTCAGCTAAAGCAACAGCCAATCCACCCTCTGCCAGATCATGTGCAGATACGACAAGTCCTGCTTGAATTGCTTGCAATACTTCTTGTTGACGTGTTGCCTCCACATCCAAATCGATTGTTGGCGCTTTGCCAAAGTATTTTCCTTCTAGTACGTTTTGTAACTCACTTCCACCGAACTCTGGTCTTGTTTCACCAATCACATAAATCAGATCGCCATCATTTTTAAAGAAAGAAGTGGTAATGTGAGCAAGTGACGCATGTACACCAACCATTCCAACAACTGGTGTTGGAAAAATCGCCTGACCCTTGGACTCATTGTATAAGGACACGTTTCCACTAATAACTGGCGTATTTAAACGTAAGCTAGCAGCACTCATACCATCTACACTTTTCTCCATCTGCCAGAAGATTTCGGGTTTATCCGGATTACCAAAGTTCAAACCATCTGTTAACGCTAGTGGTTTAGCACCTGAACAAATAATATTTCGCGCTGCTTCTGCCACAGCGATCTTTCCTCCAGTTTCTGGATCCAAGTAAATATAGCGTGAATTACAATCAGTTGTCATCGCCAATGCTTTATCATAACCACGTACTCGAATAACCGCTGCATCCGATCCAGGTGCGAGTACAGTGTTCGTTTGTACCATTGAATCATATTGATCGTATACGTACTCTTTACTTGCAATAGTTGGCTGTTGGATTAACTTTTTCAATAACTCAGCATGATCTGTCACATTGGGAAGATATACTGGCATTTGTTGAAATTCTTCGAAATAAGCCGGTACTTTTGATAGTTTATGGTAAACAGGCGCATCTTCAGCTAAAGAGTCAACAGGAATATCTGTTACTACTTCACCCTTATGCACTAAACGGAACTGTTTGTCATCTGTTACCTGACCAACTGCTACAGCTTCAAGCCCGTATTTCTCAAAAACAGCTACAATTTCCTGTTCGCGCCCTTTCTTAACAACAAGTAGCATCCGTTCCTGTGATTCAGACAACATCATCTCATAAGGCGTCATATCTTGTTCGCGTTGTGGGATGAGATCTAAATTCATTTCCATTCCCATACCAGCCTTACTCGCCATCTCACTTGCCGATGAAGTTAGACCAGCCGCTCCCATATCTTGCATACCTACAAGTGCATCCGAGTGAATTACCTCTAAGCACGCTTCAATTAAAAGCTTCTCCATAAATGGATCACCAACTTGCACATTCGAACGTTTACTTTCTGAGTCTTCTGTTAAATCTTCCGAAGCAAAGGTCGCACCATGAATCCCGTCGCGTCCTGTCTTGGAACCAACATAAAGAACCGTGTTACCAAGTCCTGCTGCGATACCTTTTTGTATATCCTTTTGATCGATGATGCCAACACACATTGCATTAACAAGCGGATTACCTTCATAACAATCATCGAACTGTATTTCACCACCAACTGTTGGAACACCCACACAATTCCCGTATCCTGCAATTCCATGTACAATTTCTTCTAATAAGTATTTAACACGTCCGCTTGTCAGATTACCGAAACGTAATGAGTTTAATACAGCAATTGGTCTTGCACCCATTGAGAAGATATCTCGAATAATTCCACCAACACCTGTAGCTGCACCTTGATATGGTTCAACTGCTGATGGATGATTGTGACTCTCTACTTTAAACACAACTGCTTGTCCGTCACCGATATCAACGACACCTGCACCTTCACCAGGTCCTTGAATAACATGCGGTGCTTCGGTTGGAAACTTTCTTAATAACGGTTTAGATGTTTTATAACTACAATGCTCAGACCACATCACGGAGTATATACCAGTTTCTGTGTGATTTGGTAGTCTTCCTAGAATATTTTTAACGGATTGATATTCTTGATCGGTTAAACCCATTTCTCGATAGAGTTGGTCTTGTTCAATTACTTCGGGAGTTATCTCAGGCGCCTGCAACATATGCTTCCCTCCAATTTTCTAACATTGATTTAAATAGCTTTAACCCATCATCACAGCCTAAGAGTGCTTCCACAGCACGCTCTGGATGTGGCATCATTCCTAAAACATTACCTCGTTCATTAACAATCCCGGCAATATCAGCAACAGATCCGTTTGGATTATTTACATAGCTAAACACAATCTGGTTATTCGCTTTTAATGAAGCAAGTGCTGTTGGATCACAATAGTAGTTGCCTTCTCCATGTGCAATTGGAAGCGAAATAACTTCTTTCTCACCGTAGGCAGTCGTAAAGATTGTATGATTATTTTCCACCATCAGTTGTTCAAAACGACACATGAATTTTAAATTTTTATTTTTCAACATGGCTCCTGGTAGAAGTCCTGATTCTAATAAAATTTGAAATCCATTACATACACCTAAAATAGGTACGCCTTTGTCTGCTTGTATTTTCAACTGACTAACGATAGTTGAAGTAGATGCAATCGCACCAGTACGCAAGTAATCACCATAAGAGAAACCTCCTGGTAAAAGGATAGCATCATAGCTTGCTAGATTTGCATCAGCATACCAAACAAGATCAGCCTCTTCACCTAAAGCATCCTTAGATGCATGATACATATCTCGGTCACAATTAGATCCTGGGAAAACAATCACTGCAAATTTCACTGTGTGACTCCCTCCTCCACGGTATAGTGATAATCTTCAATTACTGGATTGGCAAGTAACTTCACACACATATCTTCAATCTGTTGTTCGATGTTTGCACTGTCTTCAACATATAACTCCATGTATTTACCGACACGCACTTTTTGAACAGCCTCGTACCCTAGTGTGTTTAAAGACCCTTGTACTGCTTTTCCTTGAGGATCAAGTACACCTTCTTTTAATGTGATGTGTATTTTTACCTTTTTCATTTTACTGCCTCCAGTCGTGTTAAAATTTGATCATATACGTGGACCAAATCGCCTAAATCCTCACGAAATACATCTTTATCCATCTTCTCTCCTGTTTCAAGATCCCACAAACGACATGTATCTGGAGATATTTCATCAGAGAGAACAATTTTTCCTGCTGCGTTTTTACCAAACTCTAATTTGAAATCTACTAATTGTAAATTCACTTCTTTAAAAAGTACTTGAAGCTCTTTATTTACTTTACGTGCGATATCTTTGATTTCTGTTAAATCAGCTTCTGTTGCATCTGTTAAAAAAAGCGCATGAGCATCATTAATGATTGGATCTCCAAGCTCATCCTTTTTATAAAAGAATTCAACGAGTGGCGGGTTAAATGCTTTTTTCTCTGTTATACCTAAGCGACGTGTAATACTTCCTGCCGCAACATTACGGACAACCACCTCAATTGGAATAATTGTTGTTTTCTCCACCAATTGCTCGGTATCATTCAATGTTTGTTTAAAATGACTAGATATTCCATGTTTGTCTAGATACTCAAATACCTTTGCTGCAATCAAGTTATTGTATCGACCTTTACCAGAGATTGTTGCTTTCTTCTCACCATTAAATGCTGTCGCTTCATTTTTATAAGATAAAATGAGTGAATCCGGATCATTTACGACGGTATACACTTGTTTTGCTTTGCCTTCGTATAACAGATTTTCTTTCAAAGCACATCACCTCTTTCGTATAATTTAAGCTAAACCAATTTTGGTAAAAATACGATCGACATTTTTTAAATGATAGTTGTAATCAAAACATGCAGCAATTTGTTCACTGGAAAGCCTACTTGTAATTTCTTCTTCGACTTCAATTAATTCACGGAATGGGATAGCATTCTCCCATGCTTTCATCGCATTTGGTTGGACAATATCATATGCCTTTTCACGACTCATACCCGCATCAATTAAGGAAAGCAACACACGTTGTGAGAAGATAACGCCGTACGTTCGATCAATATTACGCTTCATATTTTCAGGGAAGACAGTTAGATTCTTAATGATATTACTAAAGCGTGTAAGCATATAGTCAAGCGCAATCGTTGCATCCGGTAAAATTACACGTTCAGCAGAAGAGTGTGAAATATCACGTTCGTGCCATAACGATACATTTTCATACGCCGTCATCATGTATCCTCTGATTACACGTGCCATTCCTGTCATATTCTCTGAACCAATTGGATTACGTTTGTGCGGCATTGCTGAAGAACCTTTTTGACCTTTCGCAAAGAATTCTTCCACTTCGCGCGTTTCTGTTTTTTGCAAGCCACGAACTTCTGTAGCAAATTTCTCAATTGAGGTTGCGACCAAAGCTAGTGCAGCAACATACTGCGCATGACGATCGCGTTGCAATGTCTGTGTTGAAACAGGTGCTGCTGCTAATCCAAGTTCTTTACAAACATACTCTTCTACAAATGGGTCAATATTTGCATATGTTCCAACTGCTCCAGATAATTTACCTGTTTCAATTACTTCTGCTGCTGCGTTAAAACGTTCTAAATTACGTTTCATTTCTTCGTACCAAAGGGCCATTTTCAAACCAAATGTAGTTGGCTCAGCGTGGACACCATGTGTTCTACCCATCATGACAGTATGCTTGTGTTCAATTGCTTTCTCTTTTAATATTTCAATGAAGTTCTCAATATCTTTACGAATAATTGTGTTTGCTTGCTTGATTATATAAGATAGCGCGGTATCGACAACATCTGTTGAAGTTAAACCGTAATGTACCCATTTTCTTTCTTCTCCTAATGTTTCCGACACAGCTCTCGTAAATGCTACAACGTCATGACGCGTTTCTTGTTCAATTTCCAAAATACGAGAAACATCAAATGATGCATTTTTCCGTAATGTGGTGACATCTTCTTTAGGGATAGCGCCTAATTCACTCCATGCCTCACACGCTAATATTTCTACCTCTAACCACGCTTTATATTTATTTTCATCTGTCCAGATAGCTCCTATTTCTTCTCGTGTATAGCGTTCAATCATTTGAAATAACCTCCTGATTTTTATGTATAATTCGTTTATTTACTAAGTTTTGTTCAAGTTTAGCTAGTTCATTTCCTATATAGGTGACATGGCCCATTTTTCGTTTCGGTTTATTTTCTTTTTTACCGTACATATGAATATGTGCGTCCCCTATTTCATCGATTCTTTCCATAAATCGGGCAACATCTTCACCCAATAAATTAATCATAATGGCTGCGCCGTGGAAATGTATGTCTATTAATGGCAGCCCACAAATTGCTCGAATATGTTGTTCAAACTGTGATACATTACAAGCCTCTATCGTATAATGACCAGAATTATGTGGACGAGGAGCCATTTCATTTATCAAAATAGCTTCTCCGTCAACGAACATTTCAATCGCAAACGTTCCAATTACACCTATTGTTTCAGCAATAGATTTCGCAGCTTCTCTTGCTTTGTCTGCAACCTTTTCTGAAATCTCAGCTGGAACACTAGTCGTTTGTAACACATGATCTTTATGTGTATTCTCAGCAATTGGAAAGAACGTAACATCACCGTCATGTCCTCTTGTGAAAATAATCGAAATTTCTTTATCAAATGCCACCCATTTTTCGACAATAGAACGACCATTTACGTCAACAAATTCAATTGCCTTCTCCATATCTTCTAATGCCTCTAGTTTTTGTTGTCCCTTCCCATCATATCCACCACGACAGGTTTTAATTACAGCTGGAAAACCAATAGATTCAATCGCTTGTTGTACTTCTAATTTTGTTTCGACAATTTTAAAACTAGCTACTGGTTGACTACTTTGGACAATTGCATTTTTTTCTTGTTCACGATCTTGGGTGATTTTCAGTGAAGTTGACCCTTGTGGAAGCAAACCTCTTTCTTCTATATATCTTGCAGCTTCAAGATCAACATTCTCAAACTCGTACGTAATAACATCACAGATATCCGTGAGTTGCACAATCGCATCTCGATCATTATATGCTGCGACCAGTTGTTGATCTGCTACTTGGGCTGCTGGACAATCTGGTGTTGGATCGAGAACAACAATCGAATATCCCATATGTTTAGCAGTTGTTGCCATCATTCGACCGAGCTGACCACCACCAATAATTCCTATTGTAGATCCGAATAGTAATTTATTGCTTTGCAAGGTCATCCCTCATTTCTAACACTTTTTCTTTCATTTGTTTTTGATAGTTTCCTAATCGATTCGCAAAATCTGATTCAAATGCACCAATAATTTGTGTTGCTAGAATCGCTGCATTCTTCGCTCCTGCTTGACCTATCGCTACTGTCGCGACTGGGACACCACCTGGCATCTGTACAATAGATAAAAGCGAGTCTAATCCATTTAAACTTTTTGTTTGAATAGGGACACCAATAACAGGTAGTGTCGTTTTAGCAGCAACCATACCAGGTAAATGTGCTGCACCACCAGCTCCAGCAATAATTACTTTTATCCCTTTATTTCGAGCTGTTTCTGCGTAAGTAAACATATCTTCTGGAGTACGATGTGCAGAGATCACTTCTTTTTCATATGCAATACCTAATTCTTCTAAAACATCACATGTATGCTTCATTGTGTCCCAATCAGAAATACTCCCCATGATTACACCAACTATGGCCATTGTTTCCCCTCATTTCCTACTTGTTCTTTATTTTATCTGATATATCCCGAATACGTTATAAAAAAATAGATAGAAAAGGCCTATTCATCTCTCTATTTATGAGAGAAGATGAATAGGCCTTGTTGTTGACATTATTGCACAAGTAAAAACAGCACTACAGCATTCATCTATCGTCTCTTGAAAGGAATCGTTCACTAACGTTATACAATTAAGAATATAACTGAACGTTCTACCACGAACCCTCTCCAAAGCGTGACTATAGAATAAATGTAGCAATGAATCATCTTCCCTCATAGTCCATCATTTACGGTAACGGGTAGAGACTATTGGGCCATATTCCCAAAATTATATGAGGTACTTATTATTTAGTTTATTAGATTTGTTGTGTTGCATATTTATGATAACAAGGAAATGATAATACGTCAATTAATATCGAACGATTAAATATCCTTATTAATTAACGTTCGTGTTTAGTCGTACAGTATCAAAGGTAATCTCTCTTGCAACAGGTTCTAGACTATTTTGATCACCTTGGATTTTTTCTTGGAATATTGGTTTCTCCGATCGTCTGATTGGTTGATAGCCAGCTTCTCTAATCCGATCTAAACAAGCATCAATTGTTTCTCCTTCTTCCAGTACAAACCTCTTTTTATTCGGCTGGTTGTCTTTCCGCCTCTTCTTGTTGTTGTTCGACACTTTTTGAAATTCGTCCTCTCTTTACTTGTTTCACCCAGAAACCACCAATAATTTGTTTTGGTTCGTAAGCGATAATAAATGCTTTTGGATCAATTTCTTTAATTGTTTTATATAAATTTAATTCATACTTTCTTGGAGTCAGAATTTGCATCGATAGTCGATCACCATCCATACCGTATGCATACCAACTGGTTACACCATAGCCTTTATCACGTAGTTGCTTCGTAAATTGAATATCAGGATTAGATGAAATTACATTGACTGTTATATAGCCAAGTGCTAATTTTTCTTCAATTTTCGAACCAACAATAACACCAATTCCATAACCTACCGCATAGGCAATTAAGTTCTCAATACGATCAAGATTATCTAGGACTAAACCTAAGCCCAAAGTATAAAACGTAATCTCAAACATACCCATACCTGCTGCGACATATCTTTTCCCTTTCAACGTTAAGATAACTCTTAACGTTGAAAGGGAAACATATACAATATTAATAGCTAAAATGATACCTAGCATGACTAATGCATTCTCTAACAAACTAAAGTCCTCCCATATTTATATTATATTACCTATAATTCCACAATCCTTGTTCAATTAACCATTTTACGTCTATTCGTTCTTTATTATGTTAATCACCCAGACTAGGAAAGCTGCATAAACTGCAACTAAGATTCACTTCTATTGTAGCTGATTTTAATAAAAATGAAAGGAATAACACAAGTAGAATGTCTTATAAGGAGGATGCTGCTATGAAACCATTTGAACACATGCAGGATTGGAAGCAAAATATGGATCATTTTTTTGGAGATAAGTTTTGGAACGAATTTGACGATGTACTTAAACCACCGATTCCACACATAAATATGTATCAAACAGAGAAAGAAATCATTTGTTATGTAAGCCTTCCTGGATTAAAAGATAGTAAAAAAATTGATATTTTTGTTAACCAAACTGAACTAGAATTAAACGGTACAATTACGATTGAACATCATCGTGGTCAGATTATTAAGGAAGAAATTTTACACGGAACATTTAACCGAAAACTAGACTTACCTTATCCTGTCCGTGAAGATAAAATTGAGGCGACATATCAGTATGGATTATTAATCATTCGATTACATCGGCTAATGCAAGAAAAAAGCAAGAAAAAACGACTAGAAATTAACCAATTAGATGAAGAATAATGAAAAAGAAGCTTTAACTGATTGTACGCAGTTAAAACTTCTTTTATAACAATTAGCTTAAAAATGCAAGATAGAGAACAAAGACAATAAATAAGAACCACATAATAGGGTTAATATCTTTACCTTTCCCTTTTGCAAGCATCGTAATTGGATAGAAAATAAAACCAAATGCAATTCCTGTTGCAATACTATATGCAAGTGGCATCATAATAACAGTTAAAAAGGCGGGAACCGCAATTTCAAATTGGTCCCATTCAATATCTTTTAATGCTGTTACCATCATGACACCAACAATAATTAAAGCTGGTGCCGTTACTGCTGATGTGACAACACTTAATAATGGTGAGAATAACAAAGCCAATAAAAAGAAAAAGGCTGTTACAACTGCTGTGAAACCTGATCGTCCACCAGCACTTACCCCAGTCGCCGATTCCACATAGGCAGTAGTAGTTGATGTACCTAATGTTGCTCCCACAACTGTTGCAGTAGAGTCAGAGAACAACGCTTTACCAGCTTTAGGTAATTTGTTATCTTTCATCAAACCTGCTTTAGTCGCAACAGCAACCAATGTACCAGCTGTATCAAAAAAGTCAACAAACAAGAAAGTTAAAATAATTCCGACCATTTGCAATGTAAATACATCACCTAAATGTAAAAATGCTTGACCGAATGTTGGCGCTAAGCTAGGAGGTGCACTAACAATAGCGCTAGGTGCATCAACTAAACCAAAAATCATACCGGCAATTGCGGTAACGACCATTCCATAAAAAATACCACCCTTGATACCTAGTGTAATTAAAATGACCGTGATAACTACACCAAAGACAGCTAAGAGTGTGTTCCCACTTGTAATATCACCAAGTGCCACCATTGTAGCTTCATCACCAACAATAATTCCAGAGTTTTGAAACCCAATAAAAGCAATAAAGAGACCAATACCTGCACCTACAGCCATTTTTAAACTAGATGGTATCGCATTAATAATTTTTTCTCGCAGCCCAGAAAGTGTTAATAGAACAAAGATAAGTCCCGAAACGAGTACACCACTAAGTGCAGTTTCCCATGGGATGCCATAACCTAATACAACCGTATAAGCAAAGAATGCATTTAAACCCATTCCTGGTGCTAATGCGATCGGATATTTCGCAAGTAATCCCATAACGAGTGTACCAACAGCTGCCGCTAACGCCGTAGCTGTAAACACTGCACCTGGATCCATACCAGTAGTACCATCAACAGTTAATGTACTTGGATTAACAAATAAAATATAAGCCATAGATAAGAACGTTGTAAGACCTGCAATAATTTCTGTACGATAATTTGTTCCAAGTTGTTCAAATTCAAAAAAATTCTTCACTTTTATTTCCCCCTCTTTCGTCGAATTAAAAAACACCCTTACCAGCGGCAAAAGTGTTTCTAACTATTCAGAAGATTCAAATAAACATAGTGTACTCATTTATCCTTCTGTGTAGTTAGACCATTTACGGTGGTCAGTAGAAACTCTAGAGCCTTATTCTCAAGATTATACGACGGTTCTCTTTTTATTAAATTACATTTCTTATGATACTAAGGAATTGAAAATCAGTCAAGCTAATAACGAATATTAATTTAAAAAGACACAACCATCGTTCGGTTATGCCCTTTCGTCATTCAACTTCATTCAAATTATTCCCATTCAATCGTTGAAGGTGGCTTACTCGTTATGTCATAGACAATGCGATTGACATGATCTACTTCATTAACAATTCTAGTTGATACTTTCTCTAGTACTTCCCACGGGATTCTCGCCCAGTCAGATGTCATCCCATCAATGGAAGTGACAGCTCTGATACCAATTGTATGGTCATATGTTCGAGCATCACCCATCACACCAACACTTCTGATGTTTGGAAGGACAGTAAAGTACTGCCATATATCACGGTCAAGTCCAGCTAACTGAATCTCTTCACGCAAGATTGCATCAGATTCACGAACGATTTCAATCTTTTTGTCGGTAACTTCTCCTAATACACGGATCCCAAGACCTGGTCCAGGAAACGGCTGTCTCCAAACAACTGCTTCTGGAAGACCTAACTCTAAACCTAATACACGAACTTCATCTTTGAACAATGTATTAAGTGGTTCAAGTAATTCAAATTGCATATCTTTTGGTAATCCACCAACATTGTGGTGGGATTTTATTGTTTGAGCTGTTTCCGTTCCACTCTCAACAATATCTGTATAGAGCGTTCCTTGTGCAAGGAAATCCATATCTTTCAAACGCTCTGCTTCATCATCAAAAACATAAATAAATTCATTTCCAATAATTTTACGTTTTTCCTCTGGATCTATTACACCTCTTAATTTACTTAAAAAGCGCTCTTGTGCATCTACTTTTATGATATTCATATTAAAGCCATCTTGGAATGTTTCCATCACCATTTCGCCTTCATTTTTACGTAAAAGTCCATGATCAACAAAAATACATGTTAATTGATCGCCTATAGCTTTATGAATAAGAGCCGCTACAACAGAAGAATCTACTCCACCACTTAAGGCGCACAGCACCTTGCGATCGCCTACTTTTTCTTGTAATTTCTCTACTTCTTGTTCAACGAAGTTTGCCATTGTCCAGTCACCCGTGCAGTCACATGCGCCAAAAACAAACTGCTTTAACAAATCATTGCCATAGACAGTATTTCGTACTTCAGGATGGAATTGCACACCATATAAATCTTTTTCATTATTGCTCATTGCTGCAATTGGTGTAGATGAACTAGTAGCTTCTATTACAAAGTTAGCTGGAGCTTCAATAATTTTATCACTATGACTCATCCAAACCGTTTGTTCATTTGGCGTTCCTGTAAACAATCTCGCTTGATCTGTTACCTGAATATCCGCTTTACCATATTCGCGTTGATTGGCTCGCTCCACCTTGCCTCCAAAATGATGCGTCATTAGTTGCATACCGTAACAGATACCAAACACCGGAATATCTAAGTCAAAAATCCCCTCATCACAACGGAAACTATTCTCGTCATATACGCTATGTGGTCCACCAGAAAGAATAATGCCTTTTGGTGCCATCGCTTTTATTTCTTCAGCTGTTAGCCGATGAGAATGCAGCTCACTATATACACCAAATTCTCTTATACGCCTTGTTATTAATTGGTTATATTGACTCCCGAAGTCTAAAACAAGAATCAATTCGTTATTTACTTGCACGTTAGTCATCTCCTCCATCCATCCCTATCTTTCCTACCTTCTATATACATAGAATCTGCCTCCTATATAATATAAGAAGGCAGATTCTGCACACACATCAATCAATCCGCCTCCATAGTCAAGATATTTAAGGTATCTCGCTAGAAACTCTCGAACCATATTTTCGAGTATATACAGAGGTATTAATAATATTTATATCATTCTATCAGTGCCTTATCTACTGGTCAAGACCATAAACGCTTTAATACGTTTTCCCATAATTCTTGCATTTTTACATTGTTTTTAAGGTCTTGTTCATTTCTATATAAAGCACGCTCGTAAAAGTTCGTTAATTCACTCATTTGCTTTGTTTCAAAATAAGCATCCACATCTCTAGCATATTCTCGAAGCGTTTGTTGTTTTGTTTTATTTATTCCTTTATGCTGTAATACACGTAACAGAAAATGATACGCCTTATCTAGCGATTGTTGATCCTTAAATGTGTTATATCGTCTTACATAAATAAAACTTAACCAACGATATCGTGTAAAAATCGCTAGACTAACCAAAATCATAAGAACGATGACTACGATAACAGGGAAGTACCATCTATCATTTTGCGTTGCGCTAGAACCTACTGTTTCTTCTTTCTCGTCTATCTCTTGTGCTTGTTCTTCCTCTACTTGTTCTTCTTCCTCATCTTCGGTTGCAGTTTCTTCTGTTTCTGTATCATTATCTTGATCTGTATTTGTTTCTTGATAAAAGTCAACAGTATTAGAAAAGCCGATAGTCGGTTCAAAAGGTACCCAACCTACGTCAGGAAAATAAACTTCTACCCATGAATGTGCATTTCCGTTTGTTACTTGATACGTATTTTCTGTATTTGAAGTGATCACTTGGTCATTAGCAATTTGACCACCCGTAAAACCTTTGACCCAACGCGTTGGTATGTCTAAAGAACGTAACAGTACAACCATTGATGTTGAAAAGTTATCACAATAACCAATTTGTGTTTCAAATAAAAATTGATCAACATAATCATCATTGCGACCGGGTATAGCGACATCTTCTGTTTGATAGTCAAAACCATTTTGACTAAAGTAGCGTTCGACGGACTTTGCTTTGTCATAACGTGTCTCATCATCCATTGTAATGCTTTCTGCTAAATCAACTACACGGTTCGGAAGTTCATTTGGAAGTTGCAAATATAAATCTGTTATATGATTCGGATCATTATCCCCTGCATTTTCTAATAGATTTAACGAGAAAGAAGGATACTGATATACGATATCATGGGTAGCTAAAACTCCCTGTTGCTCGGGGCCTTCCGCTTCAATTATACCAGTCTGTTGATCTAGTAAATAACTCACCTGATCAGCCCCACTGACTTTTTCAATCCCATATGGATAGACAACTTTTGAAAAATTCACTTCATCGGTATATTGAATGGTTCCATTTAATTCACGTGTTTCTACTTCATCAGAAAATAACGCTAAATCGATATTCCCATTCGTCTGTGCTTGATAATCTAAATCTGTAGACCGCTCCCATCCTTTTCCTGTATACCTATCTTTCGATTCAATACGCCAATAGTGACTTCGTTCTACTCTCGCCTCAAAGACCAGTGTATCATCTTGTATAAAAGAGCCACCTAATTGCGAATCATCTTCCCCATAACCAACTTTCTGTAATGAGCTATTACCACCTTCCCCAAAACCTGCATTTTCAGCAGTACTGGTTAAAAACGGTACTGGATCAGGCCATTTAGGATCAAATTTAGGTGCACTATAACCAAGTAACGTTACTAATGGTAAGAGGATAAGAACAGGAATAAGGATAGATCCAAACCACTTGCCATAGTGTGGTCTTACAGATTCTTTCTCCATCTGATTTGAGAATCCTGATATCGCTAATGCAAACATCGAAATGATAAATGTCCTCACAATAGAAGCGTCAGCTTGATAGACCGTAAACGTATCTAAAACTGTCAGATAGATGAATGTGAGTATGATAAATAAGGAGACTCGTTTTACTACAACAAACCAATAATAGAGCAAGTAACTCATCAACCAGAGTAAAATAAGAAACAATAAGCTTCTAAAAAATGGCGTCAACTGGTACCATTGATGATCTCCAATCATTTCCGCATTATACTGTATTTGAAAGACAAAGTCTTTAAACCATTGTTGTGTTCCTATCGTTTGTTGAAGAAACAAGCCATCTATTATAAACAACATCCCTATTATTTTTAAGGGACTTGAAATCCACCACTTAACTTTTAAAGTGGAAAGAAAAAAACAAAAAACCGCATATACGATGAACATCGTAATATTACCTGTATCCGAAATGAATTCTAATGGTCGAAGCCATTCCCAAAACAAGATAAATCCACAAAGATACAGTAGGATTGAAAAGACAAGCGAGGGATTCCAAAATCTTTTATGGTACTTCATTACATACTCACCTCAATTACATCTTGGCGTAGAACATCTTCTGTTATTACATCTACGATCATCCCGCCTAATCGCATTTGTTGGATCAATCGGTTGTCTTCCTCTGACAGCAAATAAGATGGTTTAGATATATATATAATTATTTGTTTACTTTTCTGTTGTACTTGTTTCAAAGCTTGTACCAACGCATGGTCTACTTCTGTTGTTAATATAAGAATAAATAGATTACTAGGCATCTGGTTTATATGCTCTGTTAACTTCATTGCAAATCGACCATTTTTATGTGGTTTTAAAGTGGCCAGCTGATAATGAAGCATCTCTTTCATACTAGCTTGTTGCGGAGGAAAATAAGCTACTTCACTACCTAAAGACAATAAACCTATATTAGTAGATTTCCTATCAAAATAATGGACGATTGAACGCGCCAACACAACACTTGCCTCAACACCCATCCCATTAAAACTCTCTGAATAACTTGTATCTAAAACAAGGAAGCCATCTGTGCTTTTTTCTTGTTCAAATTCTTTTGTCATTAAACTTTGCTTTCTTGCTGTTGTTTTCCAATCTATCCAAGAGAATCTATCCCCTGGCATATATTCTCTTACACCTGTTACAACATGTGTGTTTCTGGATTGCAAAGAATAAGAGGCTTTAGCACCTTCCTCAAAGTTATTCCGTTGCTTTTTGATTGCTATTTCTTTTTTCTCTGGGTACACAACGATACTATTTTCCACTGAAAAGGTTGCTGTTTTCTCCATAAAACCAAAAATATCACTTGTCTTTATCATTACTTTATCGAAATGATGCGCACCGCGTGGTAAATCTGTAAATCGATAAGACAAACGAATTTTTCTTTTAAACAGTGGAAACACGGCTTGTTTATTTTCCGTTTTTCTTGGCTGGGCTTTATCATTAACTTTTTTCCAAACCATGTTTGATTGATAAATTGGTTCTAATGAAGCAGAAAAACAGTCTTCGATTATAAGGTATGGTAAAAACATTCCAATTTTTCTTTCTAAATCTATCGTCACTTCCACACTATTACCAGCCTGGGTGACATTTCTTGAAAGCGTACGTTTCACTTTCCAAGTCGACAATGGATAAAGTAAGAAAATAAGGAAATAACAAAAAACGGGTAAAAAAGCATAAAAAAGAAATCCACTAACAAATCCACCTTGAAACATCGTGTATGAAAATAAAATTCCGAAAAGAAGACTTAACTGGATCAGCTTTCCACTTAGCTTTAAACCACCCTTCATTAAGAAAATTCCTTCCGCATTGGTATAGATACAGTTACTATCAGTTGAGTTATAAGATTGTGAGCATCTAGACCTTCAAATTTCGCTTCAGATGTTAAAATAATCCGGTGTGATAATACAAATGGTGCTAAATATTTCACATCATCCGGTAACACATAATCACGGTTATGAATAAAAGCAAAGGCCTTGGCCGCTTTCATTAAAGCAATAGACGCCCTTGGACTAGCACCTAAATAAATGGCATTATCTACTCGCGTTCTTTTAACTAATTGAATAATATAGTTCTGAACAATTTTATCAATATATACTTCTTTAACTTGCTGTTGTAATTGCAATAATTCAGTTTTATCTAATACAGCGTCTATTCTTTCAATTGGGTGCTGTTTAGCCGTAGCCTCTAACATTTGCAATTCTTGTTCTTCAGTTGGATAACCCATTTTTAATTTTAATAGGAAACGATCTAGTTGTGCTTCTGGTAGGGGATAGGTTCCTTCATATTCAATTGGATTTTGGGTCGCCATAACAAAGAATGGTCTTTGTAAGTTAATTGTTTGACCATCAACTGTTACACTTCTTTCTTCCATTGCTTCCAATAAGGATGACTGTGTCTTTGGAGATGTTCTATTCACTTCATCTGCGAGAACAATATCTCCCATTATGGGTCCATTACGAAATTCAAAGTTTAATTCTTTTGGATTATATATGGATACACCTGTAACATCAGATGGTAATAAATCTGGGGTGAATTGGATTCGTTTAAACTCACAATCTAGAGATTTAGCTATTGTTCGCACTAACATTGTTTTACCTACTCCGGGTACATCTTCTAATAACACATGTCCTTCAGCTAATAACGCTACAATACTTAGAGTACTAACTTCTTCCTTACCAACAATAACTTTATTAATATTATCTAGTACCTTTTTAATTTGTGGATGATAGTCAATTGTCTGGTGCGTCATGAAAGCTGTTCTCCTTCCAACTTACTTATTTTAATAAAAAGTTACTTTCTATCTACTAACTATATTACAAGAGGGTTTCGATATTGCAAGTAGAGTGAATAGGAAATTCAAGGAATGACATGCATTGTTTTTTGAAAGAGGTAGACACTTCATCAAAAAAGTAGCCTACCTTTACTTATTACTAACCAATAATCATCTTTTCCGTTGGATAACGGAATACGTCTTTTTGTACTTTCCCTCTAATTATAAATAAGAAGGAGAAAATACCGATTCGTCCAACAAACATTAAAAACATAATTACAGATTTACCAAACGACGATAATTCTGGTGTAATGCCCAGCGATAATCCTGTTGTTCCAAAAGCAGATGTTACTTCAAACAACACAGCGATCATTGGTAGATTTTCCGTTGCCGCTAACACAATAGTCGAAACGACACACAACATACTTGCTGTGGTAATAACGATAAAGGAACGCATAATATCTTCTTGATCAATTTGCCTACCAAATACTTTAATTGTTGTATTTCCCTTCGCATAGTTATAGATACTTAGTAACATAATTGCGAATGTTGTCGTCCGAATTCCACCACCAACACTACTCGGAGAGGCACCAATAAACATTAACCCACTAATTGTCAATAACGTCGGAATAGAAAATTCATTCATGTCCATCGTTGCTAGACCACCATTTCTCGTAGTAACGGACTGGAACAAACTATAAAATAATGATTCATGCCATGTTTTATCCATAAAGAAATTCGTTCGTTCAAACACGAAAATAAGAACAGCACCAATAATAACTAATGAAAAGAATGTAATTGATGTCAATTTCGTAAATAAAGAAAATACATTTCTTTCATTAACACCTTCATGTTTACCACGTATTAACTCTTGTACTTCAATTAATACTGGGAATCCAATTGCGCCTAATATAAGTAGTACCATATTAATAAATTGCACAAAATAATCGTTAGCGAAAGGGATTAAAGAATTACCTGTTATATCAAATCCAGCATTTGTTGTTGCACTAACAGCACCAAAAAATCCTTGTATAAGGGCTTCTTGCCACGTATCAAAGTAAGTCAAAAAGTAAGTACTTAATATTACAGTACCGATCAACTCAATAATTATAATAATTTGTAATATTTTAAGCATTAATTTAACAAGTCCAGATAAAGTTGTCCTGTTTTGATCAATTCGGATTAACTGTCTTTCTCGAAGACCAATTTTCTTGCCGAAAAGAATATAAATAAATGTTCCTAAAGTCATAATACCAATGCCACCAAATTGCAAAATAAAAGCCAATGCAATATGTCCTGCAGTATTAAACGTTTCAGCTGTTGAAACAACTGTTAATCCTGTTACACTAATCGCACTGATCGCCGTAAATAATGTATCAATAAACGATAATGTGATGCCGTCCTCTTTAAAAAAAGAGAAGCTTAGTAACAGGGTGGAAAATGCCACTGCCGATACATAAAACAACACAATTAGTTGTACGGTGGAGAGTTGCTTCGTAATTTTGAATGGCTTGGAAAATAGTTGCATAATGAAGCTCCTTAAATGATAGTAGCAAAACTAGTTGTAAGTGTACCATATTATGAATTGATTGAAACTACTTTTGGATAAATAGACTACACGCTTTTGATTCTTAATTATAAGTTTACCTAATCCTAACAAAAAACACCTTAAACTTATATCTACTTTATATAGATACAAAATAAGATGTTTTCATTCCTAACTATCTTTCTTATACAATTCATTATAACGACGGTTTTGACGATAACCATACGCTACATTTCGGACTAGCTCTTCATTTTCCACACCTGCACCAATTGATCCAGCTAATGTTGCTACAGAAGTCGCTAACCAAGCAAGATCGATAAAGTTTTTTAAATCTACCGGCCCATCTAAACTTGCTTTTTCACTAAACAGTTCTGGTGGTACGAAAAAACTAACTGCCATTAAAAAGATGATGAATAAAACAACATAATAAAATAATACAGCTAGTAAAAGTGTGCTAATTGTTACTTCATTATAAAGGCGCCTCAATTTCTTTTTACTTTTCGATGCTTTACCTTCCCACAAATGATGCGAGGTGATCATCCAAATTACCATACTTAATACGGCAACAAACATTAAACTAATCAATCTTGTATAAGTAAAAGCCGCACTAAGCTCCCAAAGCGTGGGGAAAACAAGAACATAGGCACCAGTAGCAAACGCTATCGCAATGATTGGTTTAAATGAAGAGATTATTGACCAAGGTCGATTTGCCCTCGTCATTCCAAAAACCAGTCTTAGCAAACCATTAATTCTTGGGGTAAGTACGTATCTTATGTCCGTTTCATTCATTCCAACAGGTGCGGTGATTCTGCGAATAGGTGAAAAACGAAAGGGTCGTTTCCACTCATCCTTTTCTTCGTTCAAGGTCTGCTCATACATTTCCCTTACAATTTTAACAAACGTCTTTTTAACACGACTTCGCATTGGAGTAAAACCGAATGCTGGAAGGGAAATACGAGCAATATTTTGATGAAAATTAATATCTGATAACACAATATCTTTTTCAGCAAAAAGCGGTAAATCTGTTAAACATATAGCGTAATCCCAATTATTTTCTTGTTTTATGTCAATAGCTTCATCAATAACTTCCTTAGCCGTTTCTGCAGCTCCTGTTAAAGGATCAACGACTATCTCAACTTCCCATTCAACATTTCCATCAATCCCCTTAGAGATTATATCAGGTAATTGATTGATAATGTCATTTGAAATTTCCTGTGGTAACTCAGGTGCAGCGATTAATCCAATTCTAATTTGACTCATTAACTCACCTACTTACTAGTATTTCCATTATATAAATTACTACCCAATTGTAGCCATAGCTAATCATATAATAATGATTTCATTGATTTTCAGTAGAATTAATGAGATAATTCCTTTAAAAAATGAATAGGGGCATTTCTGTGATCAATAGCAAAACAACCAAAAGTTATTTATTCGAAAAAGCTTTGGATCATACTAAAGTTGGATTGATTATTACCGATCCATCCTTACCAGATAACCCAGTAATTTTTGCTAATCAAGGATTTACGAAGATGACTGGTTACAAGGAAGCCGAAATAACAGGGAATAATTGTCGGTTCTTACAAGGGGAAGAAACAGACCAAGCTGCGATTACTAGTATACGCGAGGCTGTATTAAAAGAAAAAACAGTCACCGTTCAACTATATAATTATAAAAAAGACGGAACGGGATTTTGGAATGAACTAACAGTTGATCCCATGTGGATAGAAGAGGAACAAAAACTTTATTTTGTTGGCGTACAAAAAGATATAACCATCACGAAAGATAAAGAACGGATTTTAACCGAGACATTGAGTGAAATGGAGAAGATTTCTACACCAATAGTTCCAATAAGTGATGGTGTTTCTATTTTACCGTTAATTGGTTCCATTGACCATAATCGGCTAGATAAACTTTCAGAAACTATATCGAATTATTTAACGAAATCAAAGGATAACTATTTAATCTTAGATCTATCCGGTTTATATAAAGTAGATACATATGTAGCATCTTCTATCCTTAAGATGCACAATTTAACCTCATTAATTGGTACACAGCTTGTCCTTACTGGTATTCGGCCAGAGTTGGCAATCAAGACAATAGTTATCGGTGAAAAATTAAAACATCTGCGAACGTATCGGACAGTAAAAGATGCATTGGTTGCTTTAGTTAACTAAAAATAATAAGGTTGTTCATCCTTAAATGGGTAAACAACCTTATTTATTTAGGTAATTCCCAATCAATTTTTTTCTTACCAAACATTTTCAAATACTGATTGGTAGTTGAAAACGGCTTACTACCATAAAAACCTTTATATGCAGACAATGGACTTGGATGTGGTGCTTTAACAAGATAATGAAGTGTCTTATCAATGAGTGATTGTTTTTTCTGAGCAGCAGCTCCCCATAAAATATATACAATAGGAGTCGTTTTTTTATTTAATAACTCAATTACATTGTCAGTGAAAATTTCCCATCCCATATTTTGATGTGAATGTGCTTTTCCTCCTCTTACTGTTAACACATTATTTAATAGTAAAACACCTTGTTCTGCCCATTTACCTAAATGGCCATGATTTGGTATTGGACAACCAATATCATTATGTAATTCTTTAAAAATATTTCGAAGTGAAGGTGGAATATTCACTTCTGATTTAACAGAAAAACTGAGTCCATGTGCCTGATCTGGTCCATGATAAGGATCTTGTCCAAGAATAACTACCTTCACATCTTCAAAAGACGTATAATGAAAAGCATTAAAAATACTATCCATCTCCGGATAGATAGTATTTTGTTTATATTCCTTATCTAGATAGCTAGTTAATTTCTGAAAATAAGGCTTCTCCCATTCTGCTGCTAAAAGTTCTGCCCAATCGTTTTTTACTATTTGTTTATTCAACTTAATGACAACTCCTTTTACACTTTACTTACTTTCCTCCGTATTCAACCTAACTAATAGTCTATAAAAAAGGGCTTCCCAACCATACTCTGATTGAAGAGCCCTTAATATTCTTTACGAATGTTGATAATAATTGTAGTTAAATTATCATTTTCTTGCTTCTCTAACTATGTTAACATATTGGTTTGCATATTCGGTAATCTTTTGATAATCTCCTGTTTTAGCTGGTGCAACCAAATTACCACCTACTCCAACTGCTACAGATCCGTTCTTAATCCATTGATCAACATTCTCTAAATTCACTCCACCGGTTGGCATTATATTTATTTGGGGAAGTGGTGCTTTAACCGTTTTGACAAACTCAGGGCCATATACTGTACCAGGGAATAACTTAACAATATCAACCCCCGCTTCTAAGGCTCTTGTCATTTCAGTCATTGTCATACATCCTGGCATATAAGGGATTTGATATAGATTACATAGTTTCACTGTATCTGCAGCAAAAGCAGGACTAACAACGAACTGAGCTCCTGCCAGAATTGCCATTCGTGCTGTTGCTGTATCAAGTACCGTCCCCGCACCAATCACCACTTCATTATTATCTTGATATAACGCACGTAGTTCTTTTATTACCTTTTCCGCACCTTGGATAGTAAAAGTAATCTCAATACCTTTAATGCCTCCTTCAACACACGCTTTTGAAATAGCAATAGCTTCTTTCTCTGAATCTGCTCTTACAACTGCCACAACGCCACATTCAGTAATCTTTTTTAACACATTTATTTTATTCATCATTTTATTCAATTCCCCTATCTATTTAGAGTAACTAGTTAATTGGTATTTATATAGAACCTAATCTATAATTAATTTACAAACGAATTAATATAACGTATCATGGTAATGGTTTTTACAAGTATTAATAACGCTCTCATTAGTTTGAAATCTTAGATGCTTTTTAAATTAAAAGTATCTAATACAAATACATCAAATACTTCTTTTAAATAATTTAAAAAGGTAGGTTACTTATGTCGAATGTCCAATCGCTAGAAAGAGCTTTAAATATATTAAATAAACTTTCTGAATATCCAAATGGGATACAAATTGTTCGATTATCTGAACAAGTAAATCTAACGAAAAGTACAACACATCGATTGTTAGCTACTTTACTTGATATGAATTACGTCGTAAAAGATCCAGAAACTGATAAATATAAACTTGGTTTACAACCTCTTTTTCTTGCTAGAAATCTTTTGAATAACTTAGATGTCGTCAGTATAGCTAAACCACATTTAGAGAATCTGGCTAAAGAAGTCAATGAAACGATTCACTTATGCATTGAAGATAAAAAAGAAATTGTCTACATAGATAAAATCGAATCAAATCAAACAATTCGAATGTATTCCCGTATAGGGAGTAGAGCACCTATGTATTGTACAGCGGTCGGAAAAGTATTACTTTCAGGTATGGATCAGGACCAATTAGAAGAAACAGTCTCAAAAATGGAGTTTATCCCCAAAACACAAACGACAATAACTTCTAAGGAAGAACTCTACAAAGAAATCAATTTAATTAAAGATCAGGGTTATGCATTAGATAATTCTGAAAATGAAGAAGGTTTAACCTGTATCGCTTCCCCAATTCTTAATCATCAAGGGGAAATCGTGGCTAGCTTCAGTATTTCAGGTCCGAGTAATCGCGTAACAATGGACTTTATAAATAGTACTTTGATCGAAAAAGTAAAAGAGTATAGCTTGATAATCTCTCGAAATCTAGGATGAAAGAAGAATAGCGTTCCCTAAATCTACAATAGGGAATGCATATTTACATTTAAATAAGATACATCCACTTTCACAAAATTATATTAATTTTTTTTAACTTATTGTTTTATGCTCTTCTGATACTACCTGTACCATTTCCTTCTTCTTCATATATTGGGACCACAATGCGGTTATTATGGGTACTAATATAGATGTCACAATTACGGAAGTTGCGACTAAAGCAGTTGCTGATTGGGCAACATTAAAAAATTCAGGCTTCATTTCAGCAATTATCATTGGATTTGCCACTGCAGCACCAGCTGTACTAGAAGCAGCAATTCCAGCTGTACCATTTCCCCCACCAATAAATTTATCAGCTAATATTAATGGTATACCTGTAATTAATATTACAATAATACCTAGTAATATGCCGGCAAAACCGGCTTTTGCAATCACTTTTAAATCAATAGAACTCCCTAAAGCAAATCCAAAAAACGGAATCATTGTATACGTAGCTTTACTAAAAAAGTCACGTGAATCAGGGTCTAGATTACCAAGAGCAAAACCAATTAAGAAAGGTAATAAAGCTCCTACAAATATTTGTGGTTCAAATACAGCCAATCCAGTACTTCCTAAAATCAACATAGTTACCAATGGACCAGATTCAATTGACATTAAAACAAATGCACCTGCTTCTTCTTTTGTTCCATACTGTTGCATAATAGAAGCATAAAGACCACCATTTGTCATGTCCATTGCAGCAATTAACGCAAGTACGGAAAAGCCAGCAAATACACCTGTTTGTATGCCGCTCTCTGGAATGAATAACGTGGCTATATAGGCAACAATCCACGCAACCAATATCTTTGTTAATACAAGCGTTCCTGATTTTCTCAAAACAGTACCGGTAGATTTCAGTTTGATACCTGCACCCATGCAAAAAAACCATACTGCTAGAATCGGCACTGTTCCGGTCATCAATCCATTTGTAAATGATCCAAAATACTCACCTGCATTTGGTGTGAATGTATGAATTACTGCTCCTGAAAATAGTGGAATTAACATTAAACCTCCTGGTACTTTTTCAATCGTTTTCATAATTCGCATTATAATTTTCCCTTCTTCCAATTTACGCGTATTTTAATAACTACAATTTGTTTCGTTATTGTTGTTTTTATCTGATTCAGTTTAAAAGATAACCCTTACATTTCTCTTTATTCCTCCACAATGATAGTAACGAATTGATAACCATAACCGTTACTATTGGAAAAAATATAGATTTGCTTTGATACAACAAATTCTTAAAATCCTTATCGTTCTAAATAACACTCGATTAACCTTCTAGGCATCTACTAATTATCACACTCCTATAATAAAATTTTTACCTTAGTTCCGTATTGCGGAACTTCGTTTCATTTAATAATTATATCATTATTCTGTTTATATTAACAACTAAAATTTGACAATACTATGAACATTATAACGTGTTATAATGTGCAAACTTACCTAAGAATTTAAACTAACCTGAAACAAAGCTCTCAGGAATTTAATCGTACAATTATATGTTCCAAAATAGAAAGACAATGGGATAGTTGCCTTTTTAGGATTTATTTCATCAAACAAAAAAAGTCATCCTATTATATAGAATGACTTTCTCATTTATGTCTACTACTAATTATTTAACTCCAGGAAACCATCCAGGGACAGAAGTAATCACATTCCAAAAACTATCTGGTATATCCAATGAATCCTTCGCATTTAAATCTAATGTTGTTTGAATTGTAGCTTCTTTTCCATTTTGAATCTTTTGGATCCAATCGGGATCAATAACTATTTCTCTTCCCAAAGCTAAAAATTCAATGCCAGTTTTCATAGCTTCTGCTGCATCATCTGCACTATAAATAGATCCAACTCCAATTAACGGCAATCGTTTATTAATTGTTTGAAGCAAAAGCTCTATGCGTGTTTTCGTTTGATCCGCTTCTCTTCTTGCTTTAGACCAAAAGTCTTGCAAGGAAACATGCAGATAATCAAGCCCTTTATCTGCCAGTACATCAACCAACTGGAGCGTTTCACCCATAGAGATTCCAGGTGTTTCTGGTTCTTCTGGTGAAAAGCGATAACCAACGATAAACGGTTCTTTCGCCTGTTCTTTAACAACTTGCTGCACTCGTTCAATAACTGTTAGCGGGAATGTCATCCGCTTTGCTAGATTTCCTCCGTATTGATCATCTCTACGATTGGAATGTGGAGAAAAGAATTGTTGAATAAGGTAGCCATTCGCTCCATGGATTTCTACTCCATCAAAGCCAGCCTCTATCGCACGACGTGTCGCTTGACCAAATGCTTCAATAATAGCCTCAATCTCTGTCGTCGTTAGTTCTCTCGGTACTATCGGAGTTCCACCACGCTCGGCAGGAATATTACTAGGAGCTACAACATCTCCTTCTGGTACAAGATCTCGTGGTGCTAATCTACCAGCATGAAAGATCTGTAAAATAGCCTTTGCACCTTCGTTTTTAATTCCATCTGCTAGCTTTTTTAAACTAGGAATTAATTCATCACGGTCACAACCAATTTCTCCGGGAAATCCTTTTCCACCAGGTGAGATATTTGCAACTGCTGAAATTACTGCACCAACACCCATAGAGCGACGGGCATAATAAGACACTTCATCCAATTTAACAGAACCATCTACGTTAGAAGAATAATTTGTCATCGGCGCCATCATTATTCTATTTCTAATTTCAATACCACTTGGTAATTTATAAGGCTCAAATAGAGCTGCATATTTATTATTCATTATTTTCCTCCATTGCTAATTTACAAATTTGCATCCTTTTATTTACTATGAAATTTACTATAGCATTATAAAAAAAAGATGAAAAGGAAATAGACTTGTGGATTTCGCGTTCGAACTATATACATTTAACGATTTTTTTGTATTTGTACTAACTCACTGTATATTTTGGAACGCGCTTAATTTGTATTATCTAATTCGTTTACATTTATCTCGTTGCACATAAGTCTCCTAAAAAAAACAGTCTTTTTTTATAATTATTTATCCTATATCTTATACACTAAGAAGATTTTTTAATTCATATCTTGATAGAAAGGTTGTTTTTCATGAAAATTGATTTACCGAATTTACCAAATGAGTTACCCTTTAAAAATTTTAGTGATATTTTATATGAGGAAGAACCAGAATTAGAACTATGTGAAATTAATGATTCTATTTTTGAAAATGAAGTCTTAACTAGAAGTCGCTTATATAAAATGATCATTAAAAATTGCAGGTTTAATAATACAGATTTTTCTAATATTGATATAACCGATGTTTCTTTTGAAAACTGTGATTTTTCTAATACTACTATGAGGAAGTCTTCTATACACAGATCAGTTTTTAATAATTGTAAACTAATTGGTGCTGATTTCACAGAATCTAAACTTGGAAATGTTGCGTTTACTAATTCATTACTAAACTTGGCATCATTCGGGAGTTCAAAACTTGAAAAGGTTAAATTTCATGATAATTCATTAGAGAGTTCCGATTTTTATGATTGTAACCTAAAAAAAATAGACTTTAAATCATGCAACATTAATGATGTTAGCTTTGAAAAGACATCACTAAAAGGACTAGACCTTAGCACTTCTACTTTTGAATCACTTACTCTATCATTATCAGATTTAAAAGGTTGCAAAGTTTCCACTCACCAAGCAATTCAATTTGCTGCTTTGTTGGGCGTAATAATTGTTGAATAGTTATTGTTTGATAGGCTTTTTCGTTTTTAATTTCAAATTGAACAAATTTTTCTGTAAATATGATAATCATTCGCAAGAAAAAGAAAAAGCACAATTTAGCTATCAAAGCTAGTTGTGCCTTTTTTGATAACCTCTATCCCTCTGATAAAGTCCTTCTCAATACACTACATTAGTTCATTATTAGCAAAAGTCCTGTTACTGCGTATGAATTCCATAAAATATGAAAAAGGATCGGTACAACTAATGACTTTGTTAACTTATACAAAAGAACAAAAGCAAGACCCATTATGGTAGCAGATAACACGTGACCAGTATGAAGCAAACCAAATACTAACGAGGACACGATAACACCCACTATGAAGTGAAATTTTTTATCTAGAAATCCATGGAGGAAACCTCTATATATTATCTCCTCTTTGATTGGAGTAATAACAGTAAAAGCTAAATATAAGAGTACCGTATTCCACCACTGAAATGATATGTTATTAAGTCCAAAAGTATCTATCTGATCAGTTGCGTCTTCTAAATGTAGCACATCTATGAAGAGATATTGGCTTCCATAAACTACAATGAGTGCCGCAACCAAGTATAAGTAGGTTTTTCCCTGCTTCAAAGGACTGAATGAAAATTTACCTTTCAGAAAAATTCGTGCACTTTTAAATATTAGAAGGGCAATGACAAACGACGCAGCGTCTAAGTATAATAACCAATGACCTGATAGTACTTGATCGAGCAGATTACTGTTATTTACTGTATCAATAATTACAATTGGAATAGCTATAACTATTCCTAGAACAAAACTAGCTCCTAAATAAGTTAAAAAGAAAAGAACAATTTCCTTCCAACCAAATTGATAATTATTTTGTGGATTTGCATTCTCAAGATCATTTCTCTCACCCTCTAACTCTTTCTTATCTAATTCAAATTCATTTTCTTCCAAATTGATCACCACTTTCTCTTTAATAAATAATAATTTCACTATAACTAAGAAGTAAAAATTCATATAAGTTGGTGCCTTCTTAACTTAATGGTATCCTTGAATTATACTTTATACAAGTTCAATTTTTGAGGAGGTAATAAAATGAATCAGAAAACTTATCCACGTGCATTTTCTCATATTGGCATTTCTGTTCCAGATGTTAACAAAGCAGTTGAATTTTACAAAGAGGTGATGGGGTGGTATGTAATCATGGAACCTTCTGATGTAGTTGAAGACAACAGTCCAGTTGGTATCATGTGTAAAGATGTCTTTGGTCCTGGCTGGGGGAAGTTTCGTATTGCACATCTCTCAACCTCTGATGGTGTAGGAATTGAGTTATTTGAATTCAAAAATAACGAAAAGCCAGAGAATAACTTTGAATATTGGAAAACAGGTCTTTTTCATTATTGTGTTCAAGATCCTGATCTAGAAGGCCTTGTAGAAAAAATTAAAGAATATGGTGGCAAACAGCGTATGCCAGTCAGAGAATATTATCCAGGAGAGAAGCCTTATCGAATGGTGTACTGCGAAGATCCATTTGGAAACCTCGTTGAAATTTATAGCCATAGCTATGAATTAACTTATTCTTTAGGAGCTTATTAACGTAAAATTAATAGTAAAAATGAACACAAGCTTCCACTTTACAATAAAAGTGGAAGCTTGTTCGTTTATCTAGCCACACATTCTCAATAGCTAAAGAAATTATAATTTTTGAATTCTACATTAAATTCGCTTTAGTGGATATAGTGAACTCTCTTTCCAAGAAATATCCTTGCTATAAACAGGGTAACAATATATGGTTAACTTGTGGTTTTTTATGTATAATGAGAATGAATATCATGTACTATTTAAATACACTATACGAGGAGATAATAATTTATGAAACAAATGAATAATTATATTGATTCCTTATTCACCAATCAAGACGATCTTTTAGAAGATGTTATTTCATCCATAAAGGAAAATGGTATGCCTTCTATATCGGTTTCTCCATCATCTGGAAAACTCCTCACCATGCTAATATCCATTTCCGGGTCAAAAAACGTCTTAGAAATAGGGGCACTTGGAGGATTTAGTGGAATTTGTCTTGCAAGGGGTTTTGGTAAAGAGGGAAAATTAACTTCGCTAGAATTAGAGGAAAAGTTTGCACAACTTGCACATAGTAACCTATTTAAAGCTGGCTTTGGAAATCAGGTTTCTTATTTAACTGGACTAGCTATAGATAGCCTCGAAAAATTAGTTACAGATCAAAAGAAATTTGATTTTTTCTTTATCGATGCTGACAAACTAAATTATGAGAATTACCTTAATTACTCTATTAAATTGGCAGAACCCGGTGCTCTAATTGTAGCCGATAATGTGCTTGCTGGAGGTAGTGTGATGGACCCGGAAACAAAATCTAAACGTTATACTGAATTCATGAGAGAATTTAATAATACGGTAGCTAATCACCCTCTATTAGAATCTATACTTATACCAATTGGTGATGGGATGACCGTCTCCAGAGTAAAAAAATAAAAAGTGTTACGTTTTTATTAAAGTGGAAGAAGTCTGAAAGTCTAAAAACAATTTAAATTAATTTGTAAAAAGAAAAACTTGTTACCATACACGTTTTTCTTTTTACATATAATTTATTATAGTAAAGTTTTTTAAGGTTATATAATCTTTCACAAAAAAACTACCAAACACCAGTAAAGTGTGTGGTAGTCCATTAATTATTTTTTTCTGAACTATCTGCATAACAAATCTGATTTCGACCACTTTGTTTGGCTTTATAGAGAGACTTATCAGCCAGATCATACATTTGTTCAGGGCTATTAATATCATTTTCTAAATAAGCAACGCCAATTGATACAGTTATATGAAGAGGGTCAATTTTCTGATCCATGAAGAATTTGCGTTCTTGGATATTTAAATGAAAAGTCTCAATTAACTCTTTAACAGATAATCGATCTTTATTAGTAATCAGAACTGTAAATTCTTCTCCACCATTACGCGATACTACTTCATTTTGAAATGATTTCTTAAGTTCCTCTGCCAATCCCACTAACATTTGGTCGCCAACAAGATGTCCATGCGTATCATTAATCTCTTTAAAATGATCAATATCTATTATAGCAAGAGTTAAATTTCTGGTTGATGTGTTTTGGAACTTTTGAAATAGCTTTAAAATGATCATCTTAAAATAACGAACATTATACAATCCCGTTAAACCATCATTATAAGCTTTACGTTCAAGTTCTCTTTTATTATGATAGGAATTATACATATAGGAGATAAAATAAAAGATTAGTGCGCCTCCAGCAATTTCTATAGTTGCCCGTATTAATGTGAAATACAGATCGGTTTTTTGTGAAATCATTAAATATATTTGGAATATTACATTTAGAAGTAACCATATCTTCCACGGTTTCCAAGATAAAAATCGAAAAGTACCTGCGACAAGAATGGTGAAAAACAACATTTCTATCACATATGGTTCTATAAAAAAGAATGTATCTGGAGCAAGATCGAATTCGTTATGCGTCGGACCCATAAAATTGATACCATTACTATCAGACGATAAATTTAACATGGGATTAAAAGGATTATCTATAACCCTTTCGATAAGGTTTTTAATACTCAATGCTATAAATGTTGCTAGACTACCACCATAGACTCCTGCAATTAAAAATGTTGAACCACCTAAAAATATTGGACCCTGTTCAACAGATATAGCAATTGGAAATTGATAAAATAAAGATTGAATAAGTCCAAATCCTATCCCTAATACAATGTATTTGATGATTTTAGACTTTAAATGTGCGACAAATCTAAAATATAATTGAAAGAAGATAAACAGTGCTAGAAAATTCATCGATATGATTAATATTATTGATTCATACATTTTGTCTATCCTCACAGTTTTATAGTTACTTTTTATAACATTAACAGTATATCACGTTTAGATATTTTTCGACACATTTTTCAATACTGACTACTTTAATAAGTTTATAGCTAGAATTCATTAATTAACAGAACAAATACAGATACCAAGCCTACTTTTCCTATATTTGTTAAAAAGAGAAAGCCTCTATCCTAAGATAATTGCTTTCTCTTATTTACTAATTAACTACTACTGCAAATTTTCAGTAACATTTTATAGTTATTACGTACATCTTTTATTTTACATTTTATAACTTAAATTTTTCAATTAATTGTCTTAAATCATTAGATAGACTATTTAGTTGACTTGCACTAGATGAAACTTGCTCAATGGAATGATTTGTTTGTTGTACTGTTGCAGATGATTGTTCTATACCTGCCGCTGATTCCTCAGATACTGCTGCTATTTCTTCTATAGAGTTATTAATATTATCGCTATTATCTGATATATTATTTAAATTATCGGAAATCTGCTTAATTTCTTTTGTCATTCCTAAAAGCGAATCATTGATTTCTTCAAATGTATTCCCGGTGGTTAAAATTTTACTTCTACCATTCTCTACTTCCTTATATCCATTTTGTAATGATTCAGTTACCACTCCTGTTTCTTGTTGAATATTCGTAACAATTCGTGTAATATCTGCAACAGAAATGGAAACTCGTTCTGCTAATTTTCGCACTTCATCAGCTACAACTGCAAATCCTTTTCCTTGTTCACCTGCACGAGCAGCTTCAATCGCGGCATTCAATGCCAATAAGTTTGTCTGTTCAGCAATATCCTTAATCACACTAACTAGTTGAGATATTTCTTGTGATTGATTATCTAAACCGCTAACTTTTTCCACAGCTTCTTTTACGATGGAATCAATGACACCCATTTGATTTATAGAAGATTCCATTAAATTACTTCCTCGATTGGTTAAATCTATTAGTTGTTGTGAAGATTTATAAGCATTTCCACCACTATTATTTGCTTCTTTTATCTTGTTACTAAAATTAGCCATTGAATGCGATAGATCACTCGTTGTGTTTGCTTGGCTTTCAGCTCCAGAAGCCAATTCATCCATTGTAATAACTATTTGGCTACTTCCATCCTTAACGTTCGTTGAGCTATTCATTAAATCATTACTTTGAGCTGAAAGTGTCTCGGAAACATCATTAATTTGATTTAACATTCCTTTTATACTTTCATTTACTAGATTTGATGCCTTAATTAAGTCACCGATTTCATCCCTAGCATCTGTTTTCAATGGATCACCACTCAAATCACCATTTGACATTAAGTTCATGCGTTCTTTTAACTTAATAATTGGCTTCGAAATAGTATTAGGGATAATAACTGATAGCGCTATAACAATAACCAATATTGCCAAACCTAATACTATAAAACTATTTTTAGTTTCTTCTACGCTATTTAAAGCTATTTGACTACTTACTTCTACTTCTTGTTCTTTGGCTAATGCTAGTTGTCTATAAAATTCAAGAAACTCTTCAAGAAGTGGCTCAATTTCCTCACTTAATATTTGTTGAGCAACTACAGTATCTCCAGTTCTAATAGAAGGAAGGTATTCTTCATCAATTATTTGAAAGCTCTCTTCAAGATTACCAGCTATTTCAAGAGTTTCTGGGTCATCTGTAAGTGATACAACTACGTCTTTTGTTTGTAATGCAGATTGTCTCATACCTGCTAGCTTTTCTGGAATAGTTTCTTCCCCATCAATTAAATAACCTCTTAGCTCATTTTGGACACCGCGAACAATCATCGATACTTTCCACTCCGAAAGCGCCAGTGGAATTTCTTCATTCGCCATCTCCTCTGTTTGTTCTGACATTTCACTAATAGGTTTTACCAAATAAAGACCAAACCCAAAGACTAAAAGAGCAATCAGGAAAAATGAAGCAATTAATTTCGTTTTAATACTTTTAAATTTATACAGTTTTTTCATTTTATTATCTCCATTCACAGAAAATAGTTTTCTTTATCTTTAAAAAAATTGTCCATTTTAATTAATATAATGGAAGAAAAAAACTTAAAGAGATACCTAACTATATTTCTGTTATTTTTATTTACTATCCATAAGATATATATCGACAATATTCGACTTAAATTAAATGCATTATTTACAATCATAAATATTATTTTTTAGATGCATATATTAGAAAGAATATTACATAAGGTTATGGACAAATTACAGACAACCTTTTTAAAAACACGAACAATACCGTAATTTCAAGTGAATACATACTCATTCAAAATTACGGTATTATAAAGTTTAATATTTATTTTTATAGTAGATACCCTTTTAAAATCATGTTGAGATTTTGCGAATAAATGAGTAAGCATAATGTGTCCACCAAAGCAAAAGAATTGCTAGCACTAGATAAATGATTGTATATAGCCAAAAAGGAATTTCAACTACAAGTACTCCAAAGTAGTACAATGGCAAATCAATTCCATAAACCATAATAGGTGCAAGTAAACGCCAATATAGTTTCTTAAAACACAAAATTGCTACAACAAAAATCAGACCTTTCATCAAGCCCATGATCGATAAAATAAAAATGTCATCTCGATATACATTTTCAAAAACTCCTATTTCATAATGCCGAATTGTAGCTACAGACATGATGTACATCACAGTGCCTGCACAAGCCCATCCTTGCATCCACATTGACAAGAAAATTAACCATTTACCTCGCTGAAGAATGCGTAACCAGAGCTTCGTTAATGAACAAAAAGTTAATACGGAAATTAAAGTATATTCATATCTCCACCAATTTGTATGATAAATATTTAGCCATTCAAATAGCCATTCAACACCTACCAATGTTAAAGCAAAAAGAACACACCAGCGTACTCGAAGTTGATAAACGGCAGCCACTAAACCTAAACTGGGTATAATAAAAAAATTCGAAACAATTGCGCCTAGTGCATGATCGTAGTATTCTACAGACAGCACTTCAGGATTATAGACGTAACTATTTCCGATAATCATAACAAAGATCTCCGCTACATATACCATTCCAGAAAAACTCAAGAACAGTACAATAAATCCAAATTGTTTTTTATGAATGATTACTACGCTTAATAATATGAGGCTAATAATGATAAGGATAAAATAAGGAACGTAATTAGGCATTATATGGCTCCCTTTTTTTCCATTATCATTCCCCAGTGATCATTCCCATATTCAATAAAGAGTCGATGGTTCTAGAAGCTATATAAAATGTTGGGTCCTTCCACGTATTCGTTCTAATTCAAATTATTAAAAGGCACATTTCTTTAAATGAAATGTGCCTTTTATGTTATAAATATTGAATTATTATTACCTTATCTTTTTACTCTTTAACTTGTTCAAATAACCAGTCACGTACGGCTTCTAGGTTATAAGCATAATCAAAAGAATACATATGCTCGCTTGTACCAACTTCTACCCCTTCTGGTAGGACTGTTCCTAATTCAAAAGTTGCGAAGTTAATATCATTTCCTTCTGATAGAATACTCTCAATAGCAGCTGTAGATTCTTCAGCTGACCACGTAGCATCCAAAGTTGCTGTACTTATTGATGCTCCAGCGTTTTCTAAAGTAGTCAGAAGCTCTTCCTGTCCAGCAGATGCTTTTTCATCTCCTTCTGCAGCAATATAGAAGAAGTTTTGACTTGCTAACGGTTCAAGTGTGGTTACATCCCATTGACCAGATATAAAGAGTTCTCCAGCAAATAAATCGGGATATTCTGCACTTAAATACATTAATGTCATACAGCCCATGGATTGACCTGTCGCATATAGACGATCTTCATCAATACTATAACTTGATATTACAGAGTCTAACAATCTTTTTGTCATTTCAACATAGTCCGTCGTAGTATAACTACCATGGTCATCTATAATAGTTTCAGGATAGCTAGGCACCAGTACAAAGCTTTCATGTTTAGCCTGTTCTTCTTCAGTTGCCCAAATTAATCCACCATATCCTTGCGTTAATGACGCAGTTGCATCATCTCCAACGACACTAGAATCCGCAATAAACGTTACTAATGGATATGATTGGGATGCATCATAATTTTCAGGTGTATATAAATTATAGGTTAATGTTTCACCTGTTTCAGGATCAGTAAACTCAAGTTGCTCAAATTCTCCTTCTACTTCGGAAATCATGTCTTGAAGTAACGTATCACTACTTTTATCTACAGCTCCTCCTGCCATCATACCTTCTGGTGCTCCTTCAGGCATCTCACCCTCAGGCGGTGTGGTTTCAGTTGTTTCTTCCGTTGTTTCTTCCGTTGTACTAGTACTTGTTTCCTCTTCTTCAGTGCTAGAGCAAGCACTTAATATAATACATAGTGTTCCAGTTAGCATAAGACTTTTTAAAAATTTGTTTTTCATTTTTATTCCTCCATTTTTTTTAGAAAACATATATAGTCGAACATTACTTTAAACGCTCGTGTCAATTAGTTTTCAATTAATGTAATTAACTATATTTAGAATATAATTTAAATACCTTAAATTAACCTTAAAGGTGATAAAAGATTATAAGGGTTATCAAATAAAGAACGATTAGCCATTATAATTATGTATTTGCAAGAGAAAAACACAGAAGATTGCTATGAAATACCATGATTTTACTGCACATAATTTGATGAACATAAACGATTACATGATAAAGCTTGCATGTGCAAAAAAAAAACTTAATTTTATTTTTCTAAATGATATTAGGAAGTGAAGGAGCGTATGTTAAAAAGACTAAAGTAGCTAACTACTAACATTGGGAAACTATTACGGAGTAGAAGAGATTTTGAAAAGGTTTGGGATCAGAATCACACATCCACGGAGCAAAAGTACAGATAATTTTATCAAATGGTGGGGAACGAATTCGTTCAATGCTAGTGATACAATATATGTAAAATCTGAATTATAAAATTAGTAATCTATAAAGCAATGATAACTTCATAATCAAGTTATCATTGCTTATAATCATTAATTAAACCCTACAAGTTTCTGTGATAGTTTATATGCTTCCACCGAAATCTTACGTCCAGCAGGTCCTGGCAAATTAATTAAGCTTCCCATTATTCCGAATTTCAAGCTATGGTATAACTCGTTATCATTCTTTTTAATATATCTCCATAATTCTCTTTTTTTCTTGATATTTTCAACAGTCCCTGAACGAATTAGTAAAATTGCAGATACTACTGTAACGATTTCTAAATGCCTAAGCATATATTGGTACAGATTTTGATTCTTGATCAACTCCAGGTTAGCTTGTTCGATCATAAGTTTGTTAACTTTTATCTGTTGATCAATTCGTTTGATCATTATTTTTTCATGAACAGATTGGTCTTCTCGTCCAATAAAATACCGATAAAAATCTACATTAACATAATAGATATTGTTAACAAATTTTAATGGAGTAAAAACATATAAATTATCCACATAAAATGTGTGTTTAGGAAGCTTTAACTCACAATCTAGTAACAATTGTGTCCGATAGATAACAGAATGCATTAAAATATACTGACCTTTTCGAAAATGTTTAATATCATCCCAAGAGAAGACCATATTCTGGGGAAGTACGTTGTCATATTTCATAATCTTCTTATATTTAGCACCCTCTTTCTCATATACAAAGTTACTAATAATCAGGTCTACTAAATTATCATCAATTAAACATTTTAACACTTTCAATATTTTCATGTACGCTCTGATATCAACCCAGTCGTCACTATCTACTATCTTAAAATATCTGCCTGATGCATTTCGAATCCCTGTATTTACAGCTTCACCGTGACCGCCATTTTCCTGATGTATGGATTTAATGATAGTAGGATACTTTTTTGCATATTCATCGGCAATTTCAGCTGATCTATCAACAGATCCATCATTCACTATTAGTAACTCAACGTCTTCCCCTCCTGGTAATAGGGACTCTATGCAATATCTCATATAATCTTGTGAATTATAACAAGGTATAACTACTGATAATAATTTCATATTCACACTACCTTTTTATAACTTTTTTTCAGTCAATACTCTTAGCTTATCTCGAATTCATTCTTAAACACTAAAATTCGACTACAATTAAATTGTGCCGAATTTTAGTGTTTACTTATCTATAAACTCAACTTAAATAGCTTCATTACTTTCAATCACTCGTTTTTGTTTTTTCCTACGATTAATTACAAAGCCTGTTATTAAACCCAAAATAATAACAATATCAACAATGATTTGTACTTTTTTCCATGTTGCCATTTCATAGGAAATTGTAGTTCCAGGAATAATACCATTCATTGTATTACTATTAGCAACAGCATATAATATTCTGTGCGCTGATTTCCTTAAATCATTAACTGCTGTTACACTTTCCGTATCCTCAATCGTTTTGTTTGATGCAAATGTAATGTTGTAATCTGTTCCAGCAGCAATTCCTTGATTTACATACATATAATCATATAAATTAAAGTCACTAACAGCAACACCCTCAAATCCCCACTCATCACGTAGAACAGTCTGCATTAGTGCATGACTTCCACCAGCCCATGTAGAACCAACTCGGTTAAATGAGCTCATAATAGCTGTTGCAGCATTCATTTCTTTCTCATCTAAAACACCGTCATCATCAGCATGATACTCTAATGTCGTTTTTGAATTTTTAACTACCATCTCAAATGGTTTTAAATAGATTTCACGTATTGCTTGTTCGTTCGCCCATGTACTTACGCCATTATTTACTCGATTCGTTTCTTGATCATTTAATGCATAGTGTTTAATAAATGTAGTCAGACCTTTACTAGAAGTACCTTCAACAACAGCTTGCGCTATTTTCCCTGATAGTAATGGGTCCTCTGAATAATACTCAAAGTTTCTTCCAGCAAACTGATTACGGTGTAAGTTCAACCCTGGTGCATACCACCCGTTAACTCCAAGAGAAATTGCTTCATTACCGATCATTTGTCCCATTTGATAAAGTAAATCAGTATTAAATGTCGATGCCATAACCACTTCAGAAGTATATGCTGTACCATGTATATCACCCATGAATGCTGAGATACCTGCTGGACCATCAAGATCTACAGTAGCTGGCTTCCCGATGCTTTCAATAGGTTTTGTGTTATATGCACCATCCATTATTACAGATACAATATCTTCTGTCTTTACTTGGTCTAGAAGTAAGTCCCAAGCTGGATCGTCAAACGGTACACCACGTAAATTAATCAGTTGTAATCCATTTTCTGTATCCGCTGTTGGCATTTCTTCATCTAGATCTACATGCTCTGCAGCAACATATGGTTGGAAACCTTCAATTATTTGTTCGTCCGCCTTCATATCTTCTTCTGTAGGTGCTGTAGGGAAGGTTGTTGCTAAATCATTACGTGACATATTGAGAATTTTACCTTCTTCAGCGGTGTCAGTAAAAAGTCTATTTACATCATCAAATTGATTCGTAACTGCTACCACATCTGACGTACGTGTATTACTTTCATCATAAATATGTGTGTTATCTACTGTATAGACAATCGGTTCAATACCTTCTTTTAATTCATGCGAGTTGTTTTGAATAAGAATTTCATACTCACCTTCATCTAAAACATAGGATTTATTATCTTCATAATCATATGAAGCCATATCTTCTACTGCAATTATTACTGAAACAATTTCAGATTCTCCTGGAGCAAGTAATGATGTTTTTGCAAAGTCTCCTAATACCACTTCTGATTTTTCTATCCCACCTTCATAATATGGTGCTGAATAGTAAAGTTGAACAACTTCCTTACCAGAATAAGTATCACCTGTATTTGTAACTTCGACATCTACTGTTATCTCTCCATCTACATCCCCTAATTGTTGATCAACAACTTCCCAATCAAAAGTTGTGTAACTTAAACCATGACCGAAAGGATAGACAACAGCTTCATCATAGTCGATAAATCCTTCTTCTGCAGCTGTCTCATAGTAACGATACCCAATATAGACACCTTCTTCGTATTGGACAAAGAATGCATCTCCACTTGCATTTCTATCACTAATATTTGAATATTGATATGAACCAAAGTTCACAAATGTTGGATCTTTAGTGAAATCAGCAGGATAAATATCTGCCGTTTTACCGGACGGATTAACTGATCCATTTAAAATATTACCTAAAGCATTGAAACCAGTTTGCCCAGGTGAACCTACCCAAACAATAGCATCCACACCTTCATCTTCTTCTAAATCACCCATTTCCAGTGCAGCACTTGAATTAACTACCACAATAACATTTTCAAAGTTTTCCTTTGCTAATTCAATTGTCTCTCTTTCATCATAATTGAGCTCTAGCTGGTGTTGTCCTTCTTCATAATTTTTATCCCAACCCGCCATATCTGTGGTTAAGTCCCCTCCTTCGCCTCCACCACGACCGATAGATACAATTGCAGCATCAGAATAATTAGTAAAACTATCAATAGCTTCCTGTGTATAATTATCTACTGGCATTTCACCAATATAATAGGAAGAATCCTCTGGCCTATCCATGATAATATCAGCCTTTGGATTGTTGTACACACGCTTTTCGCTACCAGTACTGGTTAGCTCTGTTTCAAAACCTGCATATTCTTCTAAGACAGAATACACTTCTTCATTAATTTCAAATCCTGTATTCAATAAGCCTGTTTTCATGTCAACTACTGTGTCTAAAGATACTGATCCTGATCCAGAACCACCATATACAGGATCAGCTGAATTTCGCCCCAACAAAGTAACTTTTGATTGTTCTGCCATCGGTAAGACACCGTTATTCTTCATTAGGACAAAGCCTTCATTCGAAATCTCTTCTATCATTTCTTCAGAAGCACTAATTACCTCCTCTTCATTCTCATAATCTAAAGGATAATATTGGCTTTCCCATCCATTTGTTCCTTCAGCTTCATTGATTATAACGTCACCTCGACCTAAGTATAGGTTAGCGTGTGCCTCAAACACTTGAAGCAATAAATTTGCAGCAATTACTATTATAATAAAAACAGATAATAAAACCTTTCTAATTATTTTCCTTTTTTTCTTTATTGTCGGTTGTTGATTTTTTGAATTCATAAAAAAACCTTCCTTCTTTTATAATACTTTAGATATATTCATAAAAAAGAATAGCTATTTGTTTATGAAATTTGAGCATCTTCTTCGGGAACTTTCTTCATCACAATAAATTTTAGTACTGGATATATAATAATCACCTGTACCATGATGTTGATAGCGTTAGTAATATTAGTACCCCAGAAAGAGCCTACAACGCTTGATATTGGTCCTAAGACAAGTGTTGGTATATACAGACAAATGATATAAACAACAATAACTGTAAATAAATAGATAGGTATTGCTGCACCCAATTTATTATTAGAATTAAAAACCAGTTTACGTTGAACGACAAAATTCACACCTTGTGCAACAAAAAAACTAATTAAGAAAGAATAGAATGCTCCTAATCCACCATTTTCTGAGGTATAATTAAAAATCCAAAAGTTAAAATCTGTAGATGTCATAGATTTAAAGATTAAAGTCATACTAATGTTGAGAACTACGAAATTTGTAATTGTAGCAATATTACTTAATAGATTAAACATAATAAATTCATATAATTGTGCATGTTTTTCTCTAAAGTTACTTATCTGAGTAATAATAATTAACCTCTCCTTCCTAACCAAATCCAGGATTTTATCAGCCTGCTTGTTCCTTTGAAAAAATGGCCATTTACAATAGTTACAATATTTCCGACCATTTCCATAGAAACAGTACCTCCACTCATTTTAGCAATTGCCCTGAATGGCATATTTGTTAAGAAAAGGATATTTAAATTAGGTTTACCTTTCTTAAAAGAGCGCTTTCTTAGTGTAAGAAGAATTTTGATTGCCAGTCTTGCTAACCTGCTTTTAGCGTATGTCATCTGAGTAAGAGAGTCATTTAATCCTAGCGGTTTTGTTCGATCCCAATCGGCATCGGGAAGTTTATGTCCTAATAGGCCTTCAAACTCTTCGTTAGTAATCTGCTGAACATCACCACTGAAATATCTTTTAGATATATTTGTGTCTCTAATAACCTCCACACCTTTTACATATAATGTTCCCGATAACCTTATATCTCGTGAAGATGCTCCAATCATAATTTCATAATCTCCATCTTCTACTTGGAATTTCATTGTATTAATATCAAAGTACCTAAACGATTTGTCATCAAATTCAATAACTACTTCTTTAGATTCACCAGGTTCTAAATAAACTTTTTTAAAACCTTTTAATTCCTTAAGTGGGCGATAGATTGCTTTTGACTTCTTTCCTACATATAACTGTGAAATCTCACTGCCTTGCATATCACCTGTGTTCAAAATAGTAAATCTAACACTATTAGAATCAATCTTTATATCTGAATATTCGAATGAAGTATAGCTAAGTCCATAACCAAATGGATAGCGTACATCAACAGCATTTGTATCAAAATATCTGTATCCTACATATAGCCCTTCTCTATATTCACTTGTTTTTTCTAGACCTGGATAATAGTTGTAATTACTCAAATCCTTATATTCATATGGGTAAGATTCACTTAATTTACCACTTGGGTTAACTTTACCTACCATGACATTAAGTATTGCTTTTGCACCTGCCTGGCCGGGTAAATACCCATGAACAATAGCATCACAACGATCATTCCATCGCATATCTATTGGTGCGCCACAGCTAAGTACAATTACAATTGGTTGCGGCAACTTAGCTAACGCTTCAATTAGTTGAACTTGATTTTCAGGAATTTTCATATGCTCCCTGTCATAACCTTCTACTTCATTAACATCATCTAAACCGATATAAAGTAAAATCACATCAGATTTTTCAGCCAAATTTACTGCATCATTAATTTTATTAGAATCTGCTCTACCAATACGATCATAACCTTGGACATAACCAATATAGTCTAATTCATAATCAGAGATTACTTCGATAGTGCTTTCTAATTTATATGAATTCACTAAACTAGAACCAGCTCCTTGATATCGAGGAGTTTCTGCAAAATCTCCAATAACTGAAATTTTTGTATGCGATTTCAAAGGAAGCGTGTCATTATTTTTTAGTAGAACAATAGATTCCTCTGCAGCTTTCCTTGCAAGTTCGTGATGTTCTTCATAATTCACTTGATGTTCCCCTTGAATTTGAACACTGAATAATACATCAAGATACTCTTCAACACGTTTATCTACAAGTGATTCAGTAATTACACCTTTTTTTATAGCTTCAAGTAACTGATAATCACTGTCACCTCCGGTTGTTGGCATTTCTAAGTGATTTCCATTTTTAACTCCTTCAACATGATCATTGCTTCCACCCCAATCAGAGACTACTATTCCATTAAATCCCCAATCATCAATTAGAGTGTCTCTAAGGAGTTTTTCACTTTCATTAGCATATTCACCATTAACTTTGTTATAGGATGACATAATTGTCTTAGGGTTACTTTCTTTTACTGCAATTTCAAATCCAGTCAAGTAAATTTCTCTTAAAGTCCTTTCATCTACTACTGAATCATTGGTCATACGTAAATACTCTTGATTATTAGCCGCAAAGTGCTTTGGACACGCTGAAACACCTTTACTTTGAATTCCTCTAACATATGCTGCAGCTAATTTACCAGATAGATAAGGGTCCTCACTAAAGTATTCAAAATTTCTTCCACATAAAGGATTCCTTTTAATATTCATACCTGGGCCAAGTAAAACATTGACATTGCTAGCTACGGCCTCTTGACCTAGACCTTGACCAATTCTTTCACATATCTCAACATTCCAACTATTAGCCATTGTTGCTGACGTTGGGAAACACGTTGCTTTCACACCTTCTACTAAACCTAAATGATCGCCATTTTCAGCTTGTTTTCTCACACCATGAGGGCCATCAGCCATTGCCATTGAAGGTATATTTAACCTTTCAATAGAATGAGTCGTCCAAAAGTCTTTTCCTGCCAGCAAAGAAACTTTTTCTTCTATTGTCATTTTCGTAATCAAATCTCTATATTTCATATCATTCAAATGATTATATTGATCAAATATACTTACATTAGATTATAATCATTTTCCCTCCTCACATTACTTATTGTTACTACTTTCTTCTATTGGGATTAATATACATAACCTAAACCAATTGTCTTCTGTATGAATTGTCATTGAACCATCATAGCTTTTAGCAGTGTACTTTAAACTCTTAATTCCATAACCATGGTAGTCTTTATTTTTCTTTGTAGTAGTTAACGTACCTTTTTCAAAATTAAGTTTACTTTCATAGTAATTTTCAAAACGAATTATAAGGAAATTATTCTGGTTAAATACGGCTACTTTAATCAAACGTTTATCTACTTCTTCTATTTGCTTAACACTCTCGATTGCATTATCTAATGCGTTTCCAAAAATAGTACATATGTCCATAATATCTATAAAGTCAATTAAATGTCCGTCAGCAATACACGTCATATTAATTTCATATTCCTTACATAATAATGATTTACTATTTAAAATTGTATCTAATACATGATTGCCTGTTTTATTATAAGTTTCATAGAACATAATCCCTTTTTCTAACTCATCTAGATACTCTGATTTTTTACTTATATCTGTTTCAGCTCTAATTACGGCTATTTGATGCTTTAAATCATGGTACTTTCTATTTACTATCTCAATACTTCCCTTTGACATTTTATACTGCTCATACTGCCTATTTAATATATCTTGGATGGATTTTAACTCATACTTTATCTGTGATTGAAAATGCTGTTCTTTAAGAACAAACAAACCGACTAAAGCAGAAAAATCAACCAAGGTTCTAATATAAAATATTTCCTGAGGTAATCGCCCACTAAAAGGCGTGTTTGTATAAACAAAACTAATGTTACTAACAAGAAATGCACCAGTTGCAATGATAATGGTAGCCCACATTAGTTTACTACTAACATAGAAATGAATATTAGGATGCAAGCTCCTGGATATATAGTGCCAAATTATTATCAATACACCAGCGTATATAGACATTGCAAATAGAATACTTAATAAAAATTCACCACTTTGATTTTCAGCAAATATAAATGTATGAATCTGCCACTCCAAAGACTGAATAAACTCTGCAGTAATAAATGCAAACGCAGCATAATAGGCTGCTGACCTACGATCCCTATTTAATGTAAGGTTGATAAATATATACATGATGAAAGCTGCTCCGAACATACCCACTAACCAAAATTGAACAGGCAAATGATCTGCTATCAAATGGTAAACAATCAAAGTTAATAGTGACAACAACAATATCATTATCCAATACCAGTTCCTTGATGCTTTCCTATTCGGTATAATAAAAACCAGACAAGCACCCCACTCTACTATTGCAGTAAAGATTCTAGGAATATCAGAGATAGTCATTTCGATAATCCCCCTACATAATCTGTAAGTGAGTTAAGGAAATCTTTTTTTCTAGCACGACTAATAGGGATATAGTCATCACCTACAATTGCTTCATTATCTTTTACACCAGTCACATGAAATAAATTAACTAAATAGCCATTATTGCATCTAAAAAATTTGTACATTTTCATTCTGTTCTCCATCTCTTTCATAGTACCAACAAATGAATATTTTTCATTCATCGTGTTAACTATGATACGATGCTTGTAACTTTCTATAAAAAGAATACTTTTCACATCAACCTTAACCATTCCATTGCTGTTAGGAAGCAGAATACTATTATTATTCTTATTCTGCTTTAACCTCTCGATCGAACGATTCATTTCTTGTGAAAATGCAAAATAAGGCACTGGCTTTAAAAGGTAACTCATCGCATCCACCTGATAGCCCTTAATTGCATATTGGGCCATATTAGTTATGAAGATCAATATGACCTCTTGATCCGAATTCCTTATATGTCTAGCTGTTGTCATACCATCCATGAACTTCATCTCTATGTCCAGAAAAATAATTCCATACTTAGGTGTGTAGTCCTTAGTAATTCCATCACCATCCGAAAATATATCAACCTTAAATTCCTCTCCACTTTCAACTGAATACCGCATAATATATCCTTCTAATGTATCCGCATACATCTTTTCATCTTCTACAATAGCAACATGAATCATAAAATCACCTCTAATAGTGAATGTTATGTTATGCAATGGACAACATATTGTCATGAAACAGCTTCAAGATGAGTTAGTATCTATACTATATAACATCGAAAAGCATCATATATACAAATTACACAACCTGTTGTTTTCATGCATAAACTGTAAAATTATATCTTCTGAAGAAGCTAAGAAATAACTAATTATTATATTTCAAGAAATAAAACCACTCTAATATCGGATATATGCTTACCGTATGCTTTCAATGCCTGGTAGGGGATAAATTTAATTTGTGATTATTATGATTTGTCTTTGGAACTCAAATTAAATTCTATGGGGGGCTCTTGTTTTCTAGTATGTGAATCAATTGTTAACCATCACAAGAAACTTCCATTAAATTAACTACCTACATCTTATATTCTCATTCTAAGAAAGAATCCCAAGAGATTTCTCCCTTGGGATTCTATTTACTTTTTTAAAAACTTTCTTCAACTTACGTTCAACTATTTATAACGAGCATTGATATTAATTTCCTGTATTATCAGGGGTAACTAAAGCTGGGATACCATACTGTTCTGTACGCTCATCTTGAATTACACCAGAATAATTTAGTCCGAATGCAAAGTCATAGTTGTTTCCTTCACTATCAACATAAGTTTCCATATCACGTGGTACATCCTCAAATTGTGCTTCTATCGTTTCCATGCTTTCAGGCATTTGTATAGGCAATAAACCAGATGGCTCATAGTTTCCTGAAGCTACTTCCATTAATGCACTATCACTGATACCAAAGCCCATGATTATTGCATCCACTTCATTTTCAAACTCTGAGAGTACCATCGGATTTTCTGCTCTAATAGCTGCAATAACAGGTACATCTTCTGCAACATTAGTTCCTGCAGCTAATATAGAATCTAGATCTGTTGAATTAATAATCATAGCTTCTTTTCCAAAGTATGAGCGATTCTCTTTTTCTTCTACGGTTTGTGCACCATAGGTATCTTCTACTACTTCTTCAACCATATCACCAGATATAGATTCTTTTCGTACAGATTCAGAGTCTGCTGTATATGTTCCATATTGTACTGATAGTGGAATAAATTCACCAGTCTCTTCATTAGTTCCACCTCTAGCATTTACGTTAGATGGACTATCGACAATAGCAAGAGCATAATCAACATCTGCTATCTCTGTGGAGCTTGCTCTAATAATATCGTCAACCGTTACAGTAGGATTTCCTTCTTCATCTTCAGGTCCCGTAAGTTCCTCGCTAACCGTGTCAGTTACTACATTATAGAATTGTTCTGCTTCCTTAATTTCTACTGGTAGTGTCCATGAAGCAGGCGTAACACCACTACGAGATTCAGATGCGGGCCTAAATATCATCGGAATATAGACAGTTGGTTTTTCTGAACCTTCTGCTGCTTGGATAGTATTATTACTGTTTTTTAGCATAACAACAGATTTCAGTTGTGCTTCATATCCCGCTTGAACATATTCGTCATTCGCCACCACTTCTGAAGCTTGCGCAACATCTACATAAGGATTCTCAAATAATCCTGTTCTAAAATAACCTTTTAATAATCTAACTGCAGATTCTTCAAATTGCGCACGCATAACCTCTTCCCCGTGCTCTTCAACACCCATTTGATATGCTTCTAATAAAGGCACTGGATCATTTACTCCACCAAACTGATCCACTCCTAGCATAAGAGCGACATAATGTCTTTCTGCTATAGTTAAATCTTCAACACCGTGTGGTTGACCTTCACCTTCAGGCGGCGGATCTAATACTACACGCCAGTCAGTAGTGATTACACCATCAAAACCATATTTTTCTCTAAGCAGATCCATCTTATAGTCACTAAAAGAAGTACCTTGGAACTCTCCAAGTGAGCCATCCTCACTCCACGCAATTGAATACGATGTCATAATACTACTTGCTGAGCCAGTTTCACCTTCTAAATCAAAACCGCCATCAACGAACGGAATTAAGTGTGTCTCGAATTGTCCACCAGGATAAACTGTATATTCACCAGTTTCTGAATGTGATTCACGTCCACTGTCACCCGCGCCGTCACCAGGCCAGTGTTTTATCATTGCATTTAAACTATTTTCTCCCCATCCTAAATCAGAATCACTTTCATCATAGGTCGATTGGACAGCGTTTACATAAGCTTGAGTTAAATCTCTAGACAATGCAGGATCTTCGCCAAACGTTCCTACAATACGCGACCATCTTGGTTCAGATGATAAATCGATTTGAGGTCCAAGCAGCGTAGTTATACCTAAATGTCGGTATTCTTCTGATACAGTAGCTGCAGACTCGCTAGCAATCGCAGTATCAAAAGTTGCTGCTAAACCAAGGTTAGAGGGCCATACAGATATACCTTCATCTCTTGGATCTGTACTCGTATTAACTGGAACACCAAGACCAATTCCTTCAACATAAGCTTGCATAGCATTATTCCACTTAGCAGTGTCTTCTGCCGATACTGATGGCGCTGCATTTAGAACTGCTCGAAGACCACCATCTAAAAATGTAATTTGTTCTTCTGTTAAGTTCTCACTAAGATCACGTTGGTGTCCACTGTAAAGCATCATCCCTGCTATATCCTCTTCAGGCAACAATGTTGCTAAGTTTTGTGCTCTTACATCTGTTTCTAATCTCCAATCTTCATATGCATCCAACAAGTTGTTTTTGTTCAAATCTTTGAAAGCAAACCCATCAACTTGGATTAGCTCAACACTAGACTCATTAGAACTACCTAGTGTTTCTCCATCTTCATTGGTAACTAATGAATACCCATAAGCTGTTTCTATTTCCTCCCATTTAACATCTCCAGATCCTAATTCTTCAGGTTCTATAGGCTCTATAGGTCCATCAGAATCAGTTTCACCGCCAGTCTCTTCTTGTTCAGATTCAACTTCTTCATTTTCATTGGTAGCGCTATCATTAGTGCATGCAATAAGAACAGTTAATAAAGTAAACATTACTAATAAATAAATTAATCTTTTCATCTTATCTTTCATCTAATAATCTCCCCTTTCCATTTGACTAAATTTAGTATAGCACTGAAGGTAAACACAAAAATTCAAATTACATAAACTGTTGTATAAGTTACATAATTTGAAAGCGCTTTATTTTTAGCTATAGTTTTCTTATAGAAGTCTAAGCTATTTGTTTAGTTGCACTTTAACATTTATCTGTGAAAGGTAATATATATCATTTTATGTTTCTTCTATTCTCTTTATCACATTAAAAGATGAGCGTTACTATTTTTTTATGAAGCTGGTTTATTTCTAAACATGATTTTCAATATCGTTTATAAAACATAAGGATTAATTGAAATTATTTAAAAACATTATAAGACCCCTTTAGAAAAGTTTATATAACTTAGACTTTTCTAAAGAGGTCTTGTGCTAGCATACCCTATTTTTTATAACACTTACGTACTTAATGCTACTACTTCTTTCTAATTTAATGAGAATGTTCAAGCATTTCTTCCTCCATATTCTCTTGATCTGTACTTCCTTCCTTCGATATTTCATGAACCCCTAATGCGCCAATCACACTTACTGTTAATACTAGTAATACATAAAACTCTATTCTTTTAGTAAAAAGCACTACTTTTTGACCCGACTTTTTATTTAATAACGCAATCATGATACCAACACTAACGATGAAAAACAGGATCGATGCTACTAACATAAGGACAACTTCCGTAGTAGATGTAAGCATGACTCCTAACATAGCTCCCATCATTGCTCCCATAAAACTGGCTGCTTGTGCTTCCATAATTCCGTTGATACCAAATCTTTTTACAAATAAAAAGGAGACAAGTGATGAAACAGTAATAGCAGCAATTGTCGCAATAGCAAGGAAATCAGGTATCCAAACTCCTATAATTAAACCGATGGTAACACTACTCGTCATTCCTAAAACCATCGGAACACATTTTCCTAATGATTTGATCGATTCACTACTTGCTGATTTGATTGATAAATAAAAGAAAAAACTAAACAAGATAACCGTAATAAGACTAGTAATCAGCATGTCAAGACCTCCTCCAATTGTGAAGAAGAAGTAAGAAGTGTTTACTTCTTACTTCTTCTCTCTTTTTTAATGACAACTACCACTATCTTTAGTCTTACAATGTCCTGATTTTGATACTGGTCTTGGTAAATCTAGTGCAGGATTTCGATCAAAGAATCCGACAGGCTTTAACTGAAAACTAATATAAGCAGTTGGCATTACTGGCCAATCCTCTGGTCTTGTAATATGATGATGGCCCATTGTGTACCACATGACTACATCTTCATTCTCAATATTACGGTTTGCTTCTGCATATTTGGTTATACCTTCTCCACCAGGATGTTGGTTCGGATAATCTCCTGAAGCATACTTTTCTTTCGGATCATATTTTGTAACGAATAAATGCTTATTAAGGAAACCTGCACGTTTTAAAACACTAGATTTTTGACCAGCAAATGGTAAGCAGTTTTCCCCTGGAACAATTTTATAACCAACTGGAGTACCTACTGCATTTAAGGAGTTAGCATTAATGACCTTCCAAGTACGTTGAGACGGAATGTCTATCACACGCTGTGCTTCTTGCTCATTCTTAAATGTTTTTGATACCGTGTAAAAGCCATTATCATAAGGATTGTGTTTCCCTTCGGCTTCAGCTTCCGTATGGTATTCCACGACAGAGTTTTGCATACCATCTACCATCGTATCCAAACGGAAGTTGAAAAAGTGTTGATGATGAGATGCATTCAATTGTGGCGCAACCTCTGTACCATATTTAGATTTACCTGTTTCATCGTAAGTACCGGTGTTCAACATACCAGTTAGTTTGACTTCCATTTCAATCGTACCATCTTGATAAAAACACCAATAAAAACCATAATCATAGTTTCCAACCGTACAGAAGAACGATAATACAAGTCTACGAGAGCGACGCACCTCCACTTGATTTGTTCTCCAATCCGTGTGTTTCCACGCTACGCCATAATCTTCTTCATGCAAACAGACTGCATTCGGTAATGTTCTTGCATTTCCTTTACTGTCGGACATAACTGCATCAAAGTAACGAATTTCACCTAAACAATCACATCCTAATTCTAATGAATTTGCCAACTGACCCATTCCGTATTCTCCTGCATCAAAGGCATTTTGGGTGTTGTGTGCAAAGCTACTATCCGCATAAGGCACCACCATCTCTGACAAGGAAGCGCGATATAATATTGGACGAATTTTTTCTTTATCTTCATATCCAACATTATAAAGCACTAGTCCCTCTCGTGGTGTGAAACCAAAACGAATGTCCCATTTTTGCCATTTAATGTTATGACCATCAATTTCAAAGCTTGGCCCTTCAGGTTGAATGATATCCAGTGGTTTTAAATCCGTCCTAGTAAAGATGCTATCGGATGTTTCTGGTGAGTAGTTTGCATCTGTTGGTGGAATAGAACGAACACCATGATCTTCAAATCGATGAACCTTCCGTTTATTCAAATCAACATAGACAACAATACCAGTTAATGGATAGGCGTATCCGTTATCGAGCGGAAACTTTTTCATCCAACAAATTGCACGTGCTAATCTTATACCCTCATCTTCTTTGATACCGAAATTACCTGCTGACCATGGATCAACCATTACTAATTCCGAGTCAGTAATGCCCCTTTTTAGTAAAGCCTCTTGAAATTTCGGATAATTTTTAACTATGTTTTCTACTTCTTCAAATTCATCTAACATAATCCCGGCTTGTACTCCCGGAATATAATCCCAAGATTTAACTTCCTCATTCGTAATAGATACAACTGCTTCATATGTTTTTTCTTCTTTATTATCCAATGCTACAATGAAAGCCTCACGATCAATATTTTGATCAAGTTTGAAATTAAGTACAAACTTCTTTTCTGGCTCATGTAATACTACTGTTGCAAAACGAACAGAATCATTTAATTGTTTTTCCTTCTTTAAAATACTGACTGCTTGTTCTATTTCTTCTGCTCTTAAAGGTTCTAATGGATGATTTACAGATACTAATTTTTGAATACTCATTATTACCCCTCCTTTTTCTAAACTAAATATACTAAAAATTCTGTTATTAATCATTGTAAAAAACGGAACAGATTAAGTTTCTACTTCCCTGCTATTATATTCATTCTTAAGTGACTCGATAAAATCTAATGGATACCCCGTTTGGACTAGGGCTAGGATCATCTGATATAGGCGTTTTTTCATCCAACATTGGTGTTATTTCACTTATGAAAAGCGATTTACAGAGCCACATATACTTTTCATTAGAAACCTCAAAATGTGGAGACGCTCTGGCGTAACCTAGTTCTGGGTTTATGACCCCCTTATTTACCACAAAGATTAGTGCCCCGTCGTCCGTTTTTAACGTGTACTTTGCTTCGGCTTGAATTATCCCATCTTGTCTAATAAGTTGCCAATCAGCTCCTCCTGGAATCACTTCACCGTTTAAATCGTTTCCTTTAAAATTACCGCCTATAATAGGTACGATGTTACGGAAACCATTTGCAGTTAAACCGACGTCAATCCCTTTTTCTAACTTAATATATGCCTGAAAAATGTATTCCAAACCGATCTCCATCTTGCTCCCATCTCCTTTAATTTAGTACAAGTTACTTCATAACCTCTTCATCATTTTCATATATTTTCTTTCCACCAAAAACAGTAACAAGTACCTCTGTATGATGAATCTCAGAAGCAACAATTTCAAAAATATTCTGATTCAATATGATCATATCTGCGGATTTCCCTACTTCTATAGAGCCTGTAAGATCTTCTAAGTACATTGATTTTGCTCCGTTAATCGTGAAGATTTCAACCGCATCAAACACCGTAATTGCCTCCCGTTTATTTAACGCCCCTGGAAATTCACGAGAAGGATCCTCTCGTGTAATCATAGCTTCCATTGAGTACCAAGGATTTGGATCTGGTATAATAGGATAATCTGAACCATAAACAGAAGTTGTACCCTCTTTTATGATTGATTTGATTGGATATGCTTGATCGGCACGCTTTTCTCCTAGCACAGCTTTATTTCCCTCATGAGTAATTGTTGGTGCCCAGAGTGGAGGGGAGAACTCTGCAACGGCGTTCACTTGCTTAAACCTCTTGTAATCTTTTGGACTCACAAAGTTCGTATGGGCAATTTGATGTCTTAAAGTAGATCCATTTTTTGCACTTGATGCTTCGATCGCATCTAAAACTACACTAATTGCTGCATCACCTGTCGCATGAATTTTTATCGATATACCTTGTTTGTCTAGATAAATGAAATCTTTTTTTAATGTATCTGGATCTATTAACAATTGGTCTACATAATTGTTTTCTTCCCCAACATAATTGTCAAAGAATGCAGCAGTTTTCGCAACTGGTACACCATCAATAAACATCTTAACAAAATTCGTTTGAACTAAGTCTGATTGATACTGTTTTCGATTTTCAATCAATGATAATTGTTCTGCCTCTGTAGCCTCAGCGCCTAAAACACTTGTTTTCCACGGTAAATATGCCGCTATCCTCATATTCAAGTTATCCTCTTTATCCAGTATCTGATATGTATCCAAAACAGTTTTATCTGCTAGTGCATCTTTAATACTAGTAATGCCATATTGATTTAGTGATTTCATAATATACTTAGCTGATTCTTTATGGTTATACTTTTCATGGAACTTGATATGCTTTGCAACTAGTTGTGTTGCACTTTCTAGTAATATACCAGTCGGCTCACCATTTTCATCTCTTAAAATCATACCACCAGAAGGATTTGGTGTATTTGCATCAATCGCTGCAATTTCTAGCGCTTTACTGTTTACCCAGGCATTATGATGGGAAAAGTCATATAACAATATAGGACGATTAGGTTCAATGGCATCTAAATGCTTTCTGTGAAGCTGATCCTGTACAAATGCCTGCCATGCACCACCAGTAATCCATTCTGCTTGTGGATTTGTCTTCAAGTATTGTTCAATCATTTCGAGTAGATCTTTTAGAGTACTAGTAGCTGCAGTTGGTAGGTTACAGGTATTAAATAATTCGTATGAGCCAATTAAGGCATGTGTATGCATATCATGAAGTCCTGGAATTACTGTTTTCCCCAATAAATCTATCACTTCTGTCTCAGGAGTTATATAAGAATCTATCTCGTCGTTGCTTCCAACAGCAATGAATTTCTTATTTTTAATAGCAACGGCCTGTGCCCAAGTTCCTTTTGGTTCTACACAATAAATATTCCCATTTTTATATACTGAATCTGTCATACGAAAAATCACTCCTTAAATTTAGTTGATAGAAATATAATGATTTTTTTTTCAATTCTGTCTTACCTTCTTTAAACTTACTTTATAATTTGAAAGTCAACAATTACCCAAACGGGTGAATTTACTTATTACCCGTTTAAAAAGGTTGAAAGGATGCAAGTGCTTCCTGTTTATAATAGAGAAACCTTGTAGACGATTACATTGAGGTGAAATGCGCAGAAAAAAGATACTTCTCCAAACTTTAGAGAGAAGTATCTTTTTTATTTCCTAATTAGTGTTAATATTAGGTTTTTCATCTAGTATAGGCTCTTCATTTGGGTTGCCAGTTGATGATTCTTGATTGCTTAGATTAGTAGTTTGAAATAACTTCATTTTCATTTTTATCTTGATCCACAGCAACGAGAAAATTACAACGAAAGCTAAAAACACAAATGCAAACTGATAAATTTGAGTTTTCATCATTGGATCTGGATGAATATTTATTACCATAAATACCATTCCAATAATCCCTATTATCTGAAATGTAACACCCAACGGTGATTTAAAAGATCTTTTCATGTTAGGATATTTGAATCGTAGGACAATGACATTTATGTGTGCGATGATATAAGTTATACACCAACAAAGCGCTCCAGCTAAAATGAAGGTTGTAATGGAACTTGTTGCAGTAACGTTTGCAACAACAAGCATTAACATTAATGCACCCATAAATATAATGGAAATCCATGGTGTTCCCCACTTATTTAACTTCGCAAAAACCTTAGGTAACTGCCCTAATTCTGCCATTGATTGCAACATTTTTGGGATTGCGTATAATAATGTATTGAGTGTACTAGAAGTAGCTAAGATTGTTACTATTCCCATCCAAATTTGTCCTGTCCTTCCTAGAATCGCAGTTGAAGTATCCATATGAGGCGAGTCAGAATTAGCTAATACATCTAAAGGTACATATTTTATCGCTGCATTTCCAAATATTAAATCTGCAACTAAAATAATTAGTAATCCTAATACCATAGACAAGGGAATATATACTTTAGGATTTTTTAATTCCTCAGCCATCGGAGTCACAAACTCTATACCTACAAAGAGCCAGAAAGCTAAAGCAACTAAACTAAAAATCCCTACTCCTAGTGGATTGAATTCAATACTAGTCTCCAAGGGTTCACCACTTCCAGTTCCTGTTAATCCTATTAGCCCTATAATTACAATTGATAATATCATTAAACTTGTTAAAGCAACCTGTACCTTACCGAACAACTTAACACCGCGAATATTTACCAGTACCAAGGCTGCTACAAAAATAACAGAAACAATAGTTGGAGATATGGATAGATCAAATACATCATTAACGATAACTCCTGCAACATACATTTCTGCACCACCAGCAAACATACTGACAAGAACATAACCACTTAGTACCGAAACCATTCCCACAAAGGGACCTAACGCAGGCAATGTATAGTTAACCATTCCACCTGCTTTTGGCATCATTCCTGATAACTCAGCAAAGGTAAATGCGACTAAAACATTTAATAAAAGGGCCACGACCATTGCAATGATGAATCCAGGCCCGCCAAGCCCGTATCCTTGTCCTAATGATACCATCACTGACGACGCTACTACTATTCCCACTGCAGTAGCTGTTGCTGTCCATAAACCTACCTTATTATTCATATTATTAGTCATCCATATTACCTCCAATTTTTTAAATATTCAGATATATTCATTTAGAATAAAACATGTATTTAGCATTCTAATGGCCGATTTACCAAAAGTAAGTTTTGAAAACACATAATGCCCCTCCTTTTATAAACTTAATATACAAAAAATTCTGTAAACTTTCATTGTAAAAATAGGAACTAAAACAAAATAATTAACAAGTAGCGTCAGATAATCTCACATTGTAATTGAAATATTCAGAAAACAATCTATAATTTTTACTATAGCTATAACAAGTAGGAGGAGTTAATTTAACATGATAAATAGTTTGAGCTACAATCCTACACAACCTGAAATAAAAAGATATAGTGAGCAATATATAGAATATAAACCAAATCAAAAGCAAAGTAGTGGTGTATCCTTATTTTATCAATTTAAAGTTGGAGCAGACCAACATGGTATATTACCTATAATTCCTGATGGTTGTATCGACTTGCTCTTCAACTTACATTCAACTAATCCTTCTGCGATGGTAGCTGTTAGTCCTGAACAACGCAGGCAAGATGAATTTATAGCACATACCTCTTATTTTGGAATACGTCTATATCCGGATCAAGGCAGATTATTTTTAAATTGTTCATTAGAGGAGTTACTTCATCATAAACGTCTTCCCTTAACAGATGTTTTAAATTTTAATAACTCATTCCTTGAACAAATAGTCCAACAAAACGAATTCAAAAAACGCATTTCATTGTTTACCTCTTTTTTAACTCCTGCCAATGAGACTGGATATAACTATGATAGAAATCTAATCAATTGTTGTCTCGATATTATATACCTATCCAAGGGATTAAAAACTGTAAAAGAGCTCTCAACAGAAACAGGCTATTCAGATAGATATTTACGGAAAAAATTCGCAGAATACATTGGTTTCTCGCCTAAGGAATTTAGCCAAATAGTCAGATTGCAATATTCTGTTAACACTCTTATTAGAAAGCCTTATCTACTATCAGATATTGTTGATAAGTATGGTTATTATGATAAAGCCCATTTTTATAAAGATTTTAAAAAATACATGTTTATCACACCGAAAGAGTATCTTGAAATAATCAATTCATAAATTCATTCTCTTGGTCTAGTACATAAATAAGGCAGATTAGAAACTTTTGTTCTCTAATCTGCCTTATCTTTATAGTGAATCTAATTAATCTTCTCTAGCTTTCATTAAGCAATCGATTTATTTGTAATTGCAATTAAAAAGCTTACCAGTTTACAATATCGACTATCTTATTTTCTAAATCTCATTATTCATCAGTTTAGCAAATGATCCAACTGGAAAGTTTGATATTTTTCCCGCAGTATAATCTTCATAACCGTAAATTTTACCATATGATCTTAGAACATTGAGGTCTTCAAGAACAATTCCCATAGTAGGAATTACTTTCTCCAACCATATAAATAAGTAGAAATCTTCATCAAGCTTATAGTAGAAACATTTATCCGTGTCACTTAGACCTTTTTCATTGCCTGAGATACAATGCCACGTACACATATTTTCATTAAGATAAATATGTTCATAAATGTCCTTAGAACTATATTGAAATTGAACCCGCTTTCCAATTAAATCTTTCGTTTCTTGATGTTGAAAAGTACTTTCTGTAAATGGTGAATTAACGGAAACATGTTCAATATTAGCTTTTACTGAAGTTAACGGCATTGCTTGTTCTGCTCGTTTTAACATAGGTATGGATACCTCTGCTGTTGTTGGTAGGACACCACTTATAACTGTAGCTATTTGTTTCTTGCCGTCTAATATAATAGAAATAGACTTTGTATTTCCATAAGAAGCAATAAAGTCAATAAAATATATGTTATCTCGAGGATTTATTGCAGTATAAGAAGATATATATCTTACTTCCTTATCCTCTTCCAATTCCGACCATTTTACCGTTTCTCTATCTAAAAAAGATATTTTTCCAGTCTTTCCGGTCTTATAAAAAAAGCTGAATTCTTTACCAACTAAATGTTCAGTAGGCTCTATTATATTTTCACTAAACCCTACAGAGAGTTCACCAACACTGATAAACTTTTGTGTGTTATTTCCTGTACTCATTGAAAGAAAGCCTCCCTAGTTTAAAAAGAGTGCATACGAAGTTGATTAGCTAATACTCCTCTTTTTTATTTAATATACTAAAGATAAAGTAATATTTCATTGTAAAAAAAGGAATAAAGACAGATAGTCGATATATTGCCATAAAAAAATCCTAACATGCAATTACATCAGCATGTTAGGAGATGACAAATTGTATTTGGTTTTTAATTTTCTCTGTTTTTTATTTTAAAATGGAAAAAGTGAATGTAAAAGCCGTCGTTCATTCTATTTCTTCATTTAAGTAAGATTGTACTCTGAGTCCCTTTGCTTTACTTTTCGCAAATCAAATCTAACATTTTGATTTGCACAATACCAACGAATAATTGCTGCTAATAGAAGAGCAACTGCCATCGTTAACCATCCTAAAGTATAGGAACCTGTGATATCATAAATCATTCCAACATAAACACCACCAAATGTTCCGCCGAGGCTAATAGATAGTGTAATTAAGCCCATGAAAGTACCAAAGTCTTTCTCACCAAACATATGATTTGCTAATAGAGGTGAAATAATATTAACCGATGGACTTCCAAATGCATACCCAATGATTGCAAGCACGATTAGCCATTTAGCAGTTGGCATTGCAGCAAGTCCTAAGAAACAAATTGCAAATATAATCGCACAACCAGCAGCGCCTTGTTTTAAACTTACCTTATCACAATAATACCCAGCAACGATCGAACCAATCGTTAAAAATCCTATCATCAATGAAATAATCGAGGCACTAGCATTAGTAGAAAAACCCTGTATGATAAGGTAAGGTTGCGCATGAGCAAGGATTGAGCTAGAACTAAAGACAACTAACGCCGTCGATAAAAACAATAGCCACGTTAATGGTTTTCTTCTAGCTTCTTCAAACATAAACCCTTCATTTTTCGCTTTATTCGCTTCACTTTCTTCTAGATCTCCTATTCTCGTCATTCCTTTATCACGAGGATGCTTTACAGCAAATAGTAAAACGGCCGGAATAACTATTACGATAAAATTA